>JAJQCJ010000051.1 GCA_021202775.1 Clostridiales bacterium | reverse complement strand
AGCTTGCTGTAGAGCAATGGCCGCAGGCCTTGCGAGTCGCAGACGCAAATTTCCTAGCAATCCGCTCTTGCGCATTTATTCAGAGGCTCCTTAACGGCCGATGACCGTTTCAGGGACCAGAATGTCCTCTCTTCCCACTTTGTCCCAGGAAAAGAGGGAAATCAGTTCCCTGGCCGTCACCGGTTCCGGTTTCTCCAGCAGCCCGGCCCAGCAGGCCAGCTGTCCCACCACCGCCTCCGGGGGTACCCCTGCCCCCCGCAGGGCGCCCAAATCCACGTCACGCTGCCGCTTGGACAGGCGATGGCCGTCCCCGCCGTACAGCAGGGGGACGTGGTAATAGGCCGGATGGGGCAGCCCCAGCTTCTCCTGGAGCCAAATCTGCCGGGGGGTGGAGGAGAGCAGGTCCCGCCCACGCACCACCTGATTGACCCCCATCAGTCCGTCGTCCACTACCACGGCCAGTTGGTAGGCATAGATGCCGTCGCTGCGGCGGAGGATGAAGTCCCCGCACTGCTCGGCCAGCCCCTCCCGGTACACCCCCATAACGCCGTCACAGAAGGCCACCTCCTCCTCCGGCACGCGGACGCGGAGGGCGGGTTTCCGCAGCCGCGCCTTCTCCGCCGCCTCCGGGGCGGTCAGGTTCCGGCAGGTGCCGGCGTAGCGGGTGGTGCCGTCGCTGAGGTGGGGGGCGGAGGCGGCGTGAAGCTCGCTCCTGGTGCAGAAGCAGGGGTAGAGCAGGCCCTGGCTGTCCAGATGGTCCAACGCGGCCCGGTAGTACGCGCCGCGATTGCTCTGGTAATATTGGGGGCCGCCTGCGCTGCCGCCCTCGTCCCAGTCCAGGCCCAGCCAGCGGTAATCCTCCTCGATCTGGTCGCAGTAGGCCCGCTTACACCGGGCCGTGTCCAAATCCTCCAGCCGGAGGATCATCCTGCCCCCAGCGCTGCGGACGCTGAGCCATGCCAGCAGCGCGGAAAAGGCGTTGCCCAGGTGCATCCGCCCCGACGGGGAGGGCGCAAAGCGGCCCACCACCGGTTCCTCTCTCATCGTTTCTGCCCCCTCTGATGCTGTCAGAAAAACAGGCGGACGGCTGACGCCATCCGCCTGTCAGGTTGCTGTCTCTCATGCGGCGCTGCCGCAGGTCAGCGTCCGGGCCGAGGCATCAGTGATGCCCGCCGCCGAAGCCACCTCCGCCGCCGCCGAAGCCGCCGCCACCGCCGTGGCCGCCGCCTCCAAAGCCGCCGCCACCGCCGCCGAAGCTGCCGCCGTGGCCGCCTCCGCCGCTACGGGGACGGGGCCCACCGCCGCCGGGGCCTCCGCCGAAGCCGCCAGGCCCGCCGGGGCCGCGCCCGCCAGGACCACCGGGGCCGCCGGGCCCCCGTCCGCCGGGGCCGCCGAAGCCGCCGGGCCCTCTGGGGCCGCGAGGCCGGTTCCAGAAGAAGATGGGGCGGAACATGACAGGGGGCACCGCCATATGGCCGTACATGCCGTACCAGCGGTTATAACGCACCCGGTCAATGGCGTTCGCAATGATAACGATCAGAATAATAAGAATAATCAGTCCCATGAGCCACCCTCCGTTCGTGGAATTGTCATAGTAATAGTCGTCGTAGAAATAATCGTCGTAATAGTAGTTTCCTGTGTCGTAGGATGTGGAGGCTGTGCCGTTGACGGAGGCGAAGTAGTCCTCCATGGCCTCCATCAGGGCCAGCACGCCGCTGTCGTAGTCGCCTGCGAAGAAGTCCGCGGCCAGGTAGGTGTCCAGGTAGGATTCGTAGTCAAAGTCGGCGTAATTCCCTCCTTCGTACAGGTAGGCGTTCTCCCCGCCAATGTCCAGCACCAGCAGCATATCGTTGCTGCCCAGGTCCCAGTTGTCCGCCAGGGTCAGGCAATAGTCCTCGCTGTCCCAGCCCTTCATGCTGTTGACCGTGGCCACGGCGACGTAGGCGTAATAGTCCACGTCCCACTTGCTGTTCCAGGTGCGAATCTGCTCCTCAGTGTCCTCGCTGAGGACGTTGGCATCGTCCTCCACCCAGTCCCCCACGGTGACGGAGATCATGCTGGCCGGCGCTGCGGCGACGGAGTAGCCGAGGCTCACCCCCACGATGATCGCGGTGATGACCAGCGCCACCGGGAATTTTTTCAAAAATTTCATAGTCCTTCCCTCCTGGGATAACGGGGCGGGGAATCAGCCGGACGGTTTGTCAGGTCAGGGGCGCAGCTCCAGCAGCTTGGCCTTCAGCTCGCCTTCGATTTTGCCCAGCTCCACTTCCGCTTCCTGCCGCTTCTTGCGGCCCTCCACCTGGATGCTCATGACCTCGTCCAGGGTGGAGATCAGATCCTCATTGGTCTTGCGGAGCGTCTCAATGTCCACAACACCCCGCTCCGCCTCCTTGGCCGTGGCGATGGTGCCCATTTTCAGCATTTCGGCGTTCTTCTTCAGCAGTTCATTGGTCATGTTGGTGACGGCGTTCTGGGCCGCCGTGGCCTGACGGGAGCGCTCCAGCCCCAGGGACAGCACCATCTGGCTCTTCCACAGGGGGATGGTGTTCACCAGGGAGGTCTGGATTTTCTCAATCATCAGGGTGTCGTTGTTCTGGAGCAGGCGGGTCTGGGGCCCCATCTGGATGGAGATCATCCGGGTCAGCTCCAGGTCGTTGAGCTTCTTCTCAAACCGGTTCACCAGGTTCGCCATGTCGTTGTAGGCCTGGGCGTCCTCTTGGGTGCCGGTCTGGATGGCCCGCTGACGAAGCTGCTCCAGATCGCCGGTCTTGACCTCGTTCAGCCGCTTCTTCCCGGCGATGATATACATGGTCAGCTCTTTGTAATACTGCTGGTTCAGCTCAAACATCTGGTCCAGCATGGCCACGTCCTTCATCAGGGCCACCTGATGCTGCTCCAAAATTTCGCTGATTTTGTCCACATTCTTCTCCGCGCTGGCGTACTGGGCCTGAAGCTCGTCTTTCTTCACCTTGGCCTTGCGGAAGAAGCCCTTCTTCTGCTCCTGCTGGCCGGGGGCGCTGTTTTTCAGCTGCACCACCAGGCCGGACAGGGTCTCGCCCACCTCGCCCAGGTCCTTGCTTTTCACGCTCTCCAGGGCGTGGTCAGAGAAGTCGGCGATGTTCTTCTGGGCCGCCGTGCCGTACAGCAGCACCTGCTGGGAGTCGGTGATGTCGATTTTTTTGGAGAAGTCGTCCACGATTTTCCGCTCCGCCTCGGTGAGCATGGACTCGTCAATGACCACGGGCTTGGCCGCCGCGGCCTGGGCGGCGGGGTCCATGGTGCCCAGGGTCATGGTGGATGTGGC
>JAJQCJ010000142.1:12690-22420 GCA_021202775.1 Clostridiales bacterium | reverse complement strand
AAGCTCCGCTTCGGCCTGGAGGACGGCCGCACCCGCACCCTGGAGGAGGTGGGCAGGCAGTTCCACGTCACACGTGAGCGCATCCGCCAGATCGAGGCCAAGGCCCTGCGGAAGCTCCGCCATCCCAGCCGTTCCAAAAAGCTGAAAGACTTCCTGAACTGACCCGTTGACATACCCTCCGGGAGGACTGGCAGCGCAGCGGAGCTGCTGACAGTGATACACAGCAAAACACGCACAGACGGAAGGCTCCGTCTGTGCGTGTTTCATTTGCTAAAAGTGAACGGGAAGAAGATTGACTTTTATGTAAAGTAGTGGTAAAATTACAGAAAAGAAAATGAAAAGGTGACTCTATATGTACAAGGCTCCATCTGCTGGCGATATTTGCACGCAAAACCGTGGGGTATGGGCCGATGATGCACTTTTTCTTGTTGTCCATCTGCAAGAAAACATCAAAACAGCATTGGTTGTGCCAGTAGTAGAGGAAGAATGCTCTGGAGTCAGAATCATTAAAATCAACTATCGGCAATATTATGCACGGCTTTCCTGGCCGATGGAATTTCCCCTGGAAACGCTATATGTTGTCCCGAACATGAAGTTGGATAGAGAAGATTATTTAAACCCCATCCGTTATTATCTCCGCAGGAAAATAGCCGAGATGCAAAAGCGGGAAGCCCCAAAACCGGAACAGCCCACACTATCTCGCAACGCTCGTATACAAAAAGAATGGGAAGATGCGAATACAGTTAGAGACGAATACCTTACCAGAAAAGTCTCGCTTGGTAGCATTTGTACATTAAAAGACACCAGTAGACTGGACTCCTATCTTTCTAAGGCCAAATACTTTATCCCCGTGTACCGAGTTCCAAATAAGATGGTCAGAATTGTTGCCGTGATGGACACCAAATGTTCGGGAGAATCTATCACAATCAGCGGCAAAGAATATTGGGCTATTGCCGACATATACTACACAATCACGCCGGATGCTCTACAGGTCGTTCCAAAGATGAAGCTAAAATCTCGTGATGAAACAGTCGCTCGACTTTGTGCTGTACAACATCGGCCCGCTCCGGAACAGCTAGGGAAAGTTCCACAGAAAATAAAAGCAAGTCCCAAATTTCAGCCTACAGAACCGCCACAGCTCGAACCAAATAATACATTGTACGTTTACAAAGGATTAATTGTTTGTTTCAGACAGCATCATCCAATCACCCAAGTTACTGCAACCGTCAAAGACGAAAGCGGAGAAGAGTGGAAAATTGACCTTGAATATTGCTATTATTGTAAGCGAAAAATGTTAAGCTATTCTGCTTATGAATATTACCGGAATATCCTTGGCCCACTGGCAAACGACATAAGAATGCTCGGTTCTGACTTTTACAATCGGGATTACAGCTCTTGGACAGGAGAAAGCGTCTTGCGCCAGCTTGGGTATAATGTATCGCAGAAGGATGCACTGTCTGCGCGAGAAAGACATCTTATTTTAACCCATGCAATCTATGATGGCATTATGACTAAAACAGAGGTACTTCATTTTCTCGAAAGGCGTATGGATATAAATGGGATGAAGTTTGAAAATGATAAGGCGTTTTATAAATGGCTCGATGATTATAATTTCATCCATGATTACAATATTAACATTCAGCCAGAGACATACATTGACTCAGTTGAACGATACTAGCCATCTTTGCACCCCCAAAATCAACCCTACTACAAAATACAAAAACCGAGCAAGCGAACCCGCTTGCTCGGTTCTGTTTTGTTATTTGAATGGTTGCCTTATTCCTCTTTGCCGTTCTCCGGGGCGCCCACCTCCGGGGAAGCACTGTCCTCCCCCTCCGGCAGCTGCTGCTGAGGCTTTTCATCCAACATATGCACCACCCGGGCCGCCGGCTCCACACCGGTGGAGGTGATGCGGGCCTGTGCCCGCCGCTCGGCGGAGGAGGGCTCCGCCTGCTCCGGGTCGCGCCCTTCCAGGATAGCGGTCATCTCCGCGCCGGTGATGGTCTCCTTCTTCAGCAGATAGGCGGCGATCTTGTCCAGCATATCCCGGTTTTCCTTCAAAATCTCAATGGCCTCCTGATAGGCATTGTTCATCAGGGTGCAGATCTCCTCATCCGCCACGGCGGCGGTGTCCTGGGCGCAGTCCATGCCATAGCTGCCGTCCAGGTACTGGCTGCGGATGGTGGCCAGGCCCATGACACCGAACTTGTCGCTCATACCGTACATGGTGACCATCTTCCGGGCCATGTCGGTGGCCCGCTCGATGTCGTTGGCAGCGCCGGTGGTCATGGTGCCGAACACCAGCCACTCCGCGGCACGGCCCCCCAGGAAGGTGCGCAGGTCAGCCAGCAGTTCCTCCTTGTCCTCCAGGAACTTCTCCTCCTCCGGGGTCTGCATGGTGTAGCCCAGGGCACCCTGGGTGTGGGGGACGATGGTGATTTTGGAGACGGGGGTGGTGTTCTTCTGCTTGGCGGCCACCAGGGCGTGGCCCACCTCGTGGTAGGCGATGAGCTTCTTTTCCTTCTCCGTCAGCACGGTGCCTTTCTTTTCCGCGCCGGCGATGACCAGCTCAAAGGAGACCAGCAGGTCGTTCTGGTTCACCGCCTGGCGGCCCATGCGGACGGCCCGCAGGGCGGCCTCGTTCACCAGGTTGGCCAGGTCCGCGCCCACGGAGCCTGCGGTGGCCTGGGCGATCTTGTTCAGGTCCACGTCCTCCGTCAGCTTGATCTTCCGGGTGTGGACCTGGAGGGTGGCCAGACGGCCCGCCAGGTTGGGCCGGTCCACGGTGATGCGGCGGTCAAACCGGCCGGGACGGAGGAGGGCCTTGTCCAGCACCTCCGGGCGGTTGGTGGCCCCCAGGACGATGACGCCCTTGGTGGGGTCGAAGCCGTCCAGCTCGGCCAGCAGCTGGTTCAGGGTCTGCTCCCGCTCGTCATTGCCGCCCATGCGGTTGTCGCGGTTCTTGCCGATGGTGTCGATCTCGTCGATGAAGATGATGCAGGGGGCCATTTTGGCCGCCTCTTTGAACAGGTCACGGACACGGCTGGCGCCCACGCCCACATACATCTCCACAAAGTCCGAGCCGGAGATGGAGAAGAAGGGAACCTTGGCCTCACCGGCCACCGCCTTGGCCAGCAGGGTCTTGCCGGTGCCGGGGGGGCCCACCAGCAGCGCGCCCTTGGGCAGCTTTGCGCCGATGGCGGTGTACTTGCCGGGGTTGTGGAGGAAGTCAATGATCTCCTCCAGGCTCTCCTTGGCCTCGTCCTGACCGGCCACATCCTTGAAGGTGACGCCGGTCTCCTTTTCCACATACATTTTTGCGTTGGAGCGGCCCACGTTGCCGATGCCGCTGCCCATGCGGCTGCTCATCATGTGGAACAGCAGCAGCATGGCCCCCACCATCAGGGCCACGGGGAGGATATAGTTGGCCAAGAAGTAGACCACGCTGTTGGTGGTCTGGTAGGGCGTGCCAAAGACCACGCCATGCTCCTCCAGCAGGATGGTGAAGTCCGTATAGCTCACCGGCGCGGTGTAGAGGACGGGCATGGTGATGCCGGACACGTCCACGGTGCCGTCCTCGGTGGCATAATAGCTCTCCAGCCAGGCCTGCTCTCCCTCCTCGGTGAGGGTGATGGTGTACTTGCCCGACTCCATGGTCACGGACTCCACCTGGTCGGATTTCACCAGTGAGATCAGCTCGCTGAACTGAATCTCCACGCTGCCGGTGTCGGACATGGAGCCGGAGACGGCATAGATCGCCCCCAGCAGCACCAACGCCCAGACGAGGATGGTGGCAATGCCGATGACGGTACGTCTTTGATTATTTTTGTCGTTCTTATTGTTCTTCAAGGTGAGACCTTCTTCCGGGAAACTCGCATCATAAGACTGCTGCGGCGACGGGGAAACCGGGATAAAACCGCTGAAATTCTGCTTGTTTCTGAATATACCACAAAAATAAGAGAAATACAAGGAATGGACCGTGAATAATCTGTAAAATTGCGGGCTGTTTTTCAGATTATGCTTTCTTCATGGGGCAAACTGTGCTATAATGGATTCCGTAGGGCCTGATACGGAAGTCTGACCGGCAGGCCGCTTTTTGGAAAGGAAGAAACCGGATGAACGAGGAAAAGCGCCCGTCCGGGGCGCAGGAGAAGAAGGGCACGGACCGCCGCCCGCCCCGCAGGCAGCGGGAGGACCGGGGCGACCGGAAGCCGGAGCGGCGGGATAATCCCTCCCGCCGTCAGCCCTCCGAGGCGGAGGCCGACGGCGTCATCGAGGGGCGCAACGCCGTCATGGAGGCCCTCCGGGCCGGGGCGGCGCTGGATAAGGTTTATATCGCCAGGGGGGAGACGGACTCCACCCTGAGCTATATCTCCGCCAAAGCCAGAGAGCGCGGCGCGGTGGTGGTGGACGCCGATCGGCGGAAGCTGGACGCCATGTCCCGCACCCACTCCCATCAGGGGGTCATCGCCCTGACCGCCGTGCGGGAGTATGCCGATGTGGACGATATTCTCCGGGCCGCAGAGGAGAAGGGGGAGCCGCCGCTGATCGTGGTGTGCGACGAGCTGTCCGACCCCCACAACCTGGGGGCGGTGATCCGGACGGCGGAGTGCGCCGGCGCCCACGGCGTCATCATCCCCAAACGCCGGAGCGCAGGGCTGACGGCGGTGGTGGCCAAGACCAGCGCGGGGGCGGTGAGCTATGTGCCGGTGGCAAGGGTGCCTAATCTGACGGCCACGCTGAACGACCTGAAGAAACGGGGCGTGTGGATTTTTGGCGCGGAGGCCGATGGGGAGACGCCCCTCTATCGGGCGGACTTCAAGGGGCCGGCGGCCATCGTCATCGGCAGCGAGGGCTTCGGAATGAACCGCCTGGTGCGGGAGTGCTGCGATTTTACGGTCAGTATTCCCATGAAGGGGCAGGTCAATTCTCTGAATGCGTCGGCGTCGGCGGCCATTTTGCTGTATGAGGCGGTGCGTCAGCGCCTGGGCTGACGGCGTGGAACGGCCAGACAACTGCGTTCCTCCGGAATGAGATTGATATAAGGTGGGCTGATGGGAATGAACGAACAGCGTGGAACCGAAACTCCCGAAGAGGAGCTGGAAACAACCAAATGGAACACCGTGGATGAACTGAACGATGTGGAAGAGATGATGCACACCGGTGCGGTGCCCAATGAAACGGCCTATGAGCTGGATGAGATCATCCGGGAGTATGCCGACACGGATGCCGTCACCCCGGAGGCCGCCGAAAGCCGGATGGAGCGGATCGAGCAGCGGCTGCAGGACGACGTCCCCCTGGAGCAGCCCGTGTCGGCCGCCCCGGCGGAGCCGGTGGAGCCGGTGGACCCGGACGAGACCCGGCGGTTCATTCAGCAGCAGGTCTCCCAGGCCATTGAGCCGGAGGAACAGCCGACCTTCTGGCAGCGGCTGTTTCACCGGAAAAAGCAGCCCGCGGAGCCGGAGGAGGCGGAGGACGTGGACAACGTCCTCTCCATGCCCACCGACCCGCTGCACCCCATCAAGCAGACGCTGAACGCGGTGCAGGATAGGGCCAACGACTTTGCGGACAATATGTTCCGCAGCGAAAAGCAGGACGAGCAGGCCCGCCTGGAGGAGCGTTATACCCCCGGCACCGACCAGGAGACGCCTCCCCCCGCAAAGGCCAAAAAACCCCGGCGGGTGAAGCAGCGGGCGGCAGCCCCCGACCTGAGCGCAGAGGATCTGGCCCAGCGGTACCGCACCGGGCTGGATTCTCTGGGAAGGCGGGTGTGGATGGTGCTGGTCATCGCCGTCCTGCTGATCGGCCTGGCCCTGGCCCAGGAGCTGGGCTGGCCGCTGCCCGCTGTGCTGGCGGAGGAGCCCAGAGTGCTGGCCCTCTGCCTGACCTGGGGGCTGGCTATGGCCGCCGTGCTGGGGCTGGATGTGCTCTGGCTGGGGCTCAGCGCCCCGGTGCGGCGCTGCACCGGCCTCCACACCCTGACGGCGGCGGCGGTGATCGCCACACTGCTGGACGGCGTCTTCTACGCTGTGGTCGGGCGGGAAGGGCCCCTGCCCCTGGCCGGCCTGGCCGCTCTGAGCCTGTTTGGGGCCATGTGGGGCGCCTATGACCGGAAAAAGGCCCTTTACATCTCCTGCCGCACCGTCTCCGGTACGGCGGAGCCCTACCGTGTCACGCTGGACGAGGACAAGTGGGACGGCGCCCCCGCCTTTGACAAGGAGGCCGGCTCCACACAGGGCTTCGGCAGCCAGATTCAGAGCATGGACGGCTCCACCAGAATCTGCCGCATTGTCGTTCCGTTCCTGCTGATCGGGGCGGTGGTGCTGGCCGTCGGCGCAACGGTGCACAGCGGGGAGCGGAGCATGCTGCTGTGGTGCCTGTCCACCGTGCTGGTGGCAGCGTCGCCGGTGTCCTCCCTGCTGATCTACGGCCAGCCTCTGCTGCGGGTGACCCGCCGCCTGGACCGCTTCGGTGCGGTGCTGGCGGGCTGGGACGGCGCGGCCAGCATGTCCGGCCAGGCCAATATTTTAATCAAGGACGAAGACCTGTTCCCGGCGGGCTGCGTCACCATCACCGATATACGGTACTATGGCAACGTGTCCGAGGAGCGGGTGGTAGCCTGCACCGCCTCCCTGCTCCGCAGCGCGGGCAGCGGCCTGACAGGGATTTTTGAGGATCAGCTGAAAATGCAGGGCGGTTTCTATCGCACGGTGAACGACCTGGAGTGCAGCGAGGCCGGCGGCCTCAGCGCCACCATCCGGGGGGACAGCGTGCTGGTGGGCACCGACGGCTTCCTGGCGGTGAACCGCATCCCCATGGAGGGGAACCGGGTGCGCTCCGCCGTGTACTGCGTCATCAACCGGCAAATTGTGGGAATGTTCAAGCTGGACTACAACCCCTCCCACTATGTAAAGCCTGCATTGCGGGAGCTGATTCGCTCCGGCGTGTCGCCGGTGCTGGCCACCCGGGACTTCAACATCACCCCCGGCACCCTCCAGCGGTATGACCTCCCCGCTGACCAGATGGAATATCCCCCCATCAAGCGGCGGCGGGAGCTGTCCCAGCCCGGCCAGACCCATAACGAGGTGCTGGGTGCGCTGCTGCTGCGGGAGGGCCTGGGCGCCTTCTCCGACGCCATCGTGGGCGGGCGGCGGCTGTGCAGCCTGGTGCGGCTCAACACGGTGCTTGCCCTGCTGGCCTCGGTGGTGGGGATTCTGATGGCCACCTATCTGACCAGTCAGCTGGCCTTCGCCTCCCTGTCCGCCGTCAATCTGCTGACCTTCCTGGGGCTGTGGCTGGTGCCGGAGCTGCTGATCGCCGGATTTGCAGATAAGTTTTGAGCCGGAGGAAACCGATGGAAGAACTGTCACCCATGAATATTCTGGTCACCCTGGATGAAGCCTACCTGCCAAGACTGCGGGTGCTGCTGACCTCCCTGTACCTGACGGACCCGAACCAGCCTGTTGAACTGTACCTGCTCCACCGGACCATCCCGGAGGAGGCGCTGGAACGGCTGGCGGAGCAGCTTCGCCCGCTGCGCTACTGCCTGCACCCGGTGGTGGTGGATGAGGCGCTGTTTGCGGAGGCCCCGGTGTCCAAACGCTACCCTCAGGAGATGTATTACCGCCTGCTGGCGGGGCAGCTGCTGCCCCGGACGCTGAAACGGGTGCTGTACCTGGACCCGGATCTGCTGGTCATCAACCCTGTCCGCTCCCTGTGGACGCTGGATTTGCAGGGCAGGATGTTCGCGGCGGCGGCACACACCCACAAGACGGAGCTGAGCAACACGGTGAACAACCTCCGCCTGGGCACAGAGCATAAGTACTATAATTCCGGTGTGCTGGTCATTGACCTGGACGAGTGCCGGAGGAAGGTTCAGCCGGAGGAGGTGTTCCAGTACGCCCGGGAACACGCCGACGACCTGGTGCTGCCCGATCAGGACATTTTGAACTGCCTCTACGGGCGGGAGACGCTGGAGGTGGACGACTACCTCTGGAACTATGACGCCCGGAAGTTTCGGGATTATTACCTCCGCAGCGGCGGGGAGTCCACCGTGGAGTGGGTGATGCAGTACACCGCCATCCTCCACTTCTGCGGCAGGGCCAAGCCCTGGAAGCCCCGGTACCGGCATCGGTTCGGGGTGCTGTACCAGCACTATATGGTACTGAGCCGGCGGCTGCTGGGGGAATGAAAGCTATTTCAAAATTGCAGCTTTTCCTCAGATAAAGTTTTTTTGAAGAAAGCAAGCTTTTCCCTCCGGGGGCCCCATTTCTCGCTCCGCCGAGAAATGGGGGAAAGAGGGCGGCTTAGGAGTGGCTGCTGTGCGTCCCCTCCTAAGGACCTCCCCTGTGTCCCGCTGGGCTTCGCGCCGCCCGACCTGTAAGTGGTCTATCAGACAACAGACGATGTAACTTGTTACGCACCAAAGCTGCCGCCGACGGTGGCTGGCGAGGATTGCCGCCCGTTCCGCCGATGGCGTAACGTGGCGGCACTTCTGTTATCTTTTGGTCGATGAAATCTGACTGTAAGGATACGTTATTCTCCTCAATGCAGGGTGGATTGTGTCGTAAAATTTTTTGCAAACGCTGGTTGCTTCGATGCCGCTTTTGTCATCGAAGCATTTTTTTGCAAATATTTCCGGAAATCCCCCCGGAGGAACGGGGCATACTACTCCCGCTGACCAAAACAAAAGGAAACGCCGCGGCTGCGGCGTCTGGGGAGTGAAACCTGTGAGCAGAAAACGAAACCTGTGGAGCCGGCGGCTGTGTCTGGCCCTGTGTGCCTGCCTGACGGCGTGGACGCTGTCCGGGCAGGCGCTGGCCGACGGCGGGGAGTCGAAGGAGGCCCCCCGCGCGGCGGTGCCTATTTTTATGTATCACAGCATTTTGGGGTACTACCGGGACAACGACTACTGCCTGACCGCTGAACAGTTTGAAGGCGACCTGGCCTGGCTGAAGGAGCACGGGTATGAAACGGTGTTCGTGTCCGACCTGGTGGCCTATGTTGCCCAGGGCGTTCCCCTGCCGGAGAAGCCGGTGGTGGTGACGCTGGACGACGGGTTTCTGAACAGCCTGACCACGGTGCTGCCCCTGCTGGAGGACTATGATATGAAGGCGGTGGTCTCCGTGGTGGGCAGCTACACGGAACGGGCCATCGCGGAGGCCGACCCCAACCCCAACTACGCCTATCTGACCTGGGAGGACATCCGCACCCTGTCCGCCTCCGGCCGGGTGGAGATCGGCAGCCACACCTACGACCTGCACAATCTGGACGGTGGCCGGAAGGGGGCCGGGCGGGCCCCCGGCGAGACGGAGGCAGAGTATCAGGCCGCGCTGGGGGCGGATCTGGAGCGGCTGCAAACCCTCTTGAAGGAGCGCAGCGGCGTCACCCCCACCACCTTCGCCTATCCCTACGGGGCCACCTGCCCGGAGGCCCTGCCGGTCTTACAAGCGCTGGGCTTCACCGCCGCCCTGACCTGTGAGGAACACATCAACTATCTGACCTCTGACCCCGCCCAACTTTTCTCCCTGGGACGGTTCAACCGCCCGGCCAACCTGTCCACCGAGGACTATATGGCCAGGGCGGGGCTGGCATAGGGCGGACCAACGAAAAAGCGCAACCGGCGTGGGGGGGGGCCAAGGAGCCCACCCCCCAAAAAATATTTAAAAAATAAATTAAAAAAAAACACCCACACGGGGAATTGTTAAAACAACCCAACAAAAAAAACAAA
>JAJQCJ010000142.1:0-12680 GCA_021202775.1 Clostridiales bacterium | reverse complement strand
CGGGTCCACCCCCCCGCCAACCCTGCCCCCCGCTAAATATAGGCCGCGGGGGGGGGGGCCATGGGGCTCCCCAACAAAACCCCCCCACGGGGGGGGCGCCACAACTGTGCCGCCACGCCTTTTTATGGAGGAAAACAGTGATTGAAAAACACCGCTGCCGGTGGTATGATGGAGCAACAGGCAACAAATGAGCCAAAGGAGGATTTCCCCCATGTCAGAACCGTCCACCGTCACCATGCACATCATCGCCCACATTCACACCGACTTTGCCACCAAGTTCGGCATCCCCCGGCAGAGCGGCCTGGTGCCCGCATTGCAGGGCCGCATTGTCTTTACCCCGGAGTGCCGGGTGCCGGAGGCCCTCCGGGGGCTGGAGGGGTTTTCCCACATCTGGCTAATCTGGCAGTTCTCCCAGACGGTGCGGGAGGACTGGTCCCCCACGGTGCGGCCGCCCCGGCTGGGGGGCAACACCCGGATGGGCGTCTTTGCCACCCGCTCCCCCTTCCGGCCCAACGCCATCGGCCTGTCCTGCGTCCGGCTGGAGGGGGTGGAACCGGACACCCCGGAGGGGCCGGTGCTCCATGTCTCCGGGGCGGACCTGATGGACGGCACCCCCATCTTTGACATCAAGCCCTACCTGCCCTACGCCGACTGTCAGCCCGATGCGGTGTGGGGCTTCGCGGCCCGGCCCTGGGAACGGGAGCTGACGGTGGACTGCCCGCCGGAGTTGCTGGAACAGCTTCCCCCGGAGAAGCGGGAGGGGCTGCTTGGGGTGCTGGCCCAGGACCCCGGCCCTCCTATCAGAAGGACGCCGCCCGGGTGTACGGCTTCACCTTCGCCGGGCTGGAGGTGCGCTTCACCGTGTCGGACGGGGTTCTGACCGTGAAAGAAATCATCCCAGCAGACCGGCGGTGAAGTCCACCGTGGCCAGGCTCAGCAGGTGGCACAGGGCGGTCAGCGCCAGCGCCCCCGCCAGGCACAGGCCGCACCAGACCAGATACCCCCTGACGGGGAACCCGGTTCCTCTGCCGCCCCGGGCCAGGGCCAGGTTCCGGGCGTTTCCCCAGCCGGGGATGGCGATGAACAGCAGCGCAGCGGTGGAGGCGGCCTGGGCCAGCCCAAAGAGCAGCAGCGCCGCCAGCACCCCCTCCGGCCCGGCGCAGCAGCCGCAGGCGGACACCACGAAGGAGAACAGGAACCCCCTGACCCCCACCAGCAGGGGCAGGGCGGGGAACCCCAGCGGGCACAGCCCCAGCAGTACGGCGGCGGCAGGCAGCCGGACGACCCGCCACAGCAGGGCTCCCCAGCCGGAGCCGCCGCCCCGGGCCTGCAACATCCCGGTGTAGCCGGTGAGGTAGGTTTCCAGGGCGGCCTGCCCGTCCCCGTCCATGTGGTAGGCGGCGAAGCAGCCGGACAGCGCCCCCAGCAGGAAGGCGCACCCCAGCACCAGGATCGGCTCTGTCACCCCCTGCCGCGGCAGACGCCAGACCCGCAGCGCCCGCCTGCCCTGTTGTTTTTCAGCCACTGAGCTGCCCTCTTTCCCCGTACTGCGGGAATCCCCGCTGGGACATCCTATGCCTGCCCCGGCGGGGATATGCCCGCCGGGGCGGGACGGCAACCAAACAGACGAAAGCGGGAGAGAGATGGATAGCAGAGCGGTGTTAGACCTTGCCGGGCTGTCCGGCAAAATTTTGCTGCAAAGCGGCGCGGAGATTTACCGGGTGCAGGAGACCATGCTCCGCATCATGCGCGCCTGCGGCGTGGAGGACGGCAACGTCTACGTGGTGGCCAACGGCATCTTCGCCACCGTCCACGAGGGGCGGGAGGACGAGGGGAGCTTTGTCCGCCACGTCCCCCTGGGCAGCGTACATCTGGGCTATATTCACGAGGTAAACCGGATCTCCCGGGCCATCGAGGCCGGAACCATGACGCCGGAGGAGGCGCTGCGGCTGGTGGAGTCCCTGGATATTCCGCCGGAGCGGACGCTGCTCCAGGTGTTCGCCTGCGCCGTGGGTAGCGGGGCCTTCGCCTTCCTGTTCGGCGGCTCCTGGCAGGACGCCCTGGCCGCCGTCCCCATCGGCGTGGCGGTGCAATACTTCCTGCTGTTTGTGGGGCCCCATCTGCGGCGGGGGCTGTCCGGTATGGGCGGCGGGCTGCTGATTACGGTGTGCGCGGCGGGGCTGGCCCGGCTTGTGCCCACCCTGGGGCGGGATTATATCGTCATCGGCTGCCTGATGCCTCTGGTGCAGGGGGTGTCCTTCACCAACGCCATCCGGGAGTTCTTCAACGGGGACTATCTGGCCGGCGTCACCCATATGCTGGACGCCCTGATGGGCGGCGTCTGCATCGCCTGCGGCGTGGCGGCGGGGCTGATGCTGACAGACTGGATCGGGGGGTGGTTCCTGTGATGACGCAGTTTCTGGTGGCCATGGTGGGGGTATGGGCCTTTGCGGTGCTGTTCCACGCCCCCAGGAGGTTCTACGGGGCCTGCGCCCTCTGCGGCTGTGTGGACTGGGTGGTGTATCTGATCGCCACCACGGAGTATCAGGCAGGCCCGGCGGTGGCGTCCGTGGCGGCGGCCACGGTGCTGGCCATTGTGTCGGCGGTGCTCTCCATTCAGCTGAAGGCCCCCTCCACCATGTTCCTGCTGCCGGGGATTTTCCCCCTGGTGCCCGGCGCGGGGATTTATTACGCCGCCTACTACATGATTCAGGGGGATTTGACCCTGGCCGCCGCCAAGGGGGTGGAAACCCTCCTGGTGGCCGGGGGGATCGCCCTGGGGCTGATGATCGGCGCGGCCTTCTCCAACATCGCCAGGCGGCTGATCGGCACCGTGGGCAGGATGCGGGGGTAGGTGGTGCTGCCTCCCTGTCAATCTCCCGAAGCTGCTGCCATTCCATCCGCCGGAGGACGTAAAAAATCAACCGGGCTGTGTAGCCTTCCGCTGCCCAGCCCGGTTTCCATGAAAAAAACTTATTTCAGCTCCACCACCGTCACGCCGGTCTCTCCTTCGCCGTAGCGGCCCAGGCGGTAGCGTTTCACATACTTGCAGGTTTTCAGATACTGCTGGACGGCGGAGCGCAGCGCCCCGGTGCCCTTGCCGTGGATAATCGTCACCGTGGTCAGGTGGGCCATCACCGCATTGTCCAGGTACTGCTCCACCACGGCCAGGGCCTCGTCCGCCGTCATGCCCCGGATATCCAACTCCTGACGGCTGGGGGCGGCGTGGATGGTGGCGTGAACCTGACCGGCGGGGCGCTTGGGCTTCCCCTGCTTCTGCTGTTCCACCACACGGACGTCCCCCTGTTTCGCGGTGATGTTCAGGATGCCGGCCTGGAGCTGGAGGGTGCCGTCCTTGTTCACGGCCAGCACCTCGGCCCTGGTGTGGGTCTTGACCAGCTCCACCGTGTCCCCCTGCACCGCCGGGCGGCTGGCGGGCAGCTCCGGCAGGGACGCCCCCTGGCCCAGGGCGGACTCCGCCTCGTTCAGCTTCCGACGGAGGGCGGCCCGTTCCTCGTTGTCGTTCTGCCAGTCCTGCTGGCCCTGACGCTGGCGCTTTTTCAGGTTGTCCAGTTCGTGGAACACCACGTTGGAGGTTGCCCGGGCATCGGCCAGAATCTGCCGGGCCTCGGCGTTGGCCTTGTCCACCACCTTGGCCCGCTCCTCCTCAATTTTCTCCCGGTACCGGGCGGAGGCGGAGGCGTCCTCCTCCATCTGGCGGCGCAGCCGCTCGCTCTCCCGGCGCTCGGCCTCCATCTTCTGGCGCTGCCCCTCCAGCTGGGAGAGGATATCCTCAAACTGGATGTTCTGGCTGTCCATCCGGGCCATGGCGTGGTCAATGACATGCTCCGGCAGGCCCAGCCGCCGGGAGATGGCGAAGGCGTTGGACTTCCCCGGCAGGCCGATGAGCAGGCGATAGGTGGGCTGGAGGGTCTCCACGTCGAACTCACAGGAGGCGTTTTGCACGCCGTCCGTTGTCATGGCGTACTGTTTCAGCTCCGCATAATGGGTGGTGGCGATGAGCTTCGCCCCCAGAGACCGGGATTCCTCGATGATGGCCACGGCCAGGGCCGCGCCCTCCACGGGGTCGGTGCCCGCCCCCAGCTCATCGTAGAGCAGCAGCGTCCGGTCGTCCGCCTCCTCCAGAATCTTCACCACATTGGTGATGTGGGAGGAGAAGGTGGAGAGGGACTGCTCAATGGACTGCTCGTCCCCGATGTCCGCCAACACCTCCCGGAACACGGCGAAGGTGCTGCCGTCGGACACCGGCAGGTGGAGGCCGCACTGGGCCATCAGGGTCAGCAGCCCCGCCGTTTTCAGCGTCACCGTCTTGCCGCCGGTGTTGGGGCCGGTAATCACCAGGGCGTCAAAGTCGCTGCCCAGCCGCAGGTCGATGGGCACCGCCGTCTTGGGGTCCAGCAGGGGGTGCCGGGCCTTCTGAAAGGAGAAGCTGCCGTCCCCGCTGAGCTTCGGCTCCATGGCCCACATCCGGGTGCTGAGCTTGGCACGGGCGAAGATCACATCCAGATCCACCAAAAGCTGATAATCCAGCAGGATATCCCCCTGGAAGGAGGCCGCCTCGGCGGAGAGGGCCGCCAGGATGCGGGCGATCTCCACCTCTTCCCTGGTCAGCAGCTCCCGCAGCTCGTTGTTGGCCTGAACCGCCGCCATGGGCTCGATGAAATAGGTGGAGCCGGTGGCGGATACGTCATGCACCAGCCCCGGCACGCTGCTCTTAAACTCCGCCTTCACCGGCACCACGAACCGGTCCTGCCGGATGGTGATGATGGGCTCCTGCAAATACTTCACCGCGCTGGAGGAGATGAGCCGCTGCAGCACCTCCCTGGCCTTGCCGGTGGTGAGGCGGATGTGGCGGCGGATGTCCGCCAGCTCCGGGCTGGCGTTGTCGGCGATCTCCTCCTCGGAGAGGATGGCGCCGAAGATTTTGTCCTCCAGGTACCGGTTCACCCGGAGGGAGCGGAACAGGCCGTCCAGCACGGTGGGCTTCTCCCCCACGCCGTCATAGCCCGCCACGTCCCGGGCGGTGCGGAGCACCGCCGCAATGTCCAGCAGCTCCCTGGGGTTCAGGCTGCCCCCCAGATCGGCCCGCTGCAGAGAGGCCGCCACCGGCTTCACGTTGGCCAGGGCCGGGGGGCCGTTTAAGTCCATCATGTCCCTGGCCGCTGTGGTCTCCGCCTGGAGGCGAAGCACCTCTGCCTCCTCCACCGAGGGGCGCAGGGCGCGGCACCGCTCCTTGCCGTCGGCGCTGACCGCCTGGTCCGCCAGCAGCTCCAGCACCCGGGGCAGCTCCAGGGTGCGGATGGATTTTTCAAATAAGTCTGTCATACCTCTTTTTCCTCGTTTGCGCCCTGCAAACGCACGATACCGTCTGTTTTATCTACGATATTGTTTCATCCTGCGGGGCGACCTGCCGATAAAACTCTAATGTACGGAAGCCGCGCTCCATCTGGGTCAGCAGGAAGGACTCGCAGGCCCGGTTCATCCGGGCCTGGGCCTCCGAGCTGAGCCGGTAGGAGAACAGCCTTTTCTTCTCACAGCCCGCCACATGGCGCATGGCGGCCAGGGACGCCCCGTCCAGGGCCGCGGACACGCCGTCCTCTGTGGGGAGGGGGCAGCGCCTGCAATGGAGCAGGCCGGAGCGGAGCTGGAGGGCCGGTTCCTCCGGCTGCTCCCGTCCGCAGACGGCGCACCGCTCCAGCATAGGCCGGTAGCCGGACAGACACATGGCCCGCAGCTCAAAGGTGGCCTTCACCAGGGGCAGAGGCCGGTCTGTGGCCTCCATGACATAGAGGCTGTTCAGCAGGAGGGCCAGCATCTCCTCATTGGGGAGGCCCTCCTCCGTCAGAAGCTCGGTGAGCTCCGCAAAGTAGCTGCCCAGGGCCAGCCGCTCCAGGTCGCTCCGCACCCGGCGGAACTCCCGCTCCGTGGCGGCCTCGGACAGCGTCCAGCGGCCCCGGTACTCGCTGAGGGTCATCTCCGACCAGACCAGCAGCTGGGCGGCGGCGGAGATGCCGCCGCCCTTCTTCCGGCTGCCCCGGGCGGAAACCGTCATTTGGCCGTTTTTATCGGTCAAAACGGTTAGTATCTTGTCCGACTCCTTGTACGCAACCTCTCTCAGAACGATTCCGTGTACCACCTGCCGCATACCCTTCCACCCTTTCCGTCTGCTTGGCATACAGATAGGCCTCCGGCAAGCCGGTGGCCAGGAACAGCTTCCAGCTCTGCTGCGTATCCAGCATAGTCACCCCTCCCGCTGCCTTTAGGGTGCGCAGAAGGGGGCGGCCTATGGCTGGAAACTTTTGCGGCCGCCCTCCGGTTCACTCGTCCCGATAGCCGAAGTTCTGAACGGCCGTCAGATCGTCCCGCCAGTTCTCCTTCACCTTTACCCAGGTAGTCAGGAACACCTTCTCCCCCATGAACCGCTCCATATCCCTGCGGGCGGCGGTGGAGATGCGCTTGAGCATATCCCCGTGCTTGCCGATGATGATGCCCTTATGGTTGGCCTTTTCGCAGTAGATGGTGGCCTCGCAGTCGATGATGCCGCTGTCCCGCTGGGAGAATTTCGTGATCTCCACCGCAGTGCCGTGGGGGATCTCCTGGTTCAGATTCATCAGCATTTTCTCCCGCAGAATCTCCGCCATGACCTGCTTTTCCGGCTGGTCGGTGGTCATATCCTGGGGGAACAGCTCCGGCCCCTCCGGCAGGAACCGCTCCAGCACCTGGAGCAGCTCGTCCACGCCGTCCCGCTTCAGGGCGGAGAGGGGAACGATGTCCGCAAAGTCATGGAGGGCCTGATAGGCGGCCATGACCTCCAGCACCTTCTCCTTCTGCTCCAGCGTGTCCACCTTGTTGATGACCAGCACGGCGGGGACGCCAATGGCCTTGATGCGGCGGATCAGCTCCTTCTCCTGCTCCCCCGGCGCGGGTACCGGCTCCACCACCAGCACCGCCGCATCCACATCGTTGATGGAGGCCCGGACGACCCCCTCCATATACTCTCCCAGCCGGTTCCGGGCCTTGTTTAAGCCCGGCGTGTCGGTAAAGACGAACTGTTTGTCCCCTCTGGTGACGATGCCGCAGATGCGGTTCCGGGTGGTCTGGGGCTTGTGGCTGACGATGGCAATTTTCTCCCCCACCAGGGCGTTCAGCAGGGTGGACTTGCCCACGTTGGGCCGGCCGACAATGGTGATAATACCTGACTTTTTAATTTCCATACCGTTATGATTCCCTGTTCTTTCCTTTGTTCCGCTTTGCCGCCCTGCGCTCCGCCTTCACCTCTTCCTCGGTGCGGATGCGCACGTTGGCGTCCAGCAGCTCCCGCAGCGCCTTGCGCTGCTTCATGTTGAATTGCTTCTTCGGCACCACGATGGGGTTGCCGGTGACGTCCAGGCAGAAGAAGTCGTTCTCCTCCCACCAGTTGGTGACGGTGTCCCACTCGAAGACCCCGTCCTCCCCGTCATAGGAGGCGTGGATGCCGTCCTCCCCAAAGTCGTAATACCAGTGGGTGCCCAGGCTCTTGCGCAGCTTGACGACGGCGTTCTTCATGGGGTCGCTGTTGGCATAAAACAGCACCGTACCGCTCATCACCACCAGCATGATGGTCACCAGAGGGTTGCCGTTCAAATCGTCCGACATTCCGCTGTCAAACCAAGACCAGATGTACCAGGCCGCCAGCCCCAGCAGCACCACGGACAGCAGATTTAACAGCAGCCGCCTGTGGGGATACTTGCCGTTCTCCCGCTCCACGGAGATCTCCGCCAGCTTCTGCACCACCGCCTCGTCAATGACGGTTTCCGAATGTATGGTCATTGCTCCGCTCCTTTTTACAGCTGGCAGTCGGTGACGTGCTCCAGCATCAGCAGCTCCACGGTGTTGCGCTCCTGCTCCGTCAGGTTGGCCGCCTTCACCACCACGTCGCTGTTCTTCACCTCAAGGACATAGTAGCCGTCCTCCAGCCACGCTTTGGCCACGGTGCCCCAGGTGATGCAGGGGGCGGAGAGGCTGGCGCCCACATGGATGCCGTCCTCGCCAAAGGTGTAGTCCCAAACCTGGCCTTCGGACTTTTGCAGCCGCTTCCGGGCGCTGCGCTCGCTACTGTTCCAATAGGACTGGAACATCAGCAGGGCCGCGATCCAGAGAATCCACCCGGCCAGATCCTGGCCGTACATCAGGCAGCCGATGCCTGCCACCGCCGCGGCGATGATGCCGATCAGCAGGTTCCGCCGGGTGCTCTTCTTCGCCTGGCGCAGCTGCACCTTGAGGATGAAGTCCAGCAGCTCACTGTCGATCACCGTCTTTGTGGAGACGGCCAGAGGGGCGTCCTCGTCTTCGTCCTCATAGTCTTCGTCGCCGTCCTCGTCCTCTTCCGCCTCGTCGTCCTCGTCTTCGCCCTCGTCCTCCGGTTCTTCCTCGTTCCCGGTCTCCGTCAGGGCCTGGGTGGCCTCCTCCGGGGCGTCCTCCTCCGTCAGGGGCTCCGCTTTCTCGTCCAGCTCAGCCTCGTCCAGTTCGGTCTCGTTGTTCAGCTTGGTTTCCTTGTCCATGATTTCTGTCCTTTCGTATTGAGATTGCCCGCAGCTTCCCGGTTTTATTCCCTGGGCATGCCGACGCCTGTCATGATTGCCTCTTCCCGCGCCCGCATCTGGCGCTTCATGGGGCCGTCCTCCCCGTCCATATGGTCGTAGCCCAACAGGTGCAGCACGGAGTGGACGCTGAGGTAGCCCAGCTCCCGCTCCACGCTGTGGCCGTACTCCTCCGCCTGGGCCGCCGCCCGCTCATAAGAGATCACCATATCTCCCAGGGGCAGCAGCTCCGTCTCCGGGTCCAGCTCCGCGTCCTCCTCGGTGGGCGGGGTGCCGGGGGTGAAGTAGAACATGGGGAAGGACAGCACGTCTGTGGGGGCGTCCACCCCCCGCTGCTCCAGGTTGATCTGGTGAATCTCCGCGTCGTCGGTGATGAGCACGTCCACCTCGCAGGGGACGCCCACACCCTCCGCCTCCAGTGCCGCCGTAATGCAGCGCTTCAGCAGCGCCTCATAGGGAAAGCCCTCCACATCGGAGGATAACAAAATGTCATGTTCCATGTTTTTTCACCGTTCCTGATGTTTTTTGTGTTCCGTGGCGGCCCGCTTCTCGTCCAGCTCGTAGGCTTTGATGATCCGCTGCACCAGGGCGTGGCGCACCACGTCCTCCCCGGTGAGGCGGCAGATGGCGATGTCCTCCACCCCCCGCAGCACCCGCATGGCCTCCTTCAGACCGGAGGCCGTCTCCTTGGGCAGGTCGATCTGGGTGATGTCGCCGGTGATGACGATTTTGGAGCCGAAGCCCAGCCGGGTCAGGAACATCTTCATCTGCTCTTTCGAGGTGTTCTGGGCCTCGTCCAGGATGATGAAGCTGTCGTCCAGGGTCCGGCCCCGCATATAGGCCAGGGGGGCCACCTCAATGTTCCCCCGCTCCTGATACTTTTCAAAGGTCTCGCTGCCCAGCATTTCAAAGAGGGCGTCGTACAGGGGCCGGAGGTAGGGGTCCACCTTGCTCTGCAAATCGCCGGGGAGGAACCCCAGCCGTTCCCCGGCCTCCACCGCCGGGCGGGTCAGGATGATGCGGTTCACCTGCCTGCTCTTAAAGGCGGCCACCGCCGCCGCCACCGCCAGATAGGTCTTTCCGGTGCCGGCAGGGCCCACCCCCAGGGTGATGGTGTTCCTCTGCACCGCCTTCACATAGGCGCTCTGCCCGGCGGTCTTGGCCTTGATGGGCTTGCCGGAGGCGGTGACGCAGATCACGTCCTTGGCCAGCTCGTTCACCTTGTCCTCCTGACCCGACCGGGCCAGGGAGATCACGTAGCGGATGGTCTGCTCGTTCAGCGGCTCCCCCCGCTGGAGCAGGTTCAACAGGCCCTCCAGGGTCTTGACCGCCAGCAGCACCTGCTCCCCTTCGCCGCTGACCTTTAGTTCCTCCTCCCGGATGGTGATCTGTACGGAAAGCTCCCGCTCCACCAGCCGGATATTCTCGTCAAAGCTGCCAAACAAACCGGCGGCATATTCCATCCGCTCCAGGCTGACCCGCTGTTCTATCAAATGGGTTCACTCCGTTTCCTCCTGCGGCTCTGTCTCTTCCGCCGCAGGCTCTTCCTTTGCAATGTCCTCCAGGCAGGACGCCTCCAGCGTCACCGTCAGGGCGCCTTCCTCCTCCGTCACCGTCCATTTGCTGCTCAGCGCCTGGCCCTCCCCCAGGATGGCGGCCAGCCGGCGTTCCAGCCGTGCTTTCAGCCAGGTCTCGGCGGAGGCGGCGGAGACGGCAGTCTCTGCCTCGCTGTAGGGCATGATGGTCTCCGCCTCCCAGGTCAGGGGGAGGACGATGCCCCCGGGGAGGGTCAGGGACCACGCTTTTTTTATTTTATCACAGTTCCCCATGGAATTGCTACTGTTTTGACAAAATTTAATGACATTTTTCCCGAGGCGCAGGCTGTAACGGGTTTTGCTGCCCGAAGAAGCGTCAACGGTGGCCGCCTGGAGGGGTGTTTGGGCCGTCAGGGTGCGCTCCGTCAGGGCCCAGACCTCCCCTCTGGCGTGGGTGATGCCGGTGAAGGTCTGCCCGTCGCTCCACTCCGCCGGCTCGTACACCGAGAGGTGGGAGATCAGCGTCTCCCCCGCCAGCACCGCGTCCCCCTCCGACACCGACACGCTGCCGGAGAAGGCGTTCACGTCCACCACCACCCCGTCCCGGGCGGCCACCACATCGGTGGGGGTGTCCTCGTCCCGCACCTCCGGCGAGGCCACCGCCTCCCGCACCACCACCTCCGCGTACACCCCGGAGATGTTGATGGCCAGGAAGCTCAGCTCCGGCAGGGCCTCCAGCACCCGGTTGGCCAGATCCCGCTGGTCCACAGACGGTCCATAGGTGCCAAAATGAAAGCCCTGCTCCTCCAGTTCGGTCAAAATGACGGAATCGGGCACAGCGTCATTTCCCGTCACTTTCACCACCAAAATGAAGCGGGACAGAAAGGCCGCCGTCAGGGCGCTGAGGGCCAGCCCCGCCAAAAGGGCGTACCTCCGGCGGAAGGAAAAGAGGAACACCGGCAGCCCGCCGCCCCCCACCCGCCGGGCGGTACACCCCGCCTTTTTCGCCAGACGTCTGGCCCGGCCCAGGTCCCACAGGGCCACCGTCACCCTGAGTGCCGTGGGCGAGAGGACCTCCGCCTTCCAGAATCCCAGCCCCTCCACGCTGCATACGTTCAGGAAACGCTCCGGAAACGATCCGGAAATCTCCAGCCGTGCGCTGCCCCGCAGGAAATTGACCCATTTTTGCATACTCCACCCACCGTCTTTTTTCGCAGTTTGATTATTCCAGTTGGATACTTTTGATGGTTCCGGTGATGAACAGGGCGTCCGCGCTCATGGAGCGCAGCTCCAGCCCCTCCCCCTGCACCCGCACCAGGAGCTTCCCGCCGCTGACGCTGATCTCCCGGCTGCCATAGGCGATGATGCCCCGGTGGTTCTCCATCCTCAGCCGGCCGCTGCCGTACAGCTCCAGCACCGGCGTCCCCGGCGCCAGCTCCGGCGGCAGGGAAAGCGCGTCCGCAGTCTGCTCTAAAATTTTCCACCGCTCCCCGCGTGCCATCAGACCGCCTCCTTTCTGCCATCCTATGCGCCGCCGGCGGAAATGTTGTCACTCTCCGGCAAAACCGGTTTATCGTGATACCTTTTCCCCCTCTTTGTGCAATTTGCCGGATTGTGGAACACAAGTTCTTGTGTTTTACATTTTTGTCACCCACAAGATATTGATTTTTTCTGGGAAATCTGTTATGATAGTCCTGTTCTTTCTAGGCGCGGCCCCTTCGGGCGGCCTGACGTAAAACTGTTTCTCGTGCGGGATGTATCCCCCGCAAAGGCTGACCTTTTCGGGAAAGCGCCGCTCCGCGGGCGCTCCCCTCACCACGGCAGCAGACCGGATATCACAACTCAGAAAAAGGAAAAGAAGGCGTTTTTCATGCAAGTTATCAAGAGAGACGGCACCTTCGTGCCGTTTGACCGCACCAAAATCGCGCTGGCCATCCAGAACGCCAATATGGACGTAGCCCCCGCCTACCGCATCCCCAAGGAGATGGTGGATTATATCACCGACGCCGTCTGTGAGGAGTGCTTCCGGCGGGAGCGCATCCTGGTGGAGGATATTCAGGACATGGTGGAGGAGGAGCTGACCAAGAAGGCCAACTACCACCTGGCCAAGGCCTACATGATCTACCGCTACAAGCGTTCCCTGGCCCGGAAGCAGAACACCACCGACGACTCCATTCTGGAGCTGATTCACAACCAGAACAAGGAGATGGCGGAGGAGAACTCCAACAAGGACACCACCGTGGCCTCCACCCAGCGGGACTATATCGCCGGCATCGTCAGCCGCGACCTGACCCGCCGGGTCCTCCTGCCGGAGAAGATTGCCAAGGCCCACGACGAGGGCATCCTCCACTTCCACGACGCGGACTACTTCGTTCAGCCCATCTTCAACTGCTGCCTCATCAACATCGGCGATATGCTGGACAACGGCACCATGATGAACGGCAAGCTGATTGAAAGCCCCAAGAGCTTCCAGGTGGCCTGCACCGTCACCACCCAGATCATCGCCTGCGTGGCCTCCAACCAGTACGGCGGCCAGAGCGTGGAC
>JAJQCJ010000124.1 GCA_021202775.1 Clostridiales bacterium | reverse complement strand
TTTTCCGGGCTGTTCCAGGGGGACGGCCCCCGTCCGGGGGGCGGGCTGCTGGATTCCCTGGGCCTGGGCAGGCTGGACAAAGGGGACATCCTGCTCCTGCTGGTGTTGATTTATCTTTTTAAGGAGTCGGAGGACGACGAATGGCTCATCATCCTGGCGCTGGTGCTGCTGATGGGGCTATAGCCCGATTCCGTCCTGCTGCGCCGGGTCGGCGTCGGTTTCCTCCCGGAGAGGGGCGTCGGCAGGGTCGGCCTCCGGTTCCGCCCGGGCGGCGGCCCCGGAAGGGGCAGAGCCCGCTTCGCCGTCAGGCAGCGGCCTGACCCGGTCCTGACTCTCCTCCATTCGGCCCCGCATGGCCCGGAGGCGGGTCACATACAGCTTCAGGCTGACAAGCCCCACCACCCCCACGGCCACCAGCACCGTCAGCGCCCGCACCAGGCCGTTGGTGGTGCAGATCACGGAGGTCAGGCCCAGAAGGGCGGAGGCGGCGTACAGGACGGCCACCGTCTGCTTCTTGGAGAGGCCCATGTCGATGAGGCGGTAGTGGACGTGCTTCCGGTCGGCGTGCATGGGGTTCTCCCCATGGCAGATGCGGAGGATGAAGGCATAGCAGATGTCAAAGATGGGCAGGCCCAGCATCAGGAAGGGGATCACGAAGGAAATCAGGGCGTAGAACTTGAACAGCCCCTGAATACTGGCCACCGCCAGGATATAACCGATGAAGGTGGATCCGGTGTCCCCCATGAAGATTTTGGCCGGTGGCCTGTTGTAAGGCAGGAAACCGATGCAGGCCCCTGCCAGTGCGCCAGTGATCACCGCCACGGCGTAGTTGGAATAGGTCAGGGCGATGATCACCATACTGATGGAGGAGATGGTGGACACCCCTGCGGCCAGGCCGTCCAGCCCGTCGATCAGGTTCACCGCGTTGGTGATGGTGACGATCCAGAGAATGGTCACCGGGACGGACAGCGTCCCCAGGTTCCAGTTGGAGCCGTCCGAGAGGGAGCTGAGGTTGCTGAAGAAGCGGATGACGTTGCCGCCATAGACGGCCACCCCCGCCGCCAGCAGCTGCACCACCAGCTTCACCAGGGGACGGAGGTTGTAAATATCATCCAGCATCCCCAGGACCACAATGATCACGCTGCCCAGCAGCATATAAAGCACTTTGTCTGTCATGGGCACGAACAGCAGGATCGCCGCACAGCAGCCCACGAAAATCGCCAGCCCGCCCATGCGGGGGGTGGGGGTGGTGTGGAGGTGGCGTTCCGATTCCGTCCCCTTTTTGCCGGGCATATCGATGGCGCCCAGCCGGATGGCCAGCCATTTTGCCATCGGCGTGGTGGCAAGGGTCAGCAGGAAGGCGGCCAGAAGGGCGCAGCCTGTGGCGGTGATGGCCGGTAACGTGGTAATGATGGCGGTTCACCTCTTTTCCGTTGCGTGTCCGCTGGGGGCAGCCCCTCACCTGGGGACGAAACCAACCTTTTTATAGACCTTCCGCAGGGTCTTGTTGGCGATATAGGAGGCCTTCTCCGCGCCGGCGGTATAGACCTGCTCCAGATACGCCTTGTCCTTCATCAGCCGCTCTGTCTCCTCACGGATGGGGCGGCACATCTCAATGGTGGCGTCGCCTACAGCGGTCTTAAATGCGCCGTAGCCCATGCCGTCGAACTCCTGCTCGATCTCGTCATAGGTCCTGCCGGTGGCGCAGGCGTAGATCTGCATCAGGTTGGAGATGCCCGGCTTGTTCACCGGGTCGAAGCGGACCGAGGTCTCGCTGTCCGTCACAGCCCGCTTGAACTTCTTCGCCATGACGGCGGGGTCGTCCAGCAGGTAGACGCAGCCGTTGGGGTCGTGGTCGGACTTGGACATCTTATCCTCCGGGGAGGACAGGCTCATGATTCTGGCCCCCACCTTGGGAATGTAGGGCTCCGGCACCTTGAATACCGGGCCGTAAATGCCGTTGAAGCGCTCGGCAATGTCCCGGCACAGCTCCACGTGCTGCTTCTGGTCGTCCCCCACCGGCACATAGTCCGGCTGATAGATCAGGATGTCCGCCGCCATCAGCACGGGATAGTCGAAGAGGCCGGCATTGATGTTCTCGGCGTGCTGGGCGCTCTTGGCCTTGAACTGGGTCATGCGGGTCAGCTCGCCATACATGGTGTAGCAGTTCAGCACCCACCCCAGCTGGGCGTGGGCGGGGACGTGGCTCTGGATAAAGAGGGTGTTCTTCTCCGGGTCCAGGCCGCAGGCGATGTAGGCCGCCAGCTGGGAAACGGTGCGGCGGCGCAGCTCAGCGGGGTTTTGACGCACGGTGATGGTGTGCATATCCGCCATAAAGTAGTAGCAGTCAAACTGGTCGGCCCGCTCCGCCCAGTTCCGAATGGCCCCCAGATAGGAGCCAAGGGTCAGCTCGCCGCTGGGCTGGATGCCGGACAGCATCACCTTTTTTTGTTCTTCCATGTTCCAATCAACCTCCGTGCGCCGGGGCGCAGTTGCTGCAATCCCGCCGGGCGGCCGGGGACTGCGCTTGTGTTTCCGTCGAAAATGTATGTAGGATAGCCGCCCAAAGCCGGGCCGCTATCCCCCGTCCCCTGCCGCTCCGGTCAGAAGCAGGACCGCAGGCGGCGAAACGGGGACAAAACAATTACATCTGAGTTATTTTAGCACAGTGCGTTGGAAAACGCAACTGTAAAACGTGGCGTAAGCCGCTGAAATCCGGGAGAAACCGGGGCTTCCCCGCCCCTTAAATCACCAGTGTGCCGCTCTCGTCCTCCACCAGGCGGAACAGGCGATGCTCCTCCCCGGTGGCGGCGCTCACATAGACGATATAGTGCAGGCCCTCCTCGTTTTCGCACTTGAACTCCCAGCACAGCACCTCGTCCTCCCCGTCGGTGGGGACGATGGCCAACTGGCGGGACAGCACCTCCAGCTCCCCGGACACAACCCGGACGGCCTCCTCCGCCGTGACGGCGGGAACGGTGTCGGTGCGCCGGGTGTGGTTCATCAGATAGCCGCTGGCCTCATAGCCCACCACGGCGCCGGTGTCCAGGGCCACCTCCACCTTGATGAGGTCGGGGTAGCAGGTGACGCCGTCCTGGGTGGCGGCAAAGTTGACGGTGAGGCAGTTGCCCTGGTCAATGAAATAGCTCTCCTCCATGCCGGTGATGCCGTGGATCTCCAGATAGCGCCGGGCTGCCGCAACGCCCTGCTCGGCGTCCATGGTCTCCGCCCCCACGGCCCGGCCATTGCCCCAGGCCAGCACCTGGCCCCCCTGCTTCGTCACATAGATGGTGGCGGAGCCGCCCTCCAGACTGGCGGAGAACACATAGCAGGGAAGTTTGCCGTTCATGTCCGCCTCCCCGGTCAGGTCAGAGGGGTCTGCCGCCAGCCAGTCCGCCGCCAGTCCGCGGGCCTCCTCCTGGGAAACCTGCTCCGTCCCTTCCAGCATGGCGGCGGTGCGGGTCTGCAAATGCTCGGAGAAGGGGCCGTCATAGATCAAGGTAGGCATCTCCGGGAACTCCGCCTCGATGTCCTGATAGCTGCTGTCCGCCAGCACGTCCCCCTCCTCCGTCAGCTGGGAGAGGCGTTTTGTGACGGCCTCCACGTCCTCCAACGTGGCGGTGCCATCATAGAGCTGGCTCTCCAGGGTGTGCAGCCGCTCCTTTAACTGCTGGGCGGCCTGGTGGAGGGCCTTCACGCTGCTCAGCTCCTCACCGGAGTAGCCGTCGTTTTGGAGGACGGAGCGGGCCAGGGCGGCAGCGTAGTCCCCGGTTTTCGCCACAAAGGCGGCGGTCTGCTCCAACTGGAGGTTGGCGTAGGGCAGCTCGCCCAGGGCCTGCTGGGCGGCCAGGGCCTCGGCGTAGATTTGGGCGGACAGGGCGGACACCGTGGCGGGGCTGGTGGCGTAGACGCACTTCTCCAGGGCGGCGTCCAGCTTATCCACGCTGCTGGTCAGCTGGTCAAAGGCCCGGAGGTAGGTATTGGTGTTCTGCTGCCGCTGGTAGGCCAGGGCGCTGCGCTGGTTCAGCACGGTGACGGCCAGCGCCAGCACCCCTGCGGTCAAAAAGCTGATGATCCGCACCACGGTGCGGCGGCGAAGGTTCATGGACATGGGGTGACTTCCTCTCTATCAGTTGGTTTCCCTCCCAGTTTGTCCGTCCCCGGCGAAACCATACCGGAAAATCCTGGTGGACCCTTCCCATTCTGCCGGATTTGGATTATAATGACAGTTAAGGAACCCCTGCATAAATGCACTTCGGCGCCTTGCGGTAAATTTGCGCCATAAATGCGTTGCAAAATTTTGAAATCCGTCAGGATTCCTGCAATTTTGCGCCTTTTTCTGGCTCAAATTTCCTCGCAATCCGCTCTTGTCCATTTATTCAGAGGTTCCTAAAAACCGGGAAAGGTCTGAGTTTGATGCATTGTTTGATCGTCGGCGCGGGGGCCATCGGCGTGGCTGTGGGGGCCACCCTCTTTCAAGCGGGCTGCACCGTATCCTTTTACGCCAGAGGGGCCACGAAGGAGGCCATCGCCGCCGGGGGCGTCCGCCGCACCGGGCTGTTCGGCCCGGCGGAGGTTCCCCCGGACGCGCTGACGGTGGCGGACGATTACGGCGCCTTTCCGCCGGACAGCTTTGACTATGTGCTGATCTCTGTCAAGGCCATGGCCAACCCCGCCGTTGCCGCCGCCCTTGCCGCCCACCGGGAGATTTTGAAGCCGGAGGGCAGGCTGGTGCTGATGCAGAACGGCTGGGGCAACGACGGGGCCTATCTGGACTACTTCTCCAAAGAGCAGGTCTGCTCCGCACGGGTCATCACCGGCTTCCAGCGCACCGCCCCCAACGTCTCCAACGTCACCGTTCACACCGCCCCCATCCTGCTGGGGAGCCTGTACGGGCTGGACGTGTCCCCTCTGGAGCCGCTGGCCCGGTGCATTGACGCCGGGGGCATCCCCTGCCAGGTGACGGACGACGTGACGGCGGCGCTGTGGGCCAAAATGCTGTACAACTGCGCCCTGAACCCCCTGGGGGCGGTGCTGGGGGTACACTATGGGGCCCTGGGGGAGTCGGCCCACACCGTGGCCATCATGAACGACCTGATCGACGAGGTCTTTGCCGTCATGACCGCCGCCGGATACGTCACCTACTGGGCCACGCCGGAGGACTACCGGAAAGAGTTCTACGGCAAGCTGCTGCCGGACACCTATCACCACAACAGCTCCACCCTCCAGGACCTCCGACGGCATCAGCCCACCGAGATTGACGCCCTGACCGGCAAAATTCTGGAGCTGGCGGAGGCCCACCGGATCCCCGTCCCGGCCAACACCATGCTCTACCGGCAGGTGAAGGCCATCGAGGAGATGGATGGGCTGCGTTGAGGGAAATGGTATCCATTTCAGGGAGTTGTTTTCCTTAGGCAGGGATTGAGAAAGGAAACAGGTTTTTGCCCTTGCCAGGGCGGGGCCTGACAGTTGCGTTATCACTTTTAGCATCTCCTCCTCGGTCAGTGACCCTTGCCAGCGTAGCTGGCTGCGGTTTTCGGCTAAAAATATGCCGCTGGCATATTTTCTTAACGCCGCAAACTTGCTCCGCCAAGAAAAGCAGCAAAAGAAGGCGGCTCAAGAGGGGAACCTGTGGCCCCCCTCTTGAGAATCTCCCCGTATCCCGCTGGGCTTCGCGCCGCCCGACCTGCAAGTGGCTTATCCCGCCAGAGACGATGTAACTTGTTACGCACCAAAGCTGCCGCCCGTTCCACCCTGCCGAAGGCGGGCGGAACGTGGCGTCAATTTTGTCGTCCTTTGGTCGTGGAAATCTGACTGTAGGGTTACGGTATTTTTCTCAACCTAAGATAGATTGCAGCTTTAAGTTGATGACAGTCCCCCGCAGCCGGGGCAAAAAAGCGGACGGCATGGCGCTCTGCCATGCTGTCCGTCAGGTTTTTATACATATTTTTCGTCTGTCCCCTTAATGGAACAGTGACTGCTGCTCCCCGGGGTAAGGCAAATGCAAATGCTCATAAGCCTTTTGGGTGACGCACCGGCCCCGGGGGGTGCGGGTCAGGATGCCGATCTGCATCAGATAGGGCTCATACATATCCTCCAGGGTTTCGGCGTCCTCGTTGATGGTGGCCGCCAGAGTCTCCAGCCCCACCGGGCCGCCGTGATAGAACTCGATGATGGCCCGCAGCATCCGCCGGTCAATGTCATCCAGCCCCAGATAGTCCACGTCCAGTGCGCTGAGGGCGTCGTCCGCCACCGCGGCGGTGATGACGCCCCCCGCCTTGACCTGGGCAAAGTCCCGCACACGCCGGAGGAAGCGGTTGGCGATGCGGGGGGTGCCCCGGCTGCGCTTGGCGATCTCCCAAGCGCCGGATTCCTCAATGGGGACGTTCAGGATGCCGGCGCTGCGCTTCACGATCAGGGCCAGCTCCTCCGGGGTGTACAGCTCCAGCCGCAGCTGCACGCCGAACCGGTCCCGCAGGGGGGCGGACAGGGAGCCGGCCCGGGTGGTGGCCCCGATGAGGGTGAACTTCGGCAGGTCCAGCCGGATGGAGTTGGCGCTGGGGCCCTTGCCGATGATGATGTCCACCACATAGTCCTCCATAGCCGGATAGAGAATTTCCTCAATGGCCCGGTTCATCCGGTGAATCTCATCCACAAATAAAATGTCGTTCTCGGAGAGGTTGGTCAGCAGCGCCACCAGGTCCCCCGGCTTCTCCATGGCGGGGCCGGAGGTAATGCGGATGTTGACCCCCATCTCGTGGGCGATGATGCCGGCCAGGGTGGTTTTGCCCAGGCCCGGGGGGCCGTAGAGCAGGACGTGGTCCAACGGCTCCCCCCGCAGCTTCGCCGCCTGAATGAAGATGTCCAGATTGCCCTTGGCCTTCTCCTGGCCGATGTATTCCTGCAGCCGCTGGGGGCGGAGGGAGTACTCCCCCTCGTCCTCCCGGAGGAGGGAGGAGGTGACAAGGGGCTCCTGGGCAAAGACGCCCTCGTCGCTGTTTGTGATTGCCATGGTGCGCCTCCCTTCCCCTTACTTCGCAAGGCGTTTCAGCGCCTGTTTCACCAGCTCCTCCAGGGTCAGGGCGGAGACGTCCAGCCCCTTCAGCGCGGCGTTGATCTCATTCTGATGGTAGCCCAGCACCTGGAGGGCCGCGCCGGCTTCGGAGAGCTTGTCCTCCGGAATGACGGTGTCCACGCTGGCGGGGGAGACGCCGCCGTTTTGGAACTGGGCGTCCTGCTCCTTCGCCAGCTTGTCCTTCAGCTCCAGCACGATGCGCTGGGCCAGCTTCTTCCCCACCCCGGCGGCGGCGGTCAGCGCTTTCAGGTCGCCGGTGATGATGGCCAGGGCCAGATTGGAGGGGGCGGAGGTGGAGAGGATGGACAACGCAGCTTTCGGCCCCACGCCGGACACCGAGGTCAGCAGCAGGAACAGATTCCGCTCCTCCTCCGTGGCGAAGCCGTAGAGGGTCACATCGTCCTCCTTCACCGCCAGGTGGGTGTAGAGCTTCGCCTTCTCCCCCTTGTGGAGGGTGGAGAGGGTGAAGTTGGTGGTCCTGCAGGCGTAGCCCACGCCGCCGCAGTCGATAACCGCCAGATAGGGCGCAATATGGGCCACCGTACCGTAAAGATAGTAAAACATGGCAAAAACCTCATAATCAGGTGAAATTTTGTGGTTTTCCGGTGAAGAACCGGCTATCTGGTGTCATACCTGGCGGGGTCAAAGTCCCGCTCCGTATTCAGCAGGCTGGTGGCGGCCCGGCTGTGGCAGATGGCCAGGGCCAGGGCGTCGGCGGCGTCGTCCGGGTGGGGCAGCTGCTGCATCCGGAGGAGCCGCTGGGTCATCAGCATGACCTGCTTCTTCTCCGCCTTCCCGTACCCGGTGACGGCCTGCTTCACCTGATTGGGGGTGTATTCGAACACGGGGACGCCGTGTTCCTCCGCCGCCAGCAAAATCACCCCCCGCCCGTGGGCCACGGCAATGCCGGTGGTGATGTTCTTGCTGAAAAACAGCTCCTCAATGGCGATCTCATCCGGGGCATAGGTGTCCAGCAGCTCCCCCATATCCTGATGGATTTGCAGGAGCCGGGCGGACAGAGGGATACCGGCGGGGGTCGTGATGACCCCGTAGCGGATCAGGGTGTTTTTCGCCCGCTCCGCCTGAATGACCCCGAAGCCAATGGTGGCCACCCCTGGGTCAATACCCATAATCACCATCTGTATGGTATCTTCCTTTCCCGCCCTTCCACAGGCTGCAAAATCGGTCTATCTGATTATAGCACAGAACAAACGTTCCGTAAAGGGCAATGTCGTCAACTTCAAAGCGTTGTTGTTTCATGGAAATCAATTTTGAAATCCGTTTCGCATAGGAACCCCTCCACCGGCTGTCGCCGGTCCCCCTCCCCCTTCGGGGGAGGCAAGAAAACTGTGGAAATCACCACGTCATTGGCTCCCCTGAAAGGGGAGCTGGCTGGACGCAAGGCCAGACTGAGGGGTTTCTTTGGCGTGTTTGACCTAAAACTTGATTTCCGTGTTGTTGTTTTTCTTTTCATTGACTTTTTGCGGATTTTATGGGATAATAAACATAATATCGCGTACAAAACTCCCCTGCGGAAAGAGGGTCAGGACGCGCAGGCCCCGTACAGGGCGGCCTGCCCCTGGCTGTACATGGAACAGTCCGCAGCGACAAGAGGTATGTGCCGAGACCGGTCGTCATCCTAGTACCGGTATAGCCAGAATTTGCGGGATTCAGCTCTGGCAGGGGACGAGGCGCCCCTAAACGTGGAGGCAGCGGAGAGTCGTGTCCAAGTCCATCGTTGCCCGCGGCGCAAAGCGCCCTGGGCAAAACGGGAGCCCTTCTGTACCGTGTACAGGAGGGCTCCCGTTTTGCCCAGGGCGTCCGTCAGGAACCGGCCGGAACCTCTGAAAGCGGATAACAGGTGGGGTTTACGAATTCTTTCCGCTGTGCTAAAATAGAGCTATCCACATGAAAAAGGAGACTGATGCTTATGTCTACCGTCGTTACCGCAGCCAACGCCCCCGCCGCCCTGGGTCCCTACTCCCACGCCATCCTGACGGGGAACACCCTGTTCACCTCCGGCCAGGTGCCGCTGGTGCCGGAGACCGGCGTCCTGGCCGGGGACACCATCGAAGCCCAGGCGGAGCAGGTGTTCCGGAACCTGGAGAGCGTCCTGGCCGCCGCGGACATGACCTTTGCCAACGTGGTGAAAACCACCGTGTTTTTGACCGATCTGGCCGACTTCGCCGCCATGAACGCCATTTACGCCACCCGGTTCCCGGAGAATCCCCCCGCCCGTTCCTGCGTGCAGGTGGCGAAGCTGCCCGCCGGCGCGAAGATGGAGATGGAACTGATCGCCGTGAAGTGAACCGGCCTTCAGCCGCCCCCAAAACAGACGCATCCGACCCTGCGCTTTTATGAGCGAGGGCCGGATGCGTTGCTTTTTTGCCTGTTTTGCGCGGTGACGGTAATGTCCGCCCCGCCTCCGTTCAAAGGATGGTCTGACAGGTGCCGGTGTCCACCACCGAACAGATACCCTCAATGCTGCACTGCACCATGCCGGCAACCGCGGCGTCGGTGTAAAAGGCCATGTGCTGCGTCATAACCACGTTTGGAAACTGGCGCAGGTAGGCCATAGACCGGTTGCTGATGATTTCATCCCGGCGGTTCAAATGATAAATGCCTTCCTCATGCTCGAAGCAGTCCAGGCCCAAACCGCCGATTTTCCGCTGTTCGATACCGGCAATCAGGGCTTCGGTATCCATCAGCGCGCCCCGGGCGCAGTTGATCAGGATCACGCCGTCCTTCATCCTGGCGATGGCAGAATCATCTATCATATGGCGCGTCTCCTCGTTCAGGTTGAGATGAACTGTAATGATGTCGCTCTCCCGATAAATCGTCTCCAAATCCGTATAGGTCAGCCACTGGGACGCCGCCCCATGCCAGGCGTCATAGCCCAGAACCCGGCATCCAAAGCCGGAGAGGATTTTTGCGACCTGGGTCCCAATCCGCCCTGTGCCCAGAATCCCCACGGTCAGGCAGCGCATTTCCCGCCCGTAAAGCCCCTGCAGGGAGTAGTCGTTCACCTGGGCACGCCACAGGGCAGCCTTGTAGTGCCGGATGCAGAGGAGCATCAGCATCACCGTATATTCCGCCACACCGTTGGGGTCATAGCGGACATTGCACACCGCCAGGCCGATTTCCTTCGCATGGGCCAGGTCGATGTGGTCATAGCCGATGGTGCGGGTGGCAAGGCACCGCACCCCCATCCCCTTGTAGGCGTCCAAAAGGGCTGCGTCTATTCTGCCCTGGCCCAGCGTTGTTACGCCGCTGCACCCTTCCGCCAGGGCGGCGTTTTCCATCGTCGGAACCTGCTCCGTCAGAACCAGCTCCACGTCAAAGCGTTTGGCGCAGCGGTCAAACTCCGCCCGCTCATCGTCCCGCACTTCATAAGCAAGTATTTTCATACCGGCACCTCCCAAAGAATCTGTTTGCATTATAGCCCCGGTTGTGCTATCTTAAATGTCATATAAATGACAATTCAGGGAGGAAACGGCATGGAAATCAAGTTTTCAAACGAGGAAATGGGGCTGCTCTCCCAGGCGGGCTACCTGCGCCATTTTGCCCGGAACGAACTGATCTATCTGGAGGGGGATGTGGCCAATACGCTGTGCATCATCCGGAACGGGCGGGTGCGTATCATGCTCAGCACGCCGGAAGGGGAGGAACTGACGGTGGAGATCGTGGAAAAAGGGCGGCTCTTCGGGGAATCGTCCTTTTTGAGCAAAAGTCTGCGGCCCACCACCGTCACGGCGGTCACGGAGGTGGACCTGATTTGCTGCACCATTCCGCAGCTGATTCCCTGCCTGTGCCAGAACCCGGACCTTCTGACCAAACTGCTGCAGCACTGTTCGGAGACGATGAATCACCTGTCCTACTCCCTCCATTCCTTCCGCTTTCTGAACCGATACCAGCGCGTTGCGTCTTTCCTGCTGACAGAGACCGGAACGGATAACCCGGACAAGGAGATCACAGGCCAGTGCCTGCCCTATACCCACGATGAAATCGCCATGTGCCTGGGCCTGGCCCGGCCCACCGTCAGCCAGGTGTTAAAGGAATTTGAGCGCAGGGGGTATGTCCGGTGCGCCTATGGGCGGGTCTATGTCCTGGACAGAACGGCGCTGGAGCAGGCGGTCAGCACAATCGCTTAAACTTGCAAGTCCTGATTCATTTGTGAAATGCTTGACAATCTAAGACAGACGCAGTATACTGATTTTGTCAAAAACTTCACAAAAGAATTTCAACCGACACAACCAAATTTTAAGGAGGACGCAACATTATGGGACGTTTACAGGACAAGGTAGCCATCATCACCGGCGGCAACTCCGGCGTAGGCGCGGCGACAGCCGTTTTGTTTGCCAGCGAAGGGGCGAAGGTGGTCATCAGCGCCCGCCGGAAGGCCAAGCTGGACGAGGTGGCCGCCCAGATTCAGGCGGCAGGGGGCGAAGTGCTGGCGGTGGCCACCGACATCTCCAAACCGGAGGACGCCGACAACCTGATCGCCAAGGCCATCGAAGCCTACGGCAAGGTGGACATTCTGGTGAACAACGCCGGTGTTCTGGAGGAGGGTCTGAAGCCCATCGACCGGGTCAGCACCGAGGATATGGACCGCATCATTGACACCAACACCAAGGGCACCATGTACTGTATGCGGGCGGCCAGCAGCAAGATGGCGGAGGCCGGCAGCGGCTCCATCGTCAACGTGGCCTCGGTGGCCGGCGTGATGGGCAATGGCGGCGCGGCCTATGTGGCCTCCAAGGCCGCCATTGTGGGCATCACCCGCCACACCGCCCTGCGGTTTGCGGGCACCGGCATCCGCTGCAACGCGGTCTGCCCTGGCACCATCGTCACCCCCATGGTGGCCTCCATGAACCCCGCCAACCTGGACCCGGATATGTTCGGCCAGATGGCGAAGCATGGCGACCTGAGGGTGCAGCCCTGCATGGCAAATGATGTGGCCAACATCCTCCTCTTCCTGGCCAGCGACGAGTCCCGTGCTATCACCGGTCAGGCCATCGTGTCCGACTTCGGAAGCTCCCTGTAAGCGGTTCCCTGTCATAAAAAGCCTCCGGACAGTTCTCCTGTCCGGAGGCTTTTTTGCACTCGGAATTGCCCTGTGGGAGATTCCGCTCTGTATATTGATTACAGGATATTGCGTTTTGTCATTCTTCCTTTTGGCGCAGCCAGTCCCAGAGCTGCTTGCACCAGTACACCACGCCGATCAGCGTGATACACAGCCCTGTACACAGAAAGGCAGCGCCGTTCGCCAGCACGCCATTTGTCATCAAAGCCTCATTCCGGACAAAGACGCAAATGACCAGAAGCAGGCCGCACAGAAGGGACACCGTCATACCGATTTTCCCGCCGGATGCCTGCACCCCTTCGTAAGCGTCCCGCAAAATCATCTGCGTGATGCAAACAGTGGCGGGGGGCCAGATGGCGAAGATAAACAGCGTATAGGTTGCAAACGCTACGCCGTAGGTGGTCAACAGGCACAGGGCTGCGTCCGTCAGGATGCAGGCGAAGAAGCCCCACTGGAACGCCTTGCCCCGCTCCAGCTTCTGCCGTTCATCAAACTGTTCCATTACGATTCCTCCCCAAACAGCTCATCCAGCGTCTTGCCCAGCACCTTGCAGATGGCCCGGCAGAGCCTGATGGTAGGATTGTAGGTGCCCTGCTCAATGGCGTTCATGGTCTGGCGGGAGATGCCCACGGCGGCGGCCAGCTGGGTCTGGGTCATATCCTTCTCCGCCCGGGCCACCTTGATTGCGATGTTGCGTCCCATCGTCCCACCTCCTACTGTGATTCTAACATATGGCCGACAAATTGTCAAGTATATACGACAAAAATTCAGATAAAAATGGCAGGCAGGGGGCCTGCCCGATGAGTACATCAGAACTGTTCCAGTTTTGTCTCGTTATCATTGGCATTATCGACCTGTTCATACAGTTGTCAAGCAAAAAGAAGTAACCGCCCCAGCCTACCAAGCGAGCGGTTACTTCACGTAACAATTCCAGGGGGCTAGCCGTTACCGGACAGCGCCCTTGTTACATATATTATAAACCGGCGCGGCCGATTTGTCAACCCTGGGTTCTGCCCGGGGTATTTTCGTGTTGAAAACGAAAATGCCCCGGAACCGCTATTTCCCAACCTTATACCGCTTGATTTTAGAAGTGGCCGTCTTTTCAAAGGGCGTCTCCCGCACCACCAGCTTCTGAACGTGCTTGCAGGCGGGAAGGGTGGCGTTCATCTTTTCCAGCTTCTTCTGGATGCGGCGGGCCACCTCCTGCCGGGGAAGGTCGCTCTCCTCCGGGTACACCTCCGCCGTGATTTTGCCATGGCGCTCGTAGACCACCACCTCGCTGACCTCGCTGATACGGGCCACATACTGCTCCAGCTCCTCCGGGGAGACATTTTCCCCGTTGGACAGGATGATGAGGTTCTTTTTCCGGCCGGTGATAAAGAGGAAGCCGTCTTTATTCAGATAGCCCCTGTCGCCGGTGTGGAACCAGGGACCCTCCATGACCTGGGCGGTGGCGTCAGGGTCGTTGTAGTAGCCCAGCATGACCACCCTGCTGTCCACGCAGATCTCCCCCTCCCCCTTCCGGTCGGGATTGTCGATTTTGATCTGAACGCCGGGGAGCACCTGGCCCACGGAGCCGTCGCAGGTCCAGTGGTTCCGGTTCACCGCCAGCACCGGGGAGCACTCTGTAATGCCGTAGCCGTTCAAAATCTCTATCCCCAGGCTGCGGAACTCCTTCACATAGCGGGGGTCCAGGGGTGCGCCGCCGCAGATGATATACTCCAGATTTCCGCCGAATTTGGACAGAACGCCGTCAAACAGCTCCCTCCGCCGGTCAACCCCCACCTTCCGCAGGGCATCGGACAGGCGCATCCCGCTCAGCAGCTTTTTGGCCTGGCCCTGCTTCTCCGCCGTGCGCCAGATGGTCTTGGAAAAGGTCTCCACAAACAGGGGCACCAGAAACAGAATCTGGGGTTTGGCGATGGGCACCTCCCGCATAAAGTTGGCCAGATTGCCGCAGATGAAGATGGGGACGTGATAGTGAATGGGCATCATCACCGAGGTCACCAGGCCGAAGGCGTGGTGGAAGGGCAGCACCGCCATGGTGGGGCCGCCGGGGACGAAGTTCTGCACGGCGTAGTTGATGTCCGACACCATGTTGGTCTGGGAGAGCATGACCCCCTTGCTGAACCCGGTGGAGCCGGAAGTGAAGAAGATGGTGCAGAGGGCATCAAGGTCAGTCTCCAGGGCTTCAAAGTTGTACCTGCCCCGGCTCAGGTACCTCTGCCCCTTCTCCAGAGCCCTGGGCGCATCCTCCAGGGAGAAACAGCGCTTCTTCCGGCCAAAGGTCTGTTTGCAGAAGGTGGCCTTTGCCTCGCACTGGGGGCTGTAAATCAGCATGTCGGCGTCGCTCTGGCGCATCAGCTGGACGACCTCCAGGTTTCCGGCATCTTTGGCGATCAGCACCGCCACGTTCCCGGTCAGCACGATGGCAAAATAGGCCACCAGCCAGAGATAGGAGTTCTCCCCCATCAGGGCGATGTGCCGGCCCTGCAGCCGGGCCCTCATCAGGCAGGCAGCCCCACGCTGCACGTCCTGATAAAACTCCAGATAGGTCTTTTCCCGGAGGGTTTTCCGGCCCTCCATCCAGCGGAAGGCGATGTCGTTGGGATAGCGGTCCCGCTTCTGCTCCAGCAGCTCCCGCAGAGTGCGCAGCTCCGGCAGGAGGTGGTACAGGGGATAGTTTTTATTCTTCATAGCGTGATGGCACTCCGTAACTCAGATGAGATGATGTTCAGTTTAAAAGGCGGCATTGGAAAAGTCAAGGGTAACATCAGGAAGCAGCGGCACGTTTTTCCTGCCGCACAGAAAAGATTATCCCGCCCCGGGGAAACCGGGGCGGGATAACCCAAAAGAAAGGAGAGAGAAAAAAGAAGAAAGAGAGAAAAGAGGTTTTTTGATATGTTCCTGCTGCTGATGTTATAGTACCGCAAAGCCCGTCCAAAGTGTTGAACAGTTTGTAGCAAGTTTGTAAATGGTTTGTGAACATGGTTGCCAATCGAAGGGGAAGGACGGCCCTTTGCGATAAAAAGATGCATGGAAATCAATTTTTGAAATCCGTTTTGCACAGAAACCCCTCCACCGGCTGTCGCCGGTCCCCCTCCCCTTTCAGGGGAGGCAAGGGAGTTGCGGGAATCACCACGTCTTTGGCTCCCCTGAAAGGGGAGCTGGCAGCGAAGCTGACTAAGGGGTGAAAACGCCGGACATTTTTCTATCAATAGATTTTCCTGAGAGAAATATTTTCCATTAAATTGATGACATTGCCCTTTCAGGAGGAGGCAGGAAGTTGTCGTAACCACTGCGTCAACGGCTCCCCTGAAAGAGGAGCTGGCTGGCTTTTCGCCAGACTGAGGGGTTTCTTTTGGCATATTTAACTGAAAACTTGATTTCCGTTTGCCCTTCGCCGCCGCCATTGCCACCGGAATCTTCCTGTGTTATAATGAGGGCAAATCATCGGCAGGGGGAGGAAACGGCCATGGAACGGGAAAAAACCTGCTGCTTCACCGGGCACCGGCCCCAGAACCTGGGATGGAAACAGACGGAGCCGGATCTGCGCCGCGTCCTGATGGAGGAGCGGCTGGCCCTGGAGGTGGAGCGGGCCTATTTGCAGGGCTATCGGCACTTCATCACCGGCATGGCCCGGGGGAGCGACCTGCTGGCGGCGGAGGCGGTGCTGCGGGCCAAATTCCTCCACCCGGACATCTGGCTGGAGGCGGCAGTGCCCTGTAAAGACCAGTCCCGCCGCTGGCCCAGGGCAGAGCAGGAGCGGTATGAACGCATTCTGGCCAGGTGCGACCAGACGCCGGCCTGCCTGCCGGACTATGACGAGGGCTGCATGATGCGCCGCAACCGGTACATGGTGGAACAGTCCAGCCGCATTATCGCCATCTACAACGGCCGCTCCGGCGGCGGCACGAAAAAGACCCTGCTCATGGCGGTGGAGGCGGGGCTGGACATCATCATTCTGGACCCGGAGGACCCTATGGAGGGGGCATAACGGGCGGCAAAAAGGCGCGGATGCACCGCGCCTTTTTGCCGCGCATAGTATGGCACATCAGCCGATTCTCCCGCGAAACCGCGGTGAGAGGAAACAGGAAGGGGTGTTGCCAGACTATGAAGAGGGAGTTGCATTTTTGGGTCCTCGGCGGCGACCTGCGCCAGGTGAAGCTGGCGCGGCAGCTGGCGGAGGACGGACATTGGGTGCAGACCTGCGCCATGGAGCTGCGGGGGACGGAGGAGGAGCTGACCGGCTCCGACACCCTCCGGGGCATCGAGTGGGCCAACTGCGTCATTCTGCCGCTGCCCGCAGCCCGGGAGGACGGGATGCTGAACGCGCCGCTGTCCGACCGCAGGCTGCCCATCACGGACATCGTGGCGGCCATGCAGCCGGGGCAGCTGCTCTGCGCCGGGAAGCTGCCGGACCGCTTTGTACAGGCGGCGAAGGAAAAGGGCCTTCTGGTGCGGGACTATTTCGCCCGGGAGGAGCTGGCCATCGCCAACGGCGTCCCCACGGCGGAGGGGGCCATCCAAATTGCCATGGAGGAGCTGCCCACCACCCTCTTTGGCTGCCGGGTGCTGGTCATCGGCTACGGGCGGCTGGGGAAGCTGCTGGCCCAGCGGCTGAAAGGGCTGGGGGCCAAGGTGACGGTGTCCGCCCGGAACTACGCGGACCTGGCCTGGATCGAGGCCAGCGGCTACGCCCCGGAGCATACGGAGCAGCTGGACGGCTGGCTGGGGGGCTACAGCCTGGTCATCAACACCGTCCCTGCCCTGGTGCTGGACGGGGCGCGGCTCAGCGATTTGGACCGGAACTGCCTCATCATCGACCTGGCCTCCCAGCCCGGCGGGGTGGACTATGAGGCGGCGGCCCGGCTGGGCATCAAGGCCATCCACGCCCTGTCCCTGCCGGGGAAGGTGGCCCCGGAGACCTCCGGCCGCATCATCCGGGACACGGTCTATCATATCATGCAGGAGGTGGATTTATGAGCCGCCGCAGCGAAACAATCGGGTTCGCCCTGACCGGTTCCTTCTGCACCCTGGCCCAGGTTCTGCCGGTGGCAGAAACGCTGGCGGAGCAGTATGAGACGGTGATTCCCATCCTCTCCGAGCACTGCGCCGCCATGGACACCCGCTTTGGCCCGGCGGAGCACTGGCGGCAGGAACTGACGCGGATTTGTGGCCGCTCCCCCATCGACACGATTCAGGGGGCAGAGCCCATCGGCCCCAAAAAGCTGCTGGATCTGCTGATCATCGCCCCCTGCACCGGGAACACCCTGGGCAAGCTGGCCGGAGGCATCACGGACACCTCCGTCACCATGGCGGCCAAGGCCCACCTGCGCAACGAGAGGCCGGTGCTGATCGGGGTCTCCACCAACGACGGGCTGTCCGCGTCGCTGCAAAATATCGGCGTGCTGGCCTGCCGGCGGAACTACTATTTCGTCCCCTTCCGGCAGGACGACGCCCGGAAGAAGCCCTGCTCTCTGGTGGCGGACTGGGGGCAGATTCCCGATTGCGCGGCGGCGGCGCTGGCCCACAGACAGGTGCAGCCGCTGCTGGTGTGACGCGGGGCGGCTTTACGTTGTCTCTGCGGACTCCGCCTTGATGCGGGCGATCTCCGCCTGAATTTCCTCCATCTTTTCCCTGGTCAGAGGATAGAACCGCATGACGATCAGGCTGGTGATCCAACCCAGCATGGGGGCGCCGATGAAGCAGATCAGGGTAGCCCACAGCAAACTGGTGCTGTAAGGGGTCTCCACGGTGGGCAGCGCCGCGCCGAAGCCCACCGCCGCATAGACGGCGGCCACCACGGTGGAGGCCAGGGAGGAAATCAGCTTATCCACAAAGCTGAGCACCGTACCGATGACACCGGGGAGGTACTTGCCGCTGCGGTACACCTCATAGTCGGCGCAGTCCGCCGTCATGGGGGTGGTGATGGCGCTGGCAATGCTGGTAAAGCCCCGCATGGCGGTGTAGACCAGCACGAACATCAGGCCAAAGAGGCTCCAGTTGGCCGGGCGGAAGAGTCCGACCCAGGTGCTGACGCTGGTCAGGCTGAAGGTGGGCAGCAGGAAGCTCCAGCCGGAGCGTATCCCCATCAGAATCATTGCGGCCAGTATCACGCCGCAGGCGATGGAGCCGCAGGTGCCCACCACCAGCGCCCGCTTCTGCCCCAGGTAACGGGCGATGAAGTTGATGCCCAGAATGGACAATATGGCCACCGGGATGGCGGTGATGGCGGAATTGGAGGAGTACAGCGCATAATTGCCGAAGATGACGCCGAAGAGGCAGATGTACACCGTGGTGTTGCTCATCATGCTGAGGGTCAGCTTGTCGGCGGCGGTGGAGACCGCCAGCATCTGAATGGGGCGGTTGTGGGTCAGCACGTCCAGATAATCCCGCATCCCCACCTTGGTGCTGCCGATCTGACCCAGGCCGAAGTACTGGGGCCGGTCCTTCCGCCACAGGCCGATGACCGCCAGCAGGGACAGCACCGCAGCTATGCCGCCCACCACCAGCTGGAAATACTGCCACATCTCCGGGTTGTAGAAGGCGCTGAGGGTCTGCACACCGGTTTCCGCGTCGGTGGTGATGACGTTGGCCAGGCTGGGGGTCTGCGCCACCAGCTGGGCGATTTTGTCCCCGGCGGTGTCGCTGGTCAGGGTGAACCGGGGCACCAGTGTATTGGTCTGAAAAATCGGATACCACAGGCTCATCAGGAAGATGTTGTAGACCGCGTCGAACATGGAAAAGACGGGGCGCTGCTTCGGGTCGTTGGTCAGGCAGCTCTGTGCGGATTTTGTGACGATGCACTGGCAGGTGTAGCCGACGACATAAATCATGTAAATGAAAATCCACACACCGAGGCGGAAGGCCGGAGGCACCAGGGGAACCATCCGGAACATCACGAAGGACGCCGTAAACAGAATCACCTCGCCAATGACAATAAAGGGGCGGTTCTTGCCGAACCTTCCGTTGGTCTTGTCCAGAATCATCCCCACAAAGGGGTTGGCCACTCCGTCCCAAACCCGCATGATGGTGACCAGAGAACCGGCCAGCACCGCGCCCAGCCCGATGATGCCGATCAGATAGTAGGACATGGCAGCCACCATCATCATATAGGCGTTGGTGGCGGAGTTATTGAGGGCGTAAAAGCCGATTTCCCACAGCCTGGCGCGGTGGATGCCGTTTTCTTCCAGAGGTTGCCTTGCCATACCTGTGCCTTCTTTCTTCGGGGGCGTCCCCCGCTCTGCGCGTCTCTTCCGGAACCTTTCCGGCGGAATGATTAGGATTATTATATCAGCCGCGGGAACCTGCATCAACCGACAAATCCCGCATACTGTTGGATAAACCCCGTATTGCCGGCCGGCGCTGGTGTGAGGGGGAAACTCTTACAATTTTATTAAAATTGAAAAAAGCGGTTCCATTTGCGGAACAAACGTGCTATAATACTACATTGATGGTGTTTGTTGTCTTTTTGCGCTGTTTTCGCCACTTTTCAGGGTGGAACGGTGTTTTTTCCGGGGGAAGTTTCCTCCCGTTCCCACAGGCGGAACCGAAACGATACGATTACAAAGGAGTAGATCAACTTGAAGCTGATTAGCTTTGCCGTTCCCTGCTACAACTCTGCGGCCTATATGTCCCACTGCATTGAGACGCTGCTCAGCGCAGGGGAGGAGGCGGAGATCATTCTGGTGGATGACGGCTCCACCGATGAGACGGGGGCCATTGCGGATTCCTATGCGGAAAAGTATCCCACCATTGTCCGGGTGATTCATCAGCCCAACGGGGGCCACGGCGAGGGCGTGAACCAGGGGGTTCGGAACGCCACCGGGGTCTATTATAAGGTGGTGGACTCGGACGACTGGCTGGATATGCAGGCGCTGAAAAAGGTGATGGCGAAGCTGCGGGAGTTTGCGGCCCAGCCGGAGCCGGTGGATATGGTGATTGCCAACTACGTCTATGAGCACGTGGAGGACGGCACCCATCACACCGTGGACTATCACAGGGTGTTCCCGGAGAACCGGGTGTTCACCTGGGACGATGTGGGCCACTGGGGGGTCAGCCAGTACCTGCTGATGCACTCCGTCATTTACCGCACCCAGCTCCTGCGGGACTGCGGGCTGGAGCTGCCCAAGCACACCTTCTATGTGGACAATATCTTCGTCTATCAGCCGCTGCCCAGCGTATACACCATGTATTATATGAATCTGGACCTGTACCGCTACTTCATCGGCCGGGCCGATCAGAGCGTCAACGAGGCGGTGATGGTGAAGCGGATTGACCAGCAGCTGCTGGTCACCCGGCTGATGATCGACTGCTGCGACCTGTCGGAGCTGCGCCAGCGCCGGAAAAAGGTGGCAGCCTATATGGTCCGATACCTGACCATGATGATGTGCATCTGCTCCATGTTCCTGATTATCGACGGCAGCGACGAGGCCCTGCAAAAGCGTTCGGACATCTGGGCCTATCTGAAGCAGTCCGACGAAAAGCTCTACGATAAGATTCGCCACCGCAGCCTGGCCACCATCACCATGCTGCCCACCTACCAGGGCCGGAAGCTCACCGTCCGGGTGTATCACCTGGTGCAGAAGGTTTACAAGTTCAATTAAACGTCCCAAAATGGGGAAACGACCCGGACAGCCGTTACACATTCAGGTGACGGCTGTTTCCGTCTCATTTGGCTTCGGCCCCGCCGGCCAGCGGCAAAAAAAAGAGCGCCGGAGGTTCCGGCGCTCTGGGAAAACTTCTGTTTAGAACCGCTTCTGATGCAGCAGGTCCTGCCGAATCTGCCACAGCTTGGGAGAGAGGTCCACATAGTAGGCGTGGGGGTTTTCAAACCGCTTTACCTCGTCCCACAGCAGGTCGATCTGTCCGGCGCAGTAGGTCTGGATGTCCTTGATGGCGGGGGACTGGTACACCAGCTTGCCCTGCCGGAAAATCGGCTCCAGCAGGCTGCGGGAGTGGAAGTTGGTAAACGTCTTTCGCTTCCAGTTGTAGCGGGGGTCGAACAGCTCCAGATCCTTGCTGTCGTCGATCTCCTCATCGTAGACGCACAGCACGTCCACAAAGGCCTTCCCCGTCTCGTTGTCATACAGGCGGTAGACCTTTTTGAAGTGGGGGACGGTGACCTTCTCCGGGTTCTCGGAGATTTTGATTTTGGGCTGCACCACGCCGTTCTCGTCCTCCACGGCCACCAGCTTGTACACGCCGCCGAACACCGGCGTGCTCTTGGAGGTAATGAGCCGCTCGCCCACGCCGAAGGCGTCCAGCTGCGCCCCCTGCTGGAGCAGGTCCCGAATCAGGTACTCGTCCAGGGAGTTGGAGGCCACGATTTTGCACTCCGTCAATCCGGCCTCATCCAGCATCTTCCGGGCTTTTTTGGAGAGGTAAGTCAGGTCGCCGGAGTCCAGGCGAATGGCGCACTTCGTAATTCCCTGGGGCAGCAGCACCTCTTTGAAGGCGCGGATGGCGTTGGGCACGCCGGACTTCAGCACGTTGTAGGTGTCCACCAGCAGGGTGGCGTTGTTGGGATACAGCTCGCAGTAGGTTTTGAAGGCGGTGTACTCGTCGTCGAACATCTGCACCCAGGAGTGGGCCATGGTGCCGGTGGCGGCGCAGCCGTAGTATAAATCCGCCATGGTGCAGGCGGTGGCGCTGCACCCGGCGATGCAGGAGGCCCTGGCCCCCATCAGCGCCCCGGCAGCCCCTTGAGCCCGGCGGGAGCCGAACTCCGCCACCGGGCGGCCCTGGGCTGCCCGGACGATGCGGTTGGACTTGGTGGCGATCAGGGACTGGTGATTGACGCTCAGGAGCAGAAAGGTCTCAATAAACTGGGCCTGGATGGCCGAGGCCCGGACGATCAGCAACGGCTCTCCGGGGAACACCGGCGTCCCCTCCGGCACGGCCCAGATGTCCCCGGTGAAACGAAAGGTGCGCAGATAGTCCAAAAACTCTGGGGAAAAGCAGCCCTTGCCCCGGAGAAATTCCAAATCCTCTTCATCAAAGGACAGGCCTTTGATGTAGTTGACCACGCTCTCCAGCCCAGCGGCGATGGCGAAGCCGCCCCCGTCGGGTACGGAGCGGAAAAACAGGTCGAAATAACAGATCCTGTCCCCTAGGCCGGTGCGCAGATAACCGTTGGCCATGGTCAGCTCGTAAAAGTCGCAGAGCATGGTGTAGTTGACCTGGTGCTTCATGACGGTCTCCCTTCCCGGTGGGTCACGGTAACGAACATGGCCTCCAGCAGGTCCAAAGCCTTCTCGTGGAGCACAGGGTCGGGGGAGGCGGTCAACCGGGCGTCCAGCAGCAGCCGGGCCTCCGGCAGGGCGGCCCGGACCATCACGGCGTTGGCCAGCACACACAGGTGGCTGACCAGACCGCACAGCTCCACCTGCTCATACTCGCTCTCCTCCAGCCACTGGGCCAGCTCCAGGGAGGGGAAGGCCGGCTTGCAGAATAGCTCGTCGCTGTCCAGCACCTGCTGGGCCACCTGGTCCTGGAGGTACCAGCCCTCGCTCTCCCGGATACAGTGGGGGACCGGCAGGCTCCGGCCCTCCTGGGTCTGGAGGTAGTC
>JAJQCJ010000158.1 GCA_021202775.1 Clostridiales bacterium | reverse complement strand
AAATCCGGGCGCTTGCTATGCCGTAGGGTACAACGTACCTTGCGGCATTTTTATTTGGAGGTGTAACACATGGGAGGAAGAGGCGGTAGTGGCATTGCATCAAGACGCGTCGGGCTGGAAGAAGAACTGAAATGGGCAGTGCGACAGGCTCACATCTTCGGCAGCGTGAAGTATGGCGGGACAGAGGCAACAAGAGAGCTTTTTTACCAGTGGAATGACGAGGTGAAACGGCTGCAAAACGAACTTGCCAAGCTGCCAAAAGCCAAAACGTCTAGCAAGTCCAAAAAGTCAAACAACGATGACGATTATGAACTGCTGTTCTAAGATTTTGACCCATGCTAAATTTCGAAAACTTGAACAAAGCCCTCTTCCCCGGCGCTGGCCCCTACGACATCCCGCCCATCGCGCCGGTGACGGACTACCCGGAGGGCGACTTCCTTCCCATCAGCGACGCCATGACAGAGAAAAGCCCGGAGGGGAAGAACCTTCACTGCTTCGTGGATGACTACCGGTTCGCCCGGCTGTGGAACACCCCGGACAGGTACATTCCCCTGTTGGAAAAATTCCGGGCGGTGTGTGCGCCGGACTTCTCCACCTACACCGATATGCCGGTGGCCATGCAGATTTACAACCACTACCGCAAGCACTGGTGCGGGGCCTACTGGCAGCTTTATGGCCTGACCGTGTACCCCACCATCTCCTGGAGCACGCCGGAGAGCTACGCCTGGTGCTTCGACGGGGAACCGGTGGGCGGCATCGTGGCCGTGTCCAGCGTGGGAACCCAGGCGGACAGGGAGACAAAGCGGCTCTTTCTGCAAGGCTATGAGGAAATGATGAAACGACTTGACCCATTATGGGTCATTTTTTATGGGCGGGTGCCGGAGGAATGTGACTGGAACATCATCCGCATCCCGCCCAACTATGACAAAATCGCGGCAAGGCGCAGGAAGGTGAAGGCATGATCATCTACTTAGACCGGGACGAAGTCCCCAATCTGGAGGACATCCCCTCCTCCGTGCTGTGGCACCTGATCCGGAAGGCGGAGGGGGCCAACGGGCGGTTCCTGAAACTTGACCGGTACTACCGGGGCCAGCACGACAACCTCCGCAGGAAGCCGGAGGCGGACGAGGTGCTGGTGGCGGTGAACTACGCCAAGTACGTGGTGGACATCGCCCAGGGGTACTATCTGGGGGAGCCGGTGAAGTACGACACCAACGAGACCCACGAGGCGGAGGACCCCTCCACCAGCAGGCAGTCACTCCGGCGCAGAGAAACCCCTCCGCCCCCTGTGGGGGCACCTCCGCCGTCAAGCGGCATTTCCGGTGCTTCGCACCTCCCTACCCTTTCAGGGGAGGCAGGAGGCAGCGGTTCTCTCAACGTAAACGCGCCCCTGAAAGGGGAGCTGTCGGCGCAGCCGACTGAGGGGTGGAACCCTGGGCGCATAGACGGCGCAGCCGACTGGGGGGTTGACACGGTCAGGGATGGCGCTGCCATCGACCTCTCCCCTCTGCTGGACGCCTATGACCGGCAGCACATCTCTGAGGTGGACAGCCGCATCGGCAAGGGTATAGGGGTTTACGGTGAGTGTCTGGAGGTCTGTTATGCCTCCTCCGACCCGGTGCCCCAGCCGAAAAGCGCCTACATCGCCCCCATGGACGGGATTCTGGTGGAGGATTCCACCGTGGAGCACAACAAGCTCTTCGCCGTCCTGTGGGAGCGGCGGGAGAAAAGCTCCGGTGAGCTTTACTATCTGGTGACGATTTACACCGACCAGACGGTGAAGCGGTACAAGTCCATGGACAAATACCCCGCCCCCTTCCAGCTGGTGGGGGAGCCGGAGCAGCATTATTTCGGCGCGGTGCCCGTCATCGCCTACGAGAACAACGACGAGCGGCAGGGGGATTTTGAGCAGATCATTCCCCTCATCGACGCCTATGACAACCTGATGAGTAACCGGTTCACGGACAAACAGAAGTTCGTGGACGCCCTGCTGGTGTTCTTCGGCATGAGCCTGCGGGACGGGGACGAGGAACAGATGCTGAAAAGCAAGTTCATCGACGGCGCCCCGCTGGACGCCAAGGTGGAGTATATCCAAAAGACCTTTGACGAGAGCAGCGTCCAGGTGCTGGCCGACGCCGCCGTCCGGGAGATGCACAAAATGACCCTCACTGTGGACATGAGCGACGAGAACTTCGCGGGCAACAGCTCCGGGCAGGCCCTGAAGCTGAAGCTCCTGACCATGAACCTGCTGGTGAAGAACAAAATCCGCCGGATGGAGCGGGGCCTCAAGGAGCGGCTGGCGCTGTACAACCGCTGGCTCACGGTGAAGGGGGCCATGCGGGAGGTGCCCGTCACCGACGTGGACGTGGTGTTCACCATCTCCACCCCCATCAACGAGACGGAAATCGTGCAGATGGTGACCAGTTTACAGGGCATCGTGGACGACCGGACGCTGCTCTCTCAGCTGTGGTTCATCCGGGACCCGGCGGAGGCGGTGCGGAATATCCGCCAGCAGAAGCAGGAGAATATGCAGGTTTACCAGCAGAGCATGGGGGCCTCCGGGGAAACCGAGGAGGAGGCTGCGGAGAAGAAGGTCGCCGGTTTCCTGCCCGGCCGTGAGGCTGAATGAACAGCCAGGACTACTGGAAACGCCGCTCTCTGAATCTGGAGCAGCTGCTGCACACCCGGGCGGAGCAGACAGTGCAGCAAATCACCAGCCTCTACGACAAGGCCCAGGAGAACATCGTCGGGCAGATTGAAAAGACCTTTTCCGCCTACGTGAAGGGCGGGGCGATGAACGAGAGAACGGCCACCTCCCTGCTGACCGTCCGGGAGACGGAGGCGGCCAGGGACGCCCTGCGGGAGCAATACCAGACCGCTACCGGGCAGGTGAAGCGGGACATCTGGGCCCGGCTCTCCGCCCCGGCCTACGCCAACCGCATCAGCCGCTTGCAGGCGCTGCGGGATGACATCTATGCCCAGGCCCGGCGGGTGGGGCTCAGCGAGGTGGAGTATGTCAGCGACCGCCTGAACGACACCCTGGAGCAGAGCTATTACCGCACCATCTTCGACGTGGAGCAGTACACCGGGGAGGGCTACCGCTTCGACCTGCTGGGGGACAACCAGATTTCTGCCGCCCTCTCCGCCAACTGGAGCGGGAAAAACTGGTCTGACCGCCTGTGGGACAACAACCAGCGCTTCGCCGACGCCGTGGAGGAAACCGTCACCGTGGGCCTGCTGGCAGGGCTTCGATACGACGAAATGCGGGACAATCTGCTGGCCGTCATCGGCCTGGACGACACCCAGGGGGCCAAGTACAACGCCCGGCGGCTGGTGATGACCGAGTGCAGCTATGTGGCCAATCAGGGGCA
>JAJQCJ010000116.1 GCA_021202775.1 Clostridiales bacterium | reverse complement strand
GGGGCTTCGCGCTGTCTGATTCATAAGTGGTCTGTCAGGCAACAGACGAAGTAACTTCTAACTGGTGAGACTGCCGCCGATGGCGGCTGGCGGGGATTGCCGCCCACGTTCCCGCCGTCAAGCGGCATTTCCGCTGCGCTCCCTATGCCTTACGGCGGAACGGGCGGCAATTTTGTTGCCTTTTGGTCGTGGAAATCTGACTGTAAGGTTAGGTTCTCGCTCCTACTATAAAAAGAGGAATGAATTACCGCACTTTTTCATCAGGGGCTGTTTCCTTGCGGTTCAGGCAGATGTTATCCATCAGTGGATGATAAAATTGCTCGTTCCGCCCGCCTTTGGCAGGGTGGAACGGCAATCGTTGCCAGCCGCAGGGCGGCAGTCTCACCGCCTGAAAGTTACATCGTCTGTTGCCTGACAGACCACGTATGAGTTGGACAGCGCGAAGCCCCAGTGGGATAGAGGGAGATTCTTAAGAGGGACGCACCGCGGCCCTCTTAAGCCGCCTTCTTTCCCCCATTTCTTGGCGGAGCAAGAAATGGGGCCCGCCCGGAGGGCAAAACGTTGTTCCTTTATCATTCCTTGTCTAAGGAAACCAGCCCTGCCGGGAGGGCAACCCCCGTTTCCTTCCTCTTTCCTTGCCTAAGGAAAGAGCCGCCCCTCAGCTCCCGCTGATGGTAACGCCGTCAAAGGCCGCCCAGGGCAGAACGCTGTCCCCGTCGCACTGGGTCTCGCGGGAGATCGCCACCACATGGTTCAGCATTTCGGCCAGGTTGCCGCTGACCATCACCTCGGAGATGGGTTTCAGCACCCCGTGGTCGATGAGGTAGCTGTTCTTGGCCACGCCGGAGAAGTCCCCGCTGCTGCCGGGCTGTCCGCCGGAGAAGTACCCGGCCAGGATGCCGTAGTCAATGCCCCGGATGATGTCTTCAAGGGGCGTCTCCCCCGGCTCCATGACCAGGTGGAGCTCGCTGTTCCCTGCCGGGGGGAGGCCGGTCTTGTTGGCCCCGTATCGGCTCAGGGTCATCTGCTTCAGGACGCCGTGGTCCACAATGGTGTAGTCCTCCGCCGGATAGCCCTCGTCGGTGATGCGGCTGCCGTCCACAATGCGGCTGTCCAGGGGGCAGCTGCCGAAGGTGATGGCGCTGTCCGCCACCTTCTGGCCCAGCTTGTCCTTCCAGAGGGCGGTGCCGTTGATCATGTCGGAGTCGCCGGTGAACAGCTCCGCCGCCTCGGACAGCATCTCCCCCAGAAAGCCGGGGGTCAGCACCACGGTGCCCACCCGCTTGCCCGTCAGGGTGGGCGGGTCGATGAGGACCTCCGCGTCCCGGACGGTCTGGCGCATACTCCCCTGCTCCAGCACGGGCCGGTTCAGGTCGCTGACCAGCAGGCCGCTGTAGTTCAGGGAGGAGGTCTTGTCCCCATCATGGCCGGACACCTCCAGAGAGAACTCGTAGGCGCCGGAGGTGATTTGATACACCACGCCGTGGCTGTTGGCGTAAACGGCGCGGGAGACGGAGTGGAGGGCAATCACCTGGCTCACCGTCACCGTGGGGTGCTGGGCCCGGACGGCGTCCATCAGCTCCCGGGTGCGGAAGAAGAGCTGCTCCAAATCGCAGTCCACCGCCCCATAGGTCAGGGTGCCGCTGCCCTCCTTCGCCAGCTCCCAGGCGTCGTCGGGCAGGGCGGCCGCGGCAGAGGCCATGGCCGACGACGCCGCGGAGCGGAGGGCGCCTTCCTCCAGCCGGTTCACGCTGCTGCTCCCCTTCCGGCCCCCGGCGTAGCCGGTGAGGCTGGCGCTGTCGTCAAAGAGGGTGCGCAGCAGGTTCAGCCCCTCCGTCTCGGCGGTGAACTCCTGGGTGACGGTCTCCGACACCAGGCAGGCCGCCATATCCGCCCCGTTGTCCTTTAAGGCGGCCAGAGACAGGGCCGCCAGCTTCTGCAAATCCTTCATGGTCATCTGCCTCCCATCTTGATGCGGCACCGCAGGGCCGGCCCCCCCAGCCCCACGGGGATGATCTGCTTTTTCCCGCAGAAGCCGGAGCTGTTCCACGTCACCGTGTCGGACACCATATCCACCGTTTTCAGCATATCGAAGGCCACGCCGGAGATGGTGGTGTCCAGAATCGCCCGGCCCAGCTTGCCGTGTTTGATCTCATAGCCCATGCACACGCCGAACATGAACTCGCCGGTGGCGTCGGCCTGGCCGTTGTTGGTGTCCACCAGGTAGTAGCCGTCGTCCACCGAGGCGATCAGCTCCTCCAGGGTGGAGGTGCCGGGGTGGATGGCGGTGTTCCGCATCCGGATCAGCGGTTCGTCGGAGAACAGCCAGGCCCTGGCGTTGCCGGTGGGGGCCATGCCCAGCCGTTGGGCGCTGGCCCGGGAGTGCATAAAGCCGGTGAGGACGCCGTTTTCGATGAGCTTTGCGTCCTCCGCCTTCGTCCCCTCGTCGTCCACATAGACGGGCAGGGGAGTGGGGGCGCCGAAGGCGGCGCCGGCAAAGTCGGTCAGGCTCACCAGGGGGGAGGCCACCACCTTGCCCAGGTTGGGCCCGGCCACGCTGCCGCCTAAGACCAGGTCGGCCTCTACGGTGTGGCCCACGGCCTCGTGGGCCAGCATCCCCGCCAGCGCGCCGCCCAGCACCACGGTGTGGACGCCGGCCTCGGGGTAGACGCCGTCCTTCTTGTCCATCAGCCGCCGGTGGCAGTCCTCCAGCCGGGGGGCCATAGCCTCCACGCTGGTAAACTGCCGGTCAAAGGTGCCGTAGCCGCCGAAAATCTCCGAGACCTCCACCGGCACACCGGCGGCGGTCTCCGTCCCCATGTGGACGTAGATGTAGCTCCGGGGCAGGGCGGTGTGGCAGTCCCATCCGTCGGAGACGGACAGCACCTTTTCCACCGTGTCGGCGGAGGCCACCACCCGCCGGCTCTTCAGGTCGGGGTAGGTGCGGACGATGTAATCGTCCAGCGCCTTGAGAAAGTCGATATAGTCCTTCTGGGGCACGTCAGTCCAGTCGGTGTCCTCCCTGTAGCTGCCCTGGGACACCGGGGGCAGGGGACCCTTCCCTGTTCCGGCGTGGGAACTGAGGAAGGCGGCGTTCTGTTGGGCGGCCTCCACCACGGTCTTTGCCGCCTCCGGGGCGCAGTCGGCGGCGGACGCGAAGCCGCAGACGCCGCCCTGGTACACCCGTGCGGAGACGCCGGACAGGTCGGTGCGGGTATTGCGCAGCAGGCTGCCGCTGACCAGGTCCACCCGGCGCAGGCTGTTCTGCTGCATCCGAAGCTCGGTGTGGGCCTGGGCGGGGAAGAGCGTTTTCTGCCGGGCAAGCAGGTCTTGTAGCATGGCTATGACCATTCCTTTCCGCTGCGCTCCAAGGCACCAAAGGGAATGAAAC
>JAJQCJ010000085.1 GCA_021202775.1 Clostridiales bacterium | reverse complement strand
CCCCCCCCCCCCCCCTTTTTCCTAATGACCCGGCGACCACCCAGATCTCCCCCTAAGGAGTCGTCGGCAGCGCCCCCTGTGCCTAAGCGCCAGGAACCCAGGGTGCAGGGCGGTGGTGGTCACCTCCCCTACCTATTACGGGGTGCTGTCCGACGTTCCCGCCATTGCGGAACTCTGCCACCGTCACGGGGCGGCGCTGGTGGTGGACGGAGCCCACGGGGCCCATCTGCCCATGCTGGGGGAGAACCCCTACCGGGGGGCGGATTTTGCCGTAGTCTCCGCCCACAAGACCCTCCGGGCGCCGGGGCAGACCGCCCTCCTCTTCGCCAACGGCTGTACCCTGGACGAGCTGCAGGGGGCCTCCATGCTCTTCGCCACCTCCTCCCCCAGCTATGTGATGATGGCGGCGCTGGACGCCCTGCGGCCCTGGTGCCAGGGAGAGGGAAAAGCCCGGTACCGAAAAACGGCGGAGCGGACGGCGGCCCTGCGGCGGGACTATCCCGCGCTGACGGAGGAGAACTGTCCCCTGGACCCCTGCCGCCTGACCCTCTGCGTTCCCGACGGGGATGGCCTGAGCCGGGCGCTGATGGAGCGGGGCATCTACCCGGAGATGGCCGACCGGGGCCATGTGGTGCTGATCCTCACCGAAGCGGACGGGGAAGCCTCCTTCGCCCGGCTGCGGGCGGCGCTGGATGGGCTGGGCCTGCGGGGGCAGGCCCGGCGGACGGCCCCCGCCCCGGCCCTGCCGTCCCTGCCGGAACAGGTCTGCACCCCCCGCGGGGCGCTGCTGGCCCCGGCGGAACCGGTACCCTGGGAATGCGCCCCCGGCCGGGTGGCGGCGGAGCAGCTGGCCCCCTATCCCCCCGGCGTGCCGGTGGTGGCCCCGGGGGAGCGCATCACAAAAAAAGTTCTGGATTATTTGAACGAAATGGGTTATAATAAACAGTGTATCAGCGTTTTACGGGAGGCGCCCTGAACAGGGGCCGGACAGAGGGAGGCGATGGCGTTGCAGCTCAGGGATTTTGCCGGAAATCAGGGGCTGAAACGCCAGCTGGCCGGGGGCCTGCCCCGCTCCCACGCCTGGATCATCAGCGGCCCCGCCGGCTCCGGGCGGCACACCCTGGCCCGGCTGATGGCCTCCGCCTTTGTCTGCCGGGGCCGGGGGGAGGTACCCTGCGGCCTGTGTCAGGACTGCCGGAAGGTGGCCCGGGGGATTCACCCGGATGTGGCGGAGGTGGCCCGGTTCCTGAATCAGGAGGATCTGGCCAAAGACGGGGATTTGAAGATTTACGCCGTCCGGGCCCTCCGCAGCGACGCCTTTGTCCGCCCCACCGAGGCCGACCGAAAGGTATACATCATTGACCGGCCCCTGTCCCCCCAGGACCAGAACGCCCTGTTGAAGCTGCTGGAAGACGGGCCGGCCTACGCCGTGTTCCTGCTGGTGGTGGAGAACGCCGCCGCCCTGCTGGAGACGGTGCGCAGCCGCTGCACCGAGCTCTGCTGCGCCCCGGTGACGGAGGGGGAGGCCCTGGCCTGGCTCCGCACCCGGTACCCGAACCGGGAGGACAGCGCCCTCCGGGCCGCCGCCGCGGCCTGCGGCGGGCTGCTGGGGGTGGCCGTGCGCCAGCTGGAGGAGGATGGGCAGGAGGACGCCCTGGCCCCCTGGCTGGAGCTGTGGGCAGAGGCCCTGTCCAAAAAGGACGAGCTGGCCCTGATGGAGTGCAGCGTCAAAATGCAGACGGGGCAGTTCCAGCGCGCCGACCTGGCCCCCTTCTACCGCCGCCTGGCCCGGCTGTGCCATGAGGCCCTCACCGCCAGCTATACCGGCCCGGCGGCGCAGCCCCTGAGCGCAAAGCTGGCCGGAGCGCTGAGCCGGAGGCAGCTGGCGGCGCTGGAGGCCCTGGCGGAGCAGGGGCGGCAGGACTGCGCCTTTTACGTCTCCGTGGGCCACAGCGCCGGATGGCTGGCGGCGAAAGCGTGGGAGATTCTGAGCCGCTAGGAGATGGGAGCGGCTTTATCGCCGCGTTTGCCTTACCCAGTAGGGGCGCACAGTGTGCGCCCGGCTATCCTTTGACCTCCTGCCGCCGTATCCAAGAGGACAGGTTTCTTCGATGGAAGAAATCGAAAAGAAACGGTTGTTGTCATCCAATATACCAGCGCCACACAGCAGGCTGGTGGAAAGGGCAAACAGGGCGGGCGCACATTGTGCGCCCCTACGGAATAGCGAGAAAGAAGAACCCTTTTTGCCAGAATATGAGCAATTCCAGCGGCGTCACCCCCTCGGTGCCGCCCTGACGTAAAAATCAAACCCGAAATAAATCATGTGCCCCGGACCGCCGGCGGCACAGGGAGGAGCATTATGACCGAAGTGATCGGCGTCCGGTTCAAGGCGGGCGGCAAGCTATATTATTTCAACCCCAACGGGGTGCACGTGGACGTGGGCCAGTCCGTCATCATCGAGACCAGCAAGGGGGTGGAGTTTGCCCAGTGTACCCAGTCCAACACCATGGTGGACGAGATGGAGCTGGTCTCCACCCTCCGGCCCATGCTGCGCATCGCCACCGAGGCGGACTTCAAAACGGTGGAGCAGAACCGCAAAAAGGAGAAGTCCGCCTATGAGATCTGCCAGAAGAAGATTGCCGAGCACGGCCTGGACATGAAGCTGGTGGAGGTGCAGTACAGCTTTGACGGCAGCAAGGTGCTGTTCTACTTCACCTCCGACGGACGGGTGGACTTCCGGGGGCTGGTGAAGGATCTGGCCGCCATCTTCCGCACCCGCATCGAGCTGCGGCAGATCGGCGTCCGGGACGAGGCAAAGATGATGGGGGGCCTGGGCATCTGCGGCCGCTCCTACTGCTGCAGTCAGTTCCTGTCGGACTTCCAGCCGGTGTCCATCAAGATGGCCAAAACCCAGAACATCTCCCTGAACCCCACCAAAATTTCCGGGGCCTGCGGCAGGCTGATGTGCTGCCTGAAATACGAGCAGGACACCTATGAGGCCCTGCTGAAAACCACCCCCAAGCTGGAGAGCCTGGTGAAAACCCCCGACGGGGTGGGCACCGTCAACGCCGTCCAGTTCCTGACGGAGCGGGTGAAGGTCACGCTGGACAACGACCCGGAGACTCCCCGGGTCTACCGCACCAGCGAGGTGGAGGTGATCCGCTCCGGCAAGGGCAAGCGCCCCGCCGGGTATGAGCTGCCGGAGGATGGCACTCCCGCCCCCGCCAAATCCGCCGACAGCGGCAGGAAGGCCCCCCAGCCGGAGCAGCCCGCCAGGGTTCCCCAGAGCCGGAAGCCCAGAAGCGGAGAGGCCGCCGCCCAGACCCCGGGGGAGAAGGCCCCCCGCCAGCAGCCCCAGCCCAAAAAGAAGCACACCCAGCCGCCGAAGAAGGCCGCCC
>JAJQCJ010000029.1 GCA_021202775.1 Clostridiales bacterium | reverse complement strand
GCCAGGGGCCGCCCCTACAAAAAAGCAAAGTTTTATAGAACGCTACTATCCCCAAAACAGAAAGGAGCCACCCCCATGCCCCCCACCGTTTTAGCCATCGTCGGCCCCACCGCCTCCGGCAAGACCCGCATGGCCGTGGAGCTTGCCCTGGAACTGGGGGGCGAGGTGGTGTCGGTGGACTCCATGCAGATCTACCGCCGCATGGGCATCGGCACCGCCAAGCCCACCGAGGCCGAGCGCCGGGGCGTCCCCCATCATATGCTGGACGTGGCCGAGCCCTGGGAGAACTGGTCGGTGGCCCGGTATGTGGAATCTGCCTCCGCCTGTGTGGACGACATCCTCCGTCGGGGCAGGCTGCCCATCCTGGCGGGGGGCACCGGACTGTGGCTGGACGCCCTGGTGGACGGCCGCACCTTCGCGGTGCAGTCCACCGGCTGGCGGGAGAAGCTCCGGGCGCGGGCCGAAGCCCAGGGGATGCCCGCCCTGCTGGCGGAGCTGGAGCGGGTGGACCCCGCCTCCGCCGCCCGGCTCCACCCCAGGGATGAAAAGCGCATCCTCCGGGCGCTGGAGGTCTACTACGAGACGGGCAAGACCATCACCGCCCACAATGAGGAGACGAAGCGCCTCCCGCCCCGGTACCACGCCGTCACCATCGGCCTCCGGGACGAGGACCGGGCGGACTCCTGGGCCCGCATCGACCGGCGGGTGGACGAGATGATGGCCCGGGGCCTGCAGTCGGAGGTGGCCGCCCTGTTGGCGGAGGGGGTCCCCCCGGACTGCACCGCCATGCAGGCCATCGGCTATAAGGAGCTGGCCCAGGCCCTCCGCTCCGGCGGCGACTTACAGCAGGCGGCGGCGGAAATCAAGCTTCGCACCCGGCAGTACGCCAAGCGGCAGCTGACCTGGTTCCGGCGGAATCCGGATACCTTCTGGATTCTCTGGAAAAAACCGCTGGATTTTGCGGCGGGCCGACGGTCTGCGACAGAAAAACTGGCGGAACTGGGGCTATACTCAGGGGGAGGACAGGCCAGGCCCTGAACGGATTCTCCCCAGACTGGCACTGTGCTACATTTTAGATGAAAGAAGTGCCAGACAATGCAAAAGAACAACAACTTACAGGACAGCTTCCTCTCCCAGGTGCGCCGGAACAGGGTCAGCCTGACCATGTTCCTGATGAACGGGTTCCAGATGCACGGGGTCATCACCGGGTTCGACGCCTTCGTGGTGGTGCTGAACACCGACGGGAAGCAGCAGGTAATCTACAAACACGCCATCTCCACCATCACGCCGGAGCATCCGGTGGACCTCCGGGAAGGGGACGCCGCCGGGTTCCGGGGCGGGGAACGGTACATCTATCGCCCGGAGGGGGAGTAGGAGCAGGAACCGCCGGGTTCCCCCTATCCGGTAGGGGCGCACAGTGTGCGCCCGGCCAGCCTTTTGTTTTCTGCCATCTCTTTTTCAGAAGAACACCTCCTGATACGATTTCTCCGAAAAAGCCGGTTCCCTTTGCCAAACCGTTTCTAAGAGGAAACAGAGCGGGCGCACACTGTGCGCCCCTACGGAAAATGGGAAACGCAGCGAGAATCCGAAACGACAGGCAGGCCAACCGTCGGGCAAATCCGTTTCCTTCCAACATTCCTACCTAAGGAGAGAAAGCAAAAAAGCCTCCATCCCCGCACTCATCCTCACAGACACAGACAGGAGGAACACCATGAAACCACCCAAATATGTGACCACCATCGCCATGTGGATTCTTATGCTGGGCATACTGGCCTATTTCGCCGTGTATGTGGTCAACTACTTCTTCGGCAACGTCCAGACCGAGCTGCTCTACACCTACACGGCGGAGGAGACCGTCTCCATCAGCGGCTACCTCTTCCGGGACGAGGAACCCATCGTCTCCACCGACGAGCTGGTGGAGGTGACGGTGGCGGAAGGGGCCAGAGTGGCCGCCGGCGGAGAGCTGGCCCTGGTCTACGACAGCCAGGAGAGCATGGAGAACCACGAGGCCCTGGTGGCCCTGGAGGAGGAGCTGAGCGCCCTGGCCTACATCCGCAGCCACAGCTCCGACGACGCCGACGAGAGCCAGCTGGGCAGCCAGATCAGCGACGCCATCGTGGCCCTGCGCACCCAGGTTTCCCGGCAGAACCTGTCCGACCTGTCCGACAGCACCGCCATCCTGAAACAGCTGATCTACCGCCAGGACTATACCTATAACGGCAACGAGGCCCTGGAAAACGAGATCGCCCAGCTCCAGTCGGAGATCCGGGCCATGTCCCGCCAGGAGAGCGACAACGTCTCCACCATCACGTCGGAGCACAGCGGCATCTTCTCCTCCCTGGTGGATGGGTACGAGGCGGTGCTGACGGTGGAGGCCCTGGAGGGCCTGACCCCCTCCGGCCTGGAGGAGCTGGTGAGCCAGCAGGAAGAGGTGGACGAGGACGCCTACCTGGGCAAGCTGATTTACGGCAACACCTGGTACTATGCCGCCACCATGAGCCAGAGCACGGCGGATGAGCTGACCCTGAACGGCAGCGCCACCCTCCGCTTCACCTCCGTCGGAGATATGACCTGCACGGTGGAGTCTGTCTCCGACCCGGAGGACGGGCAGGTGGTGGTGGTGTTTTCCTCGGATCAGTACCTGTCCGAGGTGACGCTGCTGCGGGACCAGACGGTGGAGCTGGTGTTGGACACCGTCACCGGCTACCGGGTGCCCACCTCCGCCATCCGGGTGGAGAACACCAGCGGCATCACCGGGGTCTACCGGCTCTACGGCGCCCAGGCCAACTGGGTAGAGGTGGACATCCTCTACACCGGGGAGGACTATTACCTCATCGAGCAGACCACCGTCTATGACGACGAGGGCAACGCCGTGGAGCTGACCACCCTCCAGGAGGCCAGACGGCTCCGGGACGGGGCGGAGATCATCACCAAGGGGACGGATATCTACGACGGAAAGGTGATTTCGTAGAGGTTTCCCATAACATCAATGTCATCAACTTGGAGACACCCCTCCACCGGCTGCCGCCGGTCCCCCTCCCCTTTCAGGGGAGGAAAAAGGTTGTTGTAACCGCTGCGTCATTGGCTCCCCTGAAAGGCAATGTCATTAACTTAAGGTACAATCTATCTTGGGTTGAGGAGCATAACGCAGCCTTACCGTCAGATTTCCACGACCAGAGGGCAACAAAATTGCCGCCAGCCGCCATCGGCGGCAGTCTCACCATTTAGAAGTTACATCGTCTGTTGCCTGACAGACCACTTGACGGCTGGACAGCGCGAAGCCCCAGCGGGATAGGAGGAGGGTTCTTAGGCGGATTTTGCGTAAAAAATATGCCGGGGGCATATTTTTAGGGAACCTCTGATTTAATCTCACCTAACCGCATCGGCCACAGATATGCTA
>JAJQCJ010000092.1 GCA_021202775.1 Clostridiales bacterium | reverse complement strand
AACCGCCCCGCCGGTAGTGCAAAACCTGTTTCCTCCCTCTTTCCTTGCCTAAGGAGAACCGCCCCGCCGGTAGTGCAAAACCTGTTTCCTCCCTCTTTCCTTGCCTAAGGAAACAACTGCCCCTGCGAAACAGCGGAAAAGTTCCCCTTCCCCCGCTGGATTGTAAGGATTTGTTTCTTGCTTTACCGGAACGCTTGTGCTAGAGTATAGATATCCCTACAGGTAAATTTTTCTGAATACCATGCCTGAGTTCCAGTTCCGGGAGGATCGGAGGTTTTCCCATGAATACAGAGGAAAAGACAAAAAGCAATACCAAACTGTACATTGTGCTGATTATCGCCATTGTCCTGGTGATTCTGGCCTTTGGCTACCTGATGGGGGCCCGGTACTATGCCACCCACTTTCCCAGAAACACCACGGTTAACGGCATCGACGTCAGCAATACCACGGCGGACAACGTGAAGCTGGCCTTGAACAATAACGTCCAGTCCTACGTCCTGACCATTCAGGAGCGGGACGGTGTGACGGAGACCGTCACCGCCGCCGATGTGGGCATGACCTATCAGGACAACGGCGAGGTGGACGAACTGCTGGCCGGCTACAACCCCTACGCCTGGCTGTTTGACTGCCTGTCAACGGACGAACACACCATTTCCGCCTCCATACAGATCGATGAGGACACCGCCAGGGCCTCCCTGGCCCTGCTGGACTGCTTCAACGACGCCCTGATCACCGAGCCGGAGGATGCCTGCCTGGTGATAGACGGCGGGGACTACTACATCCAGTCCGAGGTCTACGGCAACCGACTGGATGAGGACAAGGCGGTGGAGGTGCTGCTGGAGGCCCTGGCCGCCGGCGAGACAACCGTGGACCTGGACGCCCAGGGCTGCTACATCGACCCGGACATCACCAGCGAGGACGCGGAGCTGCAGTCCCAGTTCGCCCAGCTGGACGTGCTGCTGGGGGCGGAGATCACCTTCGACTTTGAGGACGACCGCATCGAGGTGGTGAACGCGGAGGTCATCGCGGACTGGCTGGTGCTGGACGAGGACGGCATCTACAGCCTGGACAGCGACCTGGTCTACGACTGGGTGAAAACGCAGCTGGCCTATCAGTATGACACCTTCGGCCTGACCCATACCTTCACCACCAGCGCCGGGAACACCATCACCCTCACCGGCGGGGACTACGGCTGGTGCATCGCCCGGCAGGACACCACGGACAAGCTCATTGCGGCCATTGAGAACGGCGAGGTCACCGATATGGACCCGGAGTACCAGTATTCCGCCAAGTATCGGGGCATCAACGACATTGGGGACACCTATGTGGAGATTTCCATCAGCCAGCAGACAGTCTGGTGTTACAAGGACGGGGAACTGGTGGTGAAAACGGCCTGCGTCACCGGCAACCCCAACAAGGGCAACGGCACCCCCTCCGGCAGCGTCTGGGCCATCGACGCCAAGAAGAGCCCCGCCACCCTGGGCACCCTGGACACCATGGGCTATGAAAGCCCCGTCACCTACTGGATGCCCTTCACCGGCAACGTGGGCCTTCACGACGCGGACGGGTGGCACAGCTCCTACGGCGGCACCATCTACCAGACCAACGGCAGCCACGGCTGCGTCAACCTGCCCCTGAGCGCCGCCGAGCTGATTTACAACGCGGTGGAAATCGGTACGGCAGTCATTGTCTACGACTGAGAGAGGTTCTATGAGCGGTAAATTTCTGCGGGCCGCAGCGCCTGCCCTGCTGCTGGCGGCGGTCCTGTGGGGCTGCGGCAGCGGGGAAGGGGCTGTGAGCAGCGGCGGGGACTCCTCCGGCGTGTCCCCGGCGGAATCCTCCTACAGCGTCTCCCCGGAGGATACGGAGGACACGGGGGACACCGGGGACGGGTCAGAAGCGGACGCTTCGGCGGAAGCAGACAGCGCGGAGCAGGCGGAGGCCGTGGTGGAGGATGCCCCGGTCAGCAGCGACCTGATCCCCGAAAACCTGACGGAGCAATATGCCGCGCTGCTGTCCGGCCTCTGGGTGGACGACAGCGGCGACAGCTACTATATCAACGCCGACGGTTCCGGCAGCCTGTACCGGACGGGCGCGGAGGAGCCGGACAACTTCACCTGGAGCGTGCTGGCGGAGCAGGAGGAAGAGGCGCTGCTGTACCTGTTCTTCACCGGCGCGGAGGCGGCGGAGCGCTACCTCCCCGTCTTTGACGAGGGCAGCCTGACCCTCTGCGACCCAGACACCGGGGAGGCGGTCATTCTCCTGACCGTGGGGGAGACCTTCGGGTGACTGACCGCCCCGCCCTCCGGGGGCCAACGTTCCGTTCCCTTACGGGCGCATTTTGTGCGCCTGTAAGGGTTTCGTATTCGGTGGAGGCCGCGGGGTGTTCCCCCGGCCCGGTAGGGGCGGCCCCTGGCCGCCCGGACGGTTGCCTCCTTAGGCAATGCGGGAGGAAGGAACTATGTTTTGTCCGATGGGCTGGTTCTCCTTAGATAACGTTCGCTATAGAGGATTTGTCCGGCCTTCCCACCCCTCAGTCAGCTTCGCTGACAGCTCCGCCGTCAAGCGGCATTTCCGCTTCGCTCCCTCCCCTTTCAGGGGAGCCAATGACGTGGTGATTCCCGCAACTCTCTTGCCTCCCCTGAAAGGGGAGGGGGACCGGCGGCAGCCGGTGGAGGGGTGTGCTTCCTTAGGCAAGGAAAGAGGAAGGAACTGCGCTTTGCCGTCCGGGGGACGTTCGTTCCTTAGATATGGATACTGGAAGGAAATAGAGCGTTTGCCCTTGCCAGGGCATGGCCTGCTTTTCTTGCGCCGCCAAGAAAAGCAGCAAAAGAAGGCGGCTCAGGGGGGAGCTTCGGGGCCTCGCTCCCCCCTAAGAACCCCCCTCCTATAACCGCTGGGCTTCGCGCTGTCCAACCGTCAGGTGGTCTGTCAGGCAACAGACGATGTGACTTCTAACTGGTGAGACTGCCGCCGATGGCGGCTGGATACGATTGCCGTTCCGCCCTGCCGGAGGCGGGCGGAACGAGCAATTTTGTCATCCAACGACAGATAACATCTGCTTGAACCGCAAGGTCACAACCTCTCATCAAAAAACGTGATAGTTGATTGCTTTTTTACAACAGGAGCAAAAACGTACCCTTACAGTCAGATTTCAGCGACCAAAGGACAATAAAATTGCCGCCACGCTCCGCCGTAAGGCAGGAACGTAGGCGGCAATCGTATCCAGCCGCCATCGGCGGCAGCTTTGGTGCGTGTCAAGTTCCATCGTCTCTGACGGAACAGACCACGTATGGGCCGGACAGCGCGAAGCCCAGTGGGATACGGGGAGATCCTTAAGAGGGGGGCCACAGGTCCCCCTCTTAAGTCGTCCTCTTTTGCTGCTTTTCTCGACGAATCGAGAAAAGCAGGCCCCCGCTTCCCTGGCAAGGGAAGGCCGGACAAATCCTCTATAGCGAACGTTCTCTAAGGAGGCCCAACCGTC
>JAJQCJ010000139.1:19406-23442 GCA_021202775.1 Clostridiales bacterium | reverse complement strand
GGGCATACCCCTTGAGGGTAATCCTGACGGATTTCAAGCTTTTGTAAGATTTTGCTAAAAATATGCCGGTGGCATATTTTTAGCAAAATCCTGAGCCAGCTATGCTGGCGAAGCCACTTTGAACCGAAGTGATTTGTGCGTCTTTCGCTCTGCTTATCCAATGGCGCAAATTTACCGCAAGGCGCCGTCCCCTCCGGGGATTCTCTTTGGTCAAAGCACATTTGTTCAGAGGTTCCTTAAGGAAAATCCCTTGCCAAACAGGACGAAAAAGGGTACAATAAGGAGGCGGGCGACAGACCGCCCGCTGATGAGAAACAAATCCCAGGGATTGGCGCCCTGCGCTGACAGAGGTAACGGTATGAAGAAACAGAAAAGTCATCCTATTTTGACGCGGCTGCTCTCGCTGGTGCTGGTGCTGGCGATTATGTTGGTGGTGGCGGTGATGATGGTACCCTTCCAGTTCCACGATGAGGAGGCGGAGTACGCCGATTATGGGAACTGGATGGCCCAGACCCTGTCCGCCGACCTGCGCATGGTGGACGTGGCCATGCCGGGGTCCCACGACAGCCTTTCCTATGAAATTGATTTCCTGTCCCAGGTGGACGATGCCTCCGTCACCGCCCCGCTGAACCAGGTGTTCCTGAAGGGGCTGGCCGTTCGTCAGTCGAAAACCCAGGAGCTGACGGTGAAGGAGCAGCTGGAGAGCGGCGTGCGCTACCTGGACCTCCGGGTCAGCTATGACGAAACGGAGAAAAAGTGGTACGGCGTCAACAACTTCAAAAGTGTGCTGCTCTCCGAGGCCCTTTTGCAGGTCAACGACTTTCTGCTGTCCCACCCCGGCGAGGTAGTGGTTCTGGCCTTCCGGTGCTGCTATGACAGCCGGGAGGCGGACGGCCTGGCCGGTGAAAAGGGGGCCGGGGAGCTGTATACGCTGCTGGAGGACAGCGGCCTGACCTTCTTTATGGAGGAGGACGTTTCCCTGGCCACCGTCACCTATGGGGAGCTCACCGGAGAGGGCAGGCACTCCGCCGCCCTGGTGCTGATGGAGGAGACCGGCGGCGCCGCCAGCCTGCTCTCCTATGGGGACAGCGTCTCCCTGGCTGCCTATGACACGGACAGCGCGGAGGCAGTCTTTTCCGGCCTGAATGAAACCGCAAAGCAAATGAAGAACAGCGTATCCGTGCAGAATATGTTCCGGGTGCAGGAAGATGTGCTGGTCATGCCCGCCAGCGTGAGCGGGGTGATTCGGAGCGTCTCCACCTGGTCCCTGCTCCGGCGGGCGGACGCCTTTAACGAGGCGTGGCTCAGCACCTATGAGACCATCAGCGTGGGCACCGAGCAGGACTGGCTGGAGGCCATGCCCGTCGTCCTGACGGACAACGCCGGCGTGGGGGACAATGCCGAACAGCTGATGAAGCTGATTCTGGAATACAATCAGGGGCTTGATTGAGAAATCGGATTCCCTGTTTGCAATCGCGTGTGAAGCCGGAAGCTCCGCTTTTTTTGCGGGGGCGCACCCGCCCCCGCTGCGTGAGGGAACCGCAGCGTTTCTCTGAGGGGGAAGCGTGGGGGAGCCGTCAGCTTCCGGCGACCCAAGTAGAATGAAAATATCGCCGCCGACCTCCGGGCCGGCGGTATTTTTATTTCTGTTTGTAAAGACAGGCGCGGGCCTGTGCGAAGGGAAGCTGTAAGCAGTAAATATATCCGTTTTTTCTTGACGGATTTTCGTTTTCCTGTTATACTGGAAAGGGAACGAACCAATGCGACAATTCTGCAAAAAAGTTGCATATTGGGGCGTGTATCCGGCAAAAATTTGTTAACAGGAGGGAATTAGTATGAAGCGTACCTGGAAACGGCTGACAGCTCTGCTGTTGGCACTGGCCATGTGCCTGTCCATGTTATCCGTCAGCGCCTGGGCGGCAGAGCCAGGGGCAGACGGAGACGCCTCCCCAGCTTCGGAGGAATCCGGAGCGGGAGCGGGCGCCGCCATTGTGGGCAGCGGCACCTGCGGCGACGACGCCACCTACACCCTGACTTCGGACGGCCTTTTGACCGTCTCCGGCACCGGGGCCATTGACGAGGCTGCCTTTGAGTACAACACAGACATTGTCACCGTCGTCATCGAGGACGGCATCACCTCCATCGGTTATGGCTCCTTCTATGGCTGCGAGAACCTGACCGATGTGACCATCCCCGACAGCGTCGCCTTCATGGACGAGTGGGCCTTTGGCGACTGCACGAGCCTGACGGCTGTGGACATCCCGTCCAGCGTCACCGCCATCAGCGGCTGCGTGTTCTATGGCTGTGCGGGCCTGATCGATGTGACCATCCCCGACGGCGTCACCGACATCGGCGACTATGCGTTCTATGAATGCATGAGCCTGACCGCTGTGACCATCCCCGCCAGCGTCACTGCCATCGGCTATGCCGCCTTCTATGACTGCGAGAGCCTGGCCGAGTTGACCATCCTGGACGGCGTTACCTCCATCGGCGAGTGGGCGTTCGGTTACTGCGCGAGCCTGACGGCTGTGACCATCCCGGACAGCGTCACCACCATCGGCGACGTCGCGTTCCGTGGCTGTACGAGCCTGACCGGCATGACGATTCCGGCCAGCGTTACCGCCATCGGCGAGGCGGCATTCTACGGCTGCGAGAGCCTGACCGACATCACGGTGGATGAGGAGAATAGTGTGTACTCCTCCCTGGACGGCGTGCTGTTCAATAAAGAGCAGACGGAGCTGGTCTGCTGCCCCAGCGGCAAGGCGGGGGAATACATCATTCCTGACAGCGTCACCGCCATCGGCGCGGTTGCGTTTGGCCGCTGCGCAAGCCTGACGGCTGTGACCATCCCCGCCAGCGTCACCTCCATCGGTGAGTATGCCTTCGAGGCCTGTGAGAGCATGACCGCCATCACGGTGGATGAGACAAACAGCGCCTTCTCCGCCCTGGACGGCGTACTGTTTAACAAAGACCAGACGGAACTGATTTACTATCCTGGCGGCAAAACCGGGGCGTATGTCGTTCCGGACGGCGTCGTCACCATCGGCAGTGATGCGTTCTATGACTGCCTGGGCCTGACGGCTGTGACCGTCCCCGACAGCGTCACCTCCATCGGCGAATGGGCCTTTGAAAGCTGCACGGGCCTGACCACTGTGATCCTTGGCAGCGGCGTCACCGCCATCGGCGAAGGTGCGTTCTATGAGTGTACAGGCCTGACCGATGTCTATTACGCCGGCTCCGAAAGCGACTGGGCGGCCATCGACATCGGCAGCGACAACGAGTGCCTGACCAAAGCCACCATCCACTACGGCGCCACCGACAGCGACGACCTCACCATTGTGGACAGCGGCACCTGCGGGGACGACGCCACCTACACCCTGGATTCGGACGGCCTCCTGACTGTCTCCGGCACCGGGACCATTGACGACGGGGCCTTTGCGTACAACACGGACATTGTCTCCGTGGTCATCGGGGACGGTATCACCGCCATCGGCGAGGCCGCGTTCTATTGCTGCGAAAACCTGACCGCTGTGACCATCCCTGACAGCGTCACCACCATCGGCGAGGCCGCGTTCTCCTACTGCGCGGGTTTGACCGCCGTGACGATTCCGGCCAGCGTCACCGACCTGGGCGAGGGGGTATTCTACTGCTGCACCGGCCTGACCGCTTTCACGGTGGATGCGGAGAATCCGGCTTACACCTCGCTGGACGGGGTCCTGTTTAACAAAGACCAGACGGAGCTGATCTGCTGTCCGGGCAACAAGGCAGGGGAATATGTCATTCCTGACACCGTCACCACCATCGACATTGGCGCCTTTGGCTGCTGCACGGGCCTGACCGCTGTGACCATCCCGGACGGCGTCACCACCATTGGCGATTGGGCGTTCTACGGCTGCGAGGGCCTGACGGTTGTGTCCATCCCGGCCAGCGTCACCGACCTTGGCGAGGGGGTATTTTACTACTGCACCAGTTTGACCGCCATCACGGTGGATGCGGAGAATCCGGCTTACACCTCCCAGGACGGTGTACTGTTTGA
>JAJQCJ010000139.1:0-19306 GCA_021202775.1 Clostridiales bacterium | reverse complement strand
TCACGGTGGATGCGGAGAATCCGGCTTACACCTCCCAGGACGGTGTACTGTTTGACAAGGCGCAGACGGAGCTGCTCTGCTATCCGGCGGGCAGGACCGGGGCGTATGCCATCCCGAACACCGTCACCGCCATCGGCGAGGATGCGTTCTCGTCCTGCGCGGGGCTGACGGATGTGACCATCCCCGACAGCGTCACCACCATCGGCGACTATGCGTTCTATGACTGCACGGGGCTGACCGCCCTGGCCATCCCGGCCAGCGTCACCGCCATCGGCTACGAGGCGTTCTATGGCTGCGAGAACCTGACCGACGTCTACTATGCCGGGTCCGCGGAGGACTGGGCGGCCATCGACATCGACAGCGACAATGAATGCCTGACCGACGCCGACCTTCACTTCTGCACCGTCACCGTCATCGAGCCCACCTGCACGAAGGACGGCTCCGCCACCTACACCTGCGCTGAGGACGGCGACAGCTACACTGTGGTCCTCCCCGCCACCGGCCACCACTACGAAAACGGCGTCTGCACCGTCTGCGGCGCGAAGGAACCGGGGGCAGGCGGCTCCGGCTGGCACAGCCCGGACAAGCTGTCCACCTTCCTGACCAACATGATGAATCGCGTTTTCACGATGCTGAATAAGCTGTTTGCAAGATTCTGGTAAGTCATTCCGTAACCTGACGCGGCCCCCGAAGGCAGACTGCTTTCGGGGGCCTGCGCGTTCCGGTGCAAACCGATTCAGGAGCGGGGTCTACTCCCCCTGCCGGTACCAGCGCAAACTGTCGGTGGAGCGGGTCTGCCGCAGCAGCAGGCCGCTGCACAGGAAGTCCGCCGCCAGCAGCGCCGCCGCCGGGGGCAGCAGGACGCCGGGCAGCATGGCCGCCGCCTGGGCCATCCACGGCTGCACCCACCGCACCAGCACGACCCCCAGCGCCCCCCAGCACAGGGAAAAGGGCAGGCACACCCGCCCCTTCACGTTGCCCGGCAGGGCGCGGTAATTCCAGAAGGACACCCCCCAGCACCGCTCATAAAACCATCCCATGCCGTATTCTGCCAGGCTGGCCACCGCCGCCGACCCCAGGAACAGCAGCGGGACGCTGCCCTGCACCGCCGGAGGCAGCAGCAGAATCCCCACCGCCCCCAGGCCGTACACCGGGCACAGCGGCAGCAGCAGGAAGCACTTCCTGTCCTTCTTCCGGGCGCCGGTGACGTGGGCAAAGGCCACCTCCAGCAGAAACCCCAAAAAGGAGTAGAGGATGCCGTACCAAAAAAGCTCCATTCTCTTCACCCCAGGTCAGTATGGGCGTCCGTGGGGCAAACCATACGAAGGGGAGGCGGAATTTCCGGTGAAAAATCTGGCCCAAAGTCCCCCGGACCAGCCTTGCCGCCCCGGGGAAAGTATGGTATACTGATACCGATACCAGGAGAGGACGTGGTTTTGAGATGCGGCATTTGATCGACTTTGGCGACCTGACCCGGGCGGAGTGGCAGGTCATCTATGACCGTGCGGAGCAGATCATGGCGGACCCGGCGGCCTACAGCCAGGCCTGCAGGGGGAAGATTCAGGCCAACCTGTTCTTTGAACCCTCCACCCGCACCAACTTCTCCTTCCAGACCGCCATGATGCGGCTGGGGGGCAGCATTTTCGGCTTCGCGGACCCCAAAAGCTCCTCCGTGGCCAAGGGGGAGACGCTGAAGGACACCATTAAAATGGTGTCCGCCTACGCCGATGTGGTGGTCATGCGCAACCCCAGGGAGGGGGCGGCCAAGGCGGCCTCCCTCTACTCCGAGTCCCCCGTCATCAACGCCGGGGACGGCGGCCATATGCACCCCACCCAGACCATGGCGGATCTGACCACCATTCAGCACTACCTGGGCAAGGTGGACGGCATTTCCATCGGCCTGTGCGGCGACCTGAAAAACGGCCGGACAGTGCACAGCCTCATCAAGGCCCTGGCGAAGTTTGACAACGTCAAGTTTTACCTCATCGCCCCTCAGGAGCTGCGGATTCCGGAGTATATGCGGGCTTTTATGCGCGCCCAGAACATGGGCTTTGTGGAGGTCACCAGCCTGGAGGCGGTGATGCCCAACCTGGACGTGCTGTATATGACCCGCATCCAGCAGGAGCGGTTCCAGAGCCCCATCGAATATGAGCAGGTGAAGGGCATCTATGTGCTGACCCGCCGGAAGCTGGAGCGGGCCAGGGAGAATATGCTGGTGCTCCACCCCCTGCCAAGGGTGGATGAGATTGCCGTGGACGTGGACGACGACCCCAGGGCCAAGTATTTTGAGCAGGCCCGGTGCGGAATGTACGCCCGGATGAGCCTGCTGATGGACCTTGCCATGCAGGAGCATCGCGTCCCCGACCCGGTGGAGATCGGCACAAAGCCGGTGTGCAGAAACCCCAACTGCATCACCCAGTATGAGCACTATCTGCCCCCGCTGGTGAAGGAGACCGGCGGCAGATGCTGCTGCGCCTACTGCGATAAGGAAGTGGACTGATTCCCCCTTTGAACAGGGAAAGAAAACAGGGTTTGCCCGACCGGCGGGCCAGACTGCCGGCTTGGGTTCGTACTGCGTATCCTGCTTAGATTCCACCATTAACCATCACATCAGGAAGGAACGACCAACCATGTCCATCCAGCGGGTGAAAGCCTATTTAAAACAGTTCGGCGCGGACGGCCGCGTTCAGGAGACGGCGGAATCCAGCGCCACGGTGGAGCTGGCGGCTGCCGCCCTCCATACGGAGCCGGCCCGCATCGCCAAAACCCTGTCCTTTAAAATCGGAGATCCGGCGGAAGGGGGCCGGGTGCTGCTGGTGGTCTGCGCCGGAGACGGGCGGGTGGACAACAAAAAGTTCAAGCAGCAGTTCGGCGTAAAACCCCGGATGCTGTCCCACGAGGAGGTGGGGCCGCTGATCGGCCACGACGTGGGCGGGGTCTGTCCCTTCGGGGTGAACCCCGGCGTGGAGGTGTACTTGGAGGAGGGGCTGCGCCGGTTCCAGACCGTGTGGCCTGCGGCAGGGAGCAGCAACTCCATGATCGAGCTGACCATCCCGGAGCTGGAGCGCTTCTCCGGCAGCCTGGGCTGGGTGTCGGTCTGTAAGGAAGTCGGGTGACGGGTTCCCCGCCCATCCGGGAAAAATGAAAAAACACCGCCGGAGGCGTCCACGCTGGGAGACGCTCCGGCGGTGTTTTTTACCGGCTTGGCAAGGGCTGCGGGGCAAGGTTCCGATAGCGGCGGAAGGTATAGGTGAGGCCCCCTCCTGCATGGGGGCGATCTCGGTCACCAGCGTCCACTCCCGCCGCCGGGTCAGATCCGGGAAAAACCGGTCAGCAGGGCAGGTGGCCTCCACAAAGGTCAGCTCCGCCTCGGTGCAGCAGGAGAGCAGGGATTCATAGAGGGAGGCCCCTCCGATCACCCAGACCTCCCCCTCCACCCGGGCCAGCTCCCCCAGGGAGTGAAGGACAGCGACGCCTTCCGGCCGAAAAGCGTAATCCCTTGTCAGCACATAATTTCGCCGTCCCGGAAGAGGGGCAGGCCCCGGCAAAGAGGCCCAGGTGGCCCGGCCCATCACCACGGCATGGCCCAAAGTCAATGCACGAAAGTGCTGTTTGTCCCCCGGAAGATTGTAAAGCAACTCACCATTACACCCGATTCCCCAGTCCTGGCTGACTGCCGCGATCATCCGCATGGGTCAGCCCTCCTCCGGGAGGTCATCCAGCAGCTGCCGCATGGTTTTGCCCAGCACCGGATGAACGAAATGGGGGGCGATCTCCGTCATGGGCTGCAGCACGAACCGCCGGTTTTGCAGGTCGGGGTGGGGGATGGTCAAATCCGCGTCGTCCTGCACCAGATCGTCATAGAACAGAATATCCAAATCCAGCGTTCGTGGCCCCCAATGAATCAGCCGCTCCCGCCCGGCGGCCTGCTCCAGCCGGTGCAGCGCCTCCAGCAGCTCCTCAGGCGGGAGCAGGGTTTCCACTTCCGCCACAGCGTTCAGGAAGTCCGCCTGCTCCACGCCGCCGTAGGGTTTGGTGGTCAGGTAAGTGCTGACCGCCTTCACCCGGATATCGGGATTCTGGCGGAGGCCCGCGATTGCGCCGTCCAGCCAGGCTTTCTTATCCCCCAGATTGGAGCCAAGCCCCAGAAACGCCCGGTGCCAGCGGCGGGTAATGCGGACGGAAACCGCGTCAAAGGGCAGGGGGATAGGGGCGGAGGGCTTCTCCAGCTCCAGTTCTACCCCCCGCAGCAGGGGATAGCGCAGCAGCAGGGCCCGGCAGGTGTGTTCCGCCGCGGCCTCCAGCAGCTTCCAGGTGTTTTCCTGGAGGAAGTCCGTCAAAAACCGGCAGACCTCCCCGTAGCTGACGGTGTCCTCCAACTTGTCCGCCAGACCGCCCCGCCGGGTGGAGAGGAAGAGGGTGGCGTTGACCACGAAGGTCTGGCCCAGCCGGGTCTCCTCCGGATACACGCCGTGGTGGGCAAAGACCCGCAGCCCCCGAATCCGCAGCTCATCCATAACAGACCGCCTCCGTCATCCGCACCGCGCGGACATTGGCCTTCACGTCGTGGACACGGACGAACATACAGCCCGCCATGACCGCCATGACCGTGGTGGCAAGGGTGCCTTCCAGCCGGTCGTCGGCGGGCAGGTCCAGGGTCAGGCCGATGACGCTCTTCCGGCTGGCCCCCAGCAGCACCGGCAGGCCGAAGGCGCTCCGCAGCTCCGGCAGGCGGCGGATGCACTCCAGATTGTTCCGGTAGCTCTTGCCAAAGCCCACGCCGGGGTCCAGGATGATGCTGTCCCGGGAAATCCCGGCCTCCTCCGCCAGGCGCAGAGAACTCTTCAAATCCTCCAGCAGGTCCACGAAGAAGAGGCCGTACCGGGCCTCCTTGCGGTTGTGCATCAGGCAGCAGGGGACGCCAGCCCCGGCGATGACCTGGGCCATCTTCGGGTCGTACTTTAGCCCCCAGATGTCGTTGATGAGGTCCGCCCCCGCGGCCAGCCCGGCGGCAGCCACGGCGCTCTTGTAGGTGTCCAGGCTGATGGGCACGTCAAAGCGGGCCTTCACCGCCTCGATCACCGGAACCACCCGGTCCATCTCCTCCTGGTCGGAGAGGAGGGTGTAGCCGGGGCGGGTGGATTCCCCGCCGATGTCCAGCACGTCCGTCCCCTCAGACAGCAGTTCCTCCACATGGCGGAGGGCCGCATCCAGGCGGTTCCATCTGCCGCCGTCGGAGAAGGAGTCCGGCGTCACGTTCAGGATGCCCATCACATAGGTTTTGTCCTTTGTTTGAAAGTCTTTTGTGCCAATTTTCATGGTTGAATTGCTCCTAGCAGTCGATTCCGGTGTTTCTCCGCTCTGCTTTCCAGTTGCAAAGTGCTTGCGCTTTACAGCACCAGCAGGTGCGGCTTTTTTTGTCCGCCTCGTAGAGCAGCCGCCCCAGGGGTGCGCCGCCTGCCGGGCCGGCGTTTCCGCCCCGGTGGGACAGGATAGCGTCGGATAATTCCACGATCTCGTCCTCGGTATAGCCACATTCCGGCAGGATGGCCGCCGCCAGGGCGGCGCTGGCCTCCTCGTGAGGGGTGCCTTGCCGCAGCTGGGCCACCCGCCCCAGGTCGTGGAGCAGGGCGGCGGCATAGACCACTTCCTTGTCAAGTAAAACCCCTTGCTCCAGCGCCTGAATCCACGCAATGCGGGCCACGTCCAGCAGATGGGGCAGGTCGTGCCGGCAGAAGATGCGTTCCTCCTCCAGCGCCTCCAGCTCAGAGAGTGCGGCGGTGAACCGGGGGTGGTGCAGCAGGGCGTTGACCCGCCTCATGGCCGCAGCATCTGGAAGAAGCGGTTTTGCAGCCCTTCCTCCGTCTCAAAGCAGCCCAGGGCGGCGGCGGTGACGGTTTTGCTCCCCGGCTTTTTGATGCCCCGCATGGTCATGCACATATGCTCCGCCTCCACCATGACCATGACGCCTTTGGGCTGTAATTCCTCCATGATGGCGGCGGCGATCTGCCGGGTCATCTGCTCCTGAATCTGGGGGCGGCGGGCGAACACCTCCACGGTGCGGGCCAGCTTGCTGAGGCCCACCACCTGCCCGTCCGGCACATAGGCGATGTGTACCCTGCCGTAGAAGGGGAGCAGGTGATGCTCACACATGGAGTAAAAGGTGATGTCCTTCTCCAGCACCATATCACTGCCCTCCACGGGGAAGCGTTTGGAGAGGGGCTCCGCCGCCGTCTGCTCCAGGCCGCCGAACAGCTCGGTACACATCCTGGCAATGCGGTCAGGGGTGTCCACCAGGCCGGGACGGCTGGTATCCTCACCGATGGCCTCCAGAAACTGGGTGACGGCTGCTTTGATTTTCGCTTGATCGATCACCGGGATCGCCCCTTTTTCCAAGAAATCGGATGCCCCTGCTCAGGCGGTCAGCGCATCCACCAGGGCGGCAAGCTCGCCCCGGTTCTTCCCGTTCAGCTTGCCGCGGACTGTGACCACCGGCTCCGCCAGGGTGCAGCCCTTGAAGCCCTCCACATAGGCCCGCATCAGCTTGCCGGCCATGGGTGCCCAGGAGCCGTTCTCCAGAATGGCGACGGTGCGCTTCTGGAAGTTCTTGCCCTTCAGATGATACAGGAAGTCCTCCATCACCGGGAACAGGGCGGCGTCATAGGTGGGGGCGGCCAGCACCAGCCGGTCATAGCGGAAGGCGGAGGCCACAGCCTCGCTCATGCTGTCCCGGGACAGGTCGAAGGCGGCCACCGTGGCCCCCTTCGCCTCCAGCATGGCTTTCAGCTCCAGAGCGGCGGCGGCGGTGTTGCCGTGGATGGAGCAGTAGGCCAGGGTGACGCCGGACGCCTCCGGGGCGTAGCTGCTCCAGGTCTGGTACAGACCGATGTAGTGGCCCAAATCCTCCTTCAGCACAGGGCCGTGGAGGGGGCAGATGGCGGCGATGTCCAGCCCGGTGGCCTTTTTCAGCAGCGCCTGGGCCGAGGTGCCGTACTTGCCGACGATGTTGATGTAGTAGCGGCGGGCCTCATCGTCCCAGGGCTCGTCCACGTCCAGCGCGCCGAACTTGCCAAAAGCGTCGGCGGAGAACAGCAGCTTTTCGCTGGACTCGTACTCCACCATGACCTCCGGCCAGTGTACCATGGGGGCCATGCAGAAGGTCAGGGTATGGCTGCCCAGGGCGAGGGTGTCCCCCTCCTTCACCACCACCTTGCGCCGGGAGACATCCAAGTCAAAGTACAGGGGCAGCATGGTAAAGGTCTTGGCGTTGCCCACCAGCTGCATGTCAGGGTACTTTTCCGCCAGGCGCTGGATGTTATAGGCGTGGTCCGGCTCCATGTGGGAGATGACGAGGTAATCCGGCGTCCGGCCGTCCAGCGCGGCCTCCAGCTTCGCCATCCATTCCTCCGAGACCCGACGGTCCGCTGTGTCCAGAACGGCGATTTTCTCGTCCAGAATCACATAGGAATTATAGGAAATGCCGTTGGGCACCGGATATTGGCTCTCGAACAGGTCGATTTGATGATCGTCACAGCCGATGTAGCGGACGGCGTCGGAAATGATTACATTGCTCATGAGAAAGCTCCTTTCAGAAAACAGTGAGGGAGTATCACGCCAGGCGAAACGCACGGCGTTCCCCGGCGATAGACAGACTCATTATAGAGCATTCTCCGCAAAAAGGAAACCCTCTCAAATAATTTTTGTCTTTTACAAAATATAAGGCGCTTAAAATGCGATCTGTCCCGGGCCGGGGGCGCAACGCAGCCGTACCGTCCGGGTTCCGCGGCCGGAGGATAGCACAACTGCGCGCCCCGTCCCGGCAAGGGAAAACCCCCGCTTCCGCGCGATGGAGTGCAGCCCCCCTTTGCATTTCCCCTTCCTTCCTGCTATACTGTGAGGAGGCGGCCCTTCCGGCCGCATCCGGGAGGCAGAGCAATGGACAAGTACGCGGCGTTAAAAACTTATTTTGGGCACGATACCTTTCGGGAGGGGCAGGAGCCCCTGGTGGACGCACTGCTGTCCGGCCGGGACGTGCTGGGCATCATGCCCACCGGCGCGGGCAAGTCGGTGTGCTATCAGCTCCCCGCCCTGCTGCTGGAGGGGGTGACGCTGGTGATCTCCCCCCTCATCTCCCTGATGAAGGATCAGGTCAGCGCCCTGGTGCAGAACGGCATCCCCGCCGCCTACCTCAACTCCAGCCTGTCCGCCGGGCAGCAGGCGGAGGTGCTCCGCCGGGCCGGACAGGGGGCCTACCGGCTTGTCTACGTGGCCCCGGAGCGGCTCTTGACGGAGCGGTTTCTGGCCTTCGCCCAGGCGGTTCCCATCGCCATGGTGACGGTGGACGAGGCCCACTGCATCTCCCAGTGGGGGCAGGACTTCCGCCCCAGCTACCTGGATATTCAGACGTTCATTGAGGGCCTCCCCACCCGTCCGGTGGTGGGTGCCTTCACCGCCACCGCCACAGCGCAGGTGCAGCAGGACATCATCCGCCTGCTCCGGCTGCACCGGCCCTGCCTGGTGAAAACCGGCTTTAACCGGAAGAACCTGTTCTTCGGGGTGCAGGCGGTGAAAAAGTCTGAAAAAGAGGACGCCATGCTGGGCTTCCTGGCCCGGCACCGGGGGGAGAGCGGCATCATCTACTGCATCAGCCGCAACAGGGTGGAGGAGGTCTGCCAAACCCTGCAGGACCGGGGCCTCCCCGCCACCCGGTATCACGCCGGACTGGAGCAGGAGGAACGGCAGCGGAACCAGACGGAGTTCCTCTGCGACAGGGCCACCATCATGGTGGCCACCAACGCCTTCGGCATGGGCATTGACAAGTCCAACGTCTCCTTTGTTCTCCACTACCAGATGCCTCAGAATCTGGAGAGTTACTATCAGGAGGCGGGCCGGGCCGGGCGGGACGGCATGCCGGCGGAGTGTATGTTGCTGTTCAGCCGGGAGGACATCATGACGAACCGGTTCCTTATCGACAGGACCCGGGACGATGGGGAGGCCGTGGATGAGGAGACCGCCGACCTGCTGTACCGGCGGAAGCTGGCCAGGCTGAACCGGATGGTGGACTACTGCGGCAGGAAGACCTGCCTGCGGAAAGATCTGCTGTCCTACTTTGGGGAGACGCTGGAGGAGAACTGCGGCAACTGCTCCTGCTGTCTCAGCGGATACCGGACGGCGGACAAAACCGTGGAGGCGCAAAAGCTGCTGTCCTGCGTCCTCCGCATCCGGCAGCGGGGCTACCGCCCGGCCCAGGCGCTGGTGTGGGACTGCCTGCGGGGGATTTTCTCCGAGACGGTGACGCAGCTGCACCTCTCCGACCTCTCCACCTTCGGCCTGCTGCGGGAGATGGGGGAGGAGGAGCTGAACGCCCTGCGGGACGTGCTGGTTACCTACAGCTATCTCAGCGTGGAGGGCACGGAGGTGCCCATCCTCACCGTCACCCAGCGGGCCAGGGGGCTGCTGCAGGGGCAGCGCACCCTCTCCGTCCGGGTTCCCCCGGAACCCGTCTGGGCGCAGACCACAACGGTGGTCAGCCCGGAGCAGATGCAGGCGCTGAAGGCGGTGCGCACCCGGCTGGCCAAACGGGCGGGGGTGCCGGCCTACGTCATCTGCAGCGACGCCACCCTGATGGACCTGTGCGTCAGGCGGCCCCACACCAGGGCGGAGCTGCTCCAGGTGAAGGGGATCGGCGCGGCCAAGGCGGAGCGGTACGGGGCGGAGCTGCTGGCCGCCGTCCGGCAGATGGAGAAGCCTACATAACAAAACCCGGAGCGCAGCTGGGCTGCGCTCCGGGTCATTTTTGCTGCGGCGGCTTACCGCTTTTTGTTCGCCGCCTTTTTCTCCTGCTTCCTGGCCTTCAAATCCGCCAGGCGGGCGAGACGATGGGCCTTCAATGGGCTGCTCTCCTCGCGAATCCGGGTCAGCAGACTGTGGTAGCGCTGGCTGACCAGGTGGTCATAGCGGTGACGGAACCGGGCGGAGTAGTGGGCCGCATCCGCCAGCAGGTCTGTCTCCTTCAGCTCCAGCTGGAGCAGGGCGGCCTGGAGCCTGGCCTCGTCCAGCTTCTGCCTGCCGCTCCGGGAGAGCTCCTCCCTGCGGCGGTCCACCTCCGCGCTGACGGCCTTGGCCTTTTCCATCAGCATGGTGGTCATGGCCAGGCTGCGGATGGTGGTGACAATGTCCACCAGCGTGACCGCGGCGGCGGCAATCGCCAGGGCCTGTCGGGTCAGGAGGGGGATTCTGGCGAACAGCCGCTCCGTGGCGGGGTGGATGAAGTAGAGGACGATGTAGGCCGCCACCCCCCAGAACAGGCAGTAATCCAGCCGAATCCACCCGTGGAGGTTGAACCGCTTCTGAGAATAGTCCCAGTACCGGGTGTGGGTGGTGACCTCCAGCAGCCATCCCACAAAATACTCCCAGGCGGACAGCGTCACGGTGGACACCAGGTAGAACACCACGGGATAGTCCATCAGCCCCGTGAAGAACAGCACCATCATCAGGATACCGATGCCGTAAATGGGGCAGATTGGCCCTTTCAGAAAGCCTCTGGCCACGAACCGTCTTTTAAAGAAGGAACACCAGCAGGTCTCCAACACCCATCCCAGGAAGGAGTACCAGAGAAAGTACAAAAACAGCAGGGAAATCGGATAGCCAAGCAGGGTTGGCTCGGTCATAAGCATTCATCCTTTCGGTTTTGCAGTGGTCATCCGTCATGCTCCTCCGCCAGAAGCACGTCCAAAATCGCGTTATAAATCTGCTCCGCCCGGCCCTCGAAGCTGCGCTTCAGGACGTTGGCCTGGGAGAGCCCCGGCGTCATCATTTCCAGGGTCATCACATTCCCCGCGTCGTCGTCCAGGGACATGCGGACGGTAAAGCCGTCCCCCTCGGCCCGGGGCAGCACCTGGGCCCGCACCATGGTCGCCCTGCGGAGCTTTGCGTTCATGGCCGCCACATTCCGGTCGCAGAGCTGGCGGACGGAGTAGGCCAGCTCCGACTCACAGACGGAGCCGTTGGCCCTCCCCTTGGGGGTGATGGCGTACAGGCCCTGCTCCGTCTGGACGTGGCTGGTCTCCTCCAGGCTGGCCAGGGCGTCGGAAAACTGGAAGTAGTTCACGCCCTCCACGGCCAGCACCAGCTCGGTCAGCGCCGAGCGCTCCACCGGCTGGCAGAGCTGGGCGAGAATGTAGAGGATCAGCAGCTTCACTTCAAACTGTGTACGGACAAAACCATGCGACATCATACAGCCCTCCCATCTGACACGCCTGCGGAGCTGTCACCCCTTCAGTGACAGTATAGCCCTATTATAGCGAAAAATCCGTCGAACCGCAAGGGGGGAGATTGCCCCTTTTGAAAATGGGGTTCTCCTTAGAGGGGCTTTGCGCAGCCATGACAGCGGCGTCCCGGCGGAAGCAAACCGCCGGGACGCCGTATCTGTGTTTCATACGGGGTGATGCCTGTCTACAGGGCAAAGAGCCGCTTGCTCAGCTCCAGATGGACGCCGGAGGGGTCGCTGTTCCGGAAGGTGATCTGCCCCCGACGGTCAGGGGCGTTCCGGAGGCCCCCCTGCTCCAGCAGGAGCCGGGTCTCTCGGGCCGCCCCGGAGCCGCCGTCATAGAACCGCACCTTCGGCCCCATCACCTGCGCGATGTCCTCCTGGAGGAAGGGGTAGTGGGTGCAGCCCAGCACCACGGCGTCCACCGGGTCGGCCAGATAGGGGGCCAGCAGACGGCGGAGAAAGGCGTCCAGCTCCGGGGTGTGGAGCTTTCCCCCCTCCACGAACTCCATCAGCCCCGGCGCCCCCAGGGGGATCAGCTCCGCCTGGTTCTGATACCGCTCCATCAGGGCGCGGCACTTCCCCTGGTGGATGGTCAGGTCGGTGGCCAGGATCAGGATGCGTCCGCCGGGATTGGCCTCCACCGCGGGTTTGATGGCAGGCTCCAGGCCGATCATGGGGACGTCCGGATAGGCCTCCCGCAGGGTGCGGATGGCCGCGCTGGTGGCGGTGTTGCAGGCCACCACTACCGCCTTGGCCCCTGCCTCCAGCAGATGGGCCACATGGGCATGGGTCAGATTCCGCACGTCCTCCACCGAGCGTTCGCCATAAGGGGCGTTGGCGCTGTCGCCAAAGAAGAGATAGTCCTCATTCGGCATGAGCCGATACAGCTCCCGCAGCACGCTGATGCCCCCCATGCCGGAGTCAAACACGGCCACAGGGCTGTTTCGCTTGTCGTTCAAGGCCCACACCTCCTGTTCCGGCTCTGGCAAACGATTCGCTTGTCGATATTATAGCACACTTTCCCCAATAGTCAAAGGAATCTGACGGGAATCGGCGGCGGATGGGGAAGGGGGTTCCCCGGGCCGACTCCGGGAAGCAATGAAAGCAGGGGTCTCCCCCGGCTGCCCGGAAGGGCGGCGGGGGAGGCCCCGTAAAATTTGCGTTGTTCAAAGCCCCACAGCGGCCCCGGTCTGTTCAGCGTTCCTTCCGTTCCGCCAGCCCGCCCCACAGCAGGACAAGGACCATGGTGATGAGCATATCCGGCAGGGTGTTCCCCAGGGGCAGGTCAACCTGCATCAGCAGGCGATACACCACAAAGCCGATGAGCCAGATCACCAGCCGGGAGACGGAATAGGCGTCCCCCCGCCGGTCAGTTTTCAGCAGGAAGAAGTCGGCCATCTGCACCGCGATCATGGGGGCGAACACCGAGCCGATCAGGTAGAGAAAGTCGGTGATGTCGTCCATGGGGAACAGGATGGCGGCTGCGATGCCCACCACCGTCACTACGATGGCGGTGAGCTTGCCATTGCATTTATCGGTGATGGCCTCGGCGGAAACCCCGGCGGAATAGGCGTCCAGAAAGGTGGTGGTGACGGTGGACAGCACCACGATCACCAGCCCGGCCACGCCCAGCCCTGCCTGCACCATGATGGTGGCCACGTCGCTCTCTCCGGTGTAGATGGCGGCCCCCATGCCGATGAAGTACATCCAGCAGGAGACGACGCCATAGACCACCGTGCTGGCCAAGGTGGCGGCCACAGGCTTCTCCGCGTCACGGGTGTAGTCGCTGATGAGGGGGAGCCAGCTCAGGGGCATGGCCACCGCCAGCTCCACCGCGGACCCGAAGGTCAGGGTCTCCTGTGTTTCGGCGGAGACCGCGCCGCTGTCGAAGAAAATCACCCTGCACAGCACCAGCGTCAGCAGGAAGAGCAGGGCCATCGCCACCTGGTTGACCCGGCCCAGGTTGGTGATGCCCACCACCAGCCAGACGATGATCAGCCCGCCGATGACCAGGCACCACACCCAGCTTCCCACGCCGGCAATGCCGTCCGCGGCCAGGGCCCCGTCGTAAATCATGATGGCCGTCCAGCCCACCAGCTGGAGCACATTCAGCACGGCAAAGAGCAGCCCGCCCTTCTGGCCGAAGCTGAGCTTCACCGTCTCCATGGCGCTGAGCCCGGTGCGCCCGCCGATGAGCCCGGCAAAGAACATCATGGCGCAGCCGATGACGTGGCCCAGCAAAATCGCCAGCAGGCCCTTCGCCATGCCCAGGGGGGCAAAGTAGGTGCCGGTGAGAATCTCCGCGATGGAGACCCCTGCCCCGAACCAGATCAGCCCGTTCTGGGCCACCGTGGTCTTTTTCATGCCTGGGCCTCCTTCCGGTACTGGGCGGGGAGGGCGAAGGCGTGGTCCATGGGGCCGGAGCCGTGGCCCAGGTCCAGCATGGCGGACAGCGCCCCGGAGATGTACTCCTTGGCCATGGCCACCGCCTCCTCCAGTGGGTAGCCCTTGGCCAGGTTGGCGGCGATGGCGCTGGACAGGGTGCAGCCCGTGCCGTGGGTGTTGGGGTTGTCAATGCGCCTGCCCCGGAGCCACAGGGCTTTTCCATCCCGCCACAGCAGGTCGTTGGCGTCGTTCAGGTCGTGGCCCCCCTTGCACAGGACGCTGCACCCGTAGCGCCGGCTGATCTCTCCGGCTGCCGCCTCCATCTGGGCGGGGGAGGTGATGGGGTGGCCCGCCAGAATCTCCGCCTCCGGGATGTTGGGGGTGGCCACCTCCGCCAGGGGCAGCAGCTCCGTCACCAGGGCGTCCACCGCGTCGTCCCGCAGCAGCTTGGCCCCTGAGGTGGCCACCATCACCGGGTCCACCACGATGTGCCGGGCGTGATACTGCTTCAGCTTCCGGGCGATGACCTGAATCAGTTCTCTGGAGGAGACCATGCCGATTTTCACGGCGTCGGGCGTGATGTCCGTAAACACGGCGTCCAGCTGCTCCTCCAAAAAGGTGGGTGTTGCCTCCAGAATGTCTGTGACGCCGGTGGTGTTCTGGGCGGTCAGGGCGGTGACGGCGCTCATGGCGAATACGCCATTCATGGTCATCGTCTTGATGTCTGCCTGGATACCGGCGCCTCCGCTGGAATCGCTTCCGGCGATTGTCAATGCTGTTTTCATGTTTCATACTCCTTTTCTGATTCAGCATTTCGTTTTATTACGCGACGCAAGGTGGTGCCCCCAATGCGCCCCGTGAAACCGGCCCTGACGGGCCGCAGTTTCCTGTGAAAAATATGAAGTTGTAGTGTCAGATCTGCCCCGCCAGCCGAAACAGCTCCCTGGCGGCGGCCTGCACGTCCTCCTGGGCGAACAGAGCGCCGACCACCGCCACCCCGGCCAGGCCGCAGCCCTGCAGCAGGGGCAGGTTGTCCCGCGTAATGCCGCCGATGGCCACCACGGGGATGTCCACCGCCGCCGTGACTTTTCGCAGCGTCTCCCTGGGGATGGGCCGGGCGTCGGTTTTCGTCCCCGTCACAAAGGCCGCGCCGCAGCCCAGGTAGTCCGCCCCGGCCCGCTGGGCGGCCACGGCCTGGGCCACGTTGTGGGCGGAGACGCCCAGAATCTTGTCCGGCCCCAGCAGGGCCCGGGCCTGCTGGGCCGCCATGTCCTCCTGGCCCACGTGGACGCCGTCCGCCCCCACCGCCAGGGCCAGGGCCACGTCATCGTTCACCAGGAAGGGGACGCCGTACCGGCGGCACAGGGCGCAGAGGGCCTTCGCCTGAGTCAGCAGCGCTTCGCCGGTCAGGGCCTTTTCCCGCAGCTGGACGATGGTGGCTCCGCCCAGAATGGCCTGCTCCACCTGACGCTCCAGGGTGCGGCCCCGGAGCCAGGCCCGGTCTGTCACCGCGTACAGCCGCAGCGTTTCCGGATTCAGTTTCATATTCTACCCCTCCCAACAAAGAAAGCCGCAGGCGCCCAAAGAGAGCGACGCCTGCGGCATCGAAAAAAACTCCCTACGTTGGCATTACCCAAATCAGGTTCTCCGGGTCACGGCAGTACAGCCGACTCTCAGCCCGCTCCGGCGAGCTCCCCGTACTATGCAGTTCTGACTTTACTATACGCCCTTTCCCGGCAAATTGCAAGGGGCGGGGGATAATTTCTGCCGGGCAGGACATCCGTTCCTCAGGCAGGGAAAGAGCCTCCGTTTTATTGACCGCCGGTGCCTGCCATGTTATAATCGTGTTGGAAAGACTTCCCGCCGCAGCGCGGCGCATTACAGCAGAAAGAAGGATGCGGCATGAAATTACTGGTGGTCGTAGATATGCAGAAGGACTTTGTGGACGGCGCACTGGGCACCGCCGAGGCGGTGGCCATCGTCCCGAAGGTACAGGAAAAGGTGGCGCGCTGCCGGGCGGCGGGCTGGACGGTGGTGTTCACCAGGGACACCCACACGCCGGATTACCTGACCACCCAGGAGGGGCGGAATCTGCCGGTGCCCCACTGTATTCAGGGCACGCCGGGGTGGGAAATCGTCCCGGAGCTGGCAACGGACGGCTGCCTGATTCTGGACAAGCCCACCTTTGGCTCCCAGAAGCTGGCCCACTATGTGGCCGGGCTGCAGGACCTGGAGGAGGTGCAGCTTGTGGGGCTTTGCACTGACATCTGCGTCATCTCCAACGCCCTGCTGGTGAAGGCGGCGGCGCCGGAGGTGCCGGTGTCCGTAGACGGGGCCTGCTGCGCCGGGGTCACCCCGGCCAGCCACGCCAACGCCCTGGCGGCCATGGCGATGTGTCAGGTCAAAATTTTACCGTAACCCTGCACGAGCTTTTTCATACTCATTCACGCCTCAGGTTGATGACATCCCCATCACCCCAACTCCAGCACCTCCAAAATATGGTTGATTTCCCGGCAATTCACCGGCAGGGGCCGCTCCCTGGCCGGTGACTGTTCGGTGCGGATATAGCAGCTGTCGATTCCCACTGCCGCGGCCCCGTGGCAGTCGGCCAGGTCATCGTTCCCCGTCATCAGGCAGTCCTCCGGCCGGAGGCGGTATTGCTGCAGCAGCATCCGATAAAATTGGGGGTCTGGCTTCTTCACCCCGGCGTCGGAGGACAGGAGGATGCCGTCAAAACAGTCCTCCAGCCCCAGGGCCTGCAGCTCCGGCCCGGTGAAGAGCCGCTGGGCATTGGACAGCAGATAGACCCCCTTACCACGTTTTTTCAATGTACGGAGCAGCTGCTCCGCCCCGTCAAAGAGGCGGAGCTTTTCCGTGGAGAGGGTGCGGAAGGCGCGGGCCAAGGCGGCGATTTCCCGGTCAGAAGCCCTTCGCCCTTTCACGGCCAGCAGCCGGCGGAACACCGGGGCGATGTCGATTTCCGGCCGGGCGAACCTGCCGGCACGCCGCAGGGCGTCCTCCTGACGCAGCACCTCGATGCGGTACGCCGTCCGCAGCGCCTCCGGCCGATAGCAGACACCCTGCTCCGCCAGGACGGCACACAGCGCCTGCCAGAAGCTGTCCCTGTACTCGTCTGTGTGGATATCCACCAGGGTACCGTACAGGTCAAAGAGATAGTTCCGATACATCAGGCTCCGCCTTTCTGTAAAGTATTCACGCCTCCCGGGGGCGGAATCCCGCCCACAACGCGAAAAACGGCGTCTGAGGGGCGGTCCTCCGGAGGCATGAAAAAGCTCCCGAACGCAGTCGCGTTCGGGAGTATTGGTGCTCCAGCGGGGATTCGAACCCCGGACACCCTGCTTAAAAGGCAGGTGCTCTGCCGACTGAGCTACTGGGGCGTGGAAACACGCATTATAGCAACGGGAAAACCCGCAATGTTCTGGCTGGGATGGCGGGATTCGAACCCACGGATAAAGGAGTCAAAGTCCTTTGCCTTACCACTTGGCGACATCCCATTGTCCTTTCTCACAGAAGAAAGCCAGATCGGAAGAACATACGCAACCGCTCTGGCCTTGAACACTTCCAAGAGGTAATAAATGGGGTGGGTAGACAGATTCGAACTGTCGGCCTCCAGAGCCACAATCTGGCGCTCTAACCAACTGAGCTATACCCACCATAAGAAGATACTGCTTGCAATCTCTGCTGACCTGCTGAGTAGCGGAAGGGGGGCTGCAGGGAGCAAACAGAATTGCTCGCTGCACATCCCGAAGCCAGGCATGGTACGGCTGAAGGGACTCGAACCCCCGGCCCACTGCTTAGAAGGCAGTTGCTCTATCCAGCTGAGCTACAGCCGCATATGGAGCGGGTGATGGGAATCGAACCCACGCGACCAGCTTGGAAGGCTGGGATTCTACCATTGAACTACACCCGCAGTTCGATTGCCAGCTTGTAAATCATACCACGGGGAAGGCGGTTTGTCAACTGTTTTTTTCAGGAAAAGCATCCGATACGGCGGGGGTTTGTTTGGGTTCGGGAGAACGCCGGTCTCCCCATCATAATTTACACCCGGCGGGATACCGGCGGGTGCAGGCGGAAACAGAAACAATAAAATAAATCGCGCGTAATGTAGGAATACAGGTGTAGAAATAATGTAGAAATAATGCAGGAATCATGTATGAACTGCATACAGTTCCATGCATTTTCTGATCCTTGCCTCCCGCAGCACGCTGAGAAATCGGCGTGCTGCGGGGAACGGCTTTTACAATTACTTCTCGTACAGGAACTTCTCCGGCAGGGTCACGCCGAAGTCCACCGCCAGGTGGCGGAACTCGTCGGGCTGAATGGTCTGCCGCTTAGTGCCGCCGGTCATGGAGATCACCTTCACCAGAATCTCGGCGCTCTTCTCCACGGTGTGCATCAGGCCGAAGGTCAGGTCGAAGTCCTCGCCGGAGCAAAACATCCCGTGGTGTGCCCAAATCGCCACGTCATACTGCTTCATCAGCTCAGAAGTCGCCACGGCGATGTCCCGGCCGCCGGGGACCATCCAGGGCACCACGCCGATGCCGGAGGGGAACACCACCGGGCACTCGGTGGCCATCTCCCACAGCTCGCGGGTGAAGGCCTCGTCGGTCAGGGGCAGCACGAAGGTCAGGGCGATGGTGTTGGCGGGGTGGGCGTGGTAGATGACGCGGTGCTTGCCGCCGGTGGCCGCCTTCTTCACCTCATGGTTCATCAGGTGGGAGGGGAACTCGCTGGTAGGCCGGCCGCCGTTCACCAGGCCCCAGCAAACGCGGTACTTTTCGCCCTTGTCGTCGATCTCACAGATGGCGCAGGAGTCCTCCGGGGCGCTCATGACGTTGCGGAAGTACTTGCCGGAGCCGGTGGCCACGAAGAATTCCCCGGCCAGACCGGGCACGCTGGTGCCGATGTCCTTCCACTCGCCGTCGAAGGACAAATCTTCCCGGACGGCCTCCACCTCCTCCGGCTTCATCCGGTAGGTCAGGTTGCCGCCGTTGCGCTCGTGCCAGCCCTGCTGCCAGCCGTCGTCCGCCATGCGCATAAAGCCCTGCATAAAGTTCGAGTCTAAAACCTTCATTGTGTGTCCATCCTTTCTGAATATCAATGTTAGTGTGTTTATTCCAGCCAAAAAACCTGAGTCATCAGCGGCTGTGCGCCGGTCACCGGGTCCTTTTCCATCTCCAGTACATCTTTCATGTACTCGTCCCAGCGGGCCACCACTTCGCTCTCCGCCTGCACTCTGGCGGCGTAGGCGATGCCCTTTTCACACTCGTAGTAGCCGAACAGCTCGTCCCCGGTCATCCAGATGCTGTAATGGCAGATGCCGGCGTCCTTGAGAACCTGCTTCATCTCCGGCCAGATGTTGTCGTGGCGGTGTTGGTACTCCGCCTGTTTCCCGGGGCGGATGCGCCCCTTCCACGCATAGCGTTCCATGGCGGCCTTACCGGGTGACGATGTCCACCGGCACGTTCAAAATCTTCGCCACCTTCAAAACGGTGTCGATATGCCGCCCGGTGGCCGCAGCGAAGTGGTGGGTGGGGCCGCACTCGCTCCAGCGGGTGACGAACTCCGTCGCGCCGCAGGTGAAACGGGTACGCATATTGGTGTCGCCGAAGGAGAGGATCTTGCCCT
>JAJQCJ010000095.1 GCA_021202775.1 Clostridiales bacterium | reverse complement strand
TTGGCTTCCTCCGCGGTAGCGTGTTCTTTAGCAGCGTGGTGTTCCTCAGCGGGAGCGGCTTCCTCGGCGGGAGCGGCCTCCTCAGCAGGAGCAGCCTCCTCGGCGGGGGCGGTGGTTTCGGCAGCTTCTTCCTCGGCAGCGTCCTTGTCCTCCCGCATCTTCAGGTAAGCGGCGACGCCGCAGGCGGCAGCACCTACAACGGCGGCGCCCACGACCCATTTTTTGATGCTCATTGACAGTTCCTTCTTTCTTTTGAGATGCTTCTCCCGTCCTGTATGGGAGATGGTAGCTTTATTCTACCAAGAAACGGTGGTTTTGTGTGAACAGAAAATGAATTTTTTGCAAGTTTCTGTCTGCGGCCAGAGGCCGCCTGCCGCACCCTTCCGGTTTCCCCAATCCGAAAATCAAACCGCCCTCCCCGTATAAAATCCCCCGTCCCGCTCAAACTACCCTCAGCAAGACAATCAGCAAGACAAAGAGAGAAGGAACCCCCATGTCCCTGTTCCACTGGCCCCACCACCAGCCGGTGCCCTGTCACCCGGCGGAGACGCCGGACGCCCCCGCCACCTGGGCGGGGCTCACCGCCGCCTTTCAGGGCTGCGCCGACTTCGCCACGAAGGAGGTGCAGCTCACCGGCACTGCCCAGACCCTCCGCCTGGCCTGGGTGGACGGCATGGTGAAGAGCGAGCGCCTGAACGACTATGTGATTCGCCCCATCGTCTCCGCTCCCCAGCCCGTCACCGGGGACGAAGCGGAGCAGCTCCTGCTGGGAGGCGTCTGGAACCTGGACGCGGAGGAGCGGCAGCAGCTCCGCGATGTGGTGGAGGCGGTCATCGACGGGGCGGCGGCGGTGTTCCTCCCCAACGGGAAGGCCATCACCTGCTCCGTCCAGACCGAGGAGAAGCGGGGTGTGGAGCCGCCGGAGAACGAGACAGAGGTAAAAGGGGCCAAGGACGCCTTCGTGGAGAGCCTGCGCACCAACACCTCCCTCCTCCGCCGCCGGATGCGCTCCCCCGCCCTCCGTGTGACGGAGAAAACCGTGGGACGCCGCAGCGGCACCCCGGTGGACGTGCTGTGGATGGAGGGCATCACCGACCAGGCCCTGGTGGGTCAGGTGGAGGCCGCTCTGGACAGGATGGACATCGACGCCCTGCTGACCACCGCCGACCTGGAGGAGTACCTCATCGGCCCCCGGCGGACGGTGTTCCCCCGGACGATTTTCACGGAGCGGCCCGACCGGCTGTGCCGGGAGCTGCTGAACGGCCGCATCGCGGTGCTGGCGGACGGCATCCCCCTGGGGTGCGTGCTGCCCTGCTGCATTGCCGACTTCCTCCGGGCCCCTCAGGACAGGAGCTGGCACTTTCTGGCGGCCAGCTGTCTGCTGGTGCTGCGGTATTTGTGCGCCGGCATCACCGTGCTGCTGCCGGGGTTCTATATCGCCGTCACCGGATTTCACTTTGAGATGATTCCCACCCAGCTGGCCCAGTCCATCATCGCTGCCAAACAGGACGTGCCCTTCGCCACCCAGTTCGAGGTGCTGGGGCTGCTGCTGGCCTTCGAGATTTTGCAGGAGGCGGGGCAGCGGCTGCCCAAGACCATCGGCCAGACCGTCTCCATCATCGGCGGGCTGGTGGTGGGTCAGGCGGCGGTGGACGCGAAGATTCTGTCCCCGGTGGTCATCATCGTGGTGGCGGCGGCGGGCATCACCGGCTTCAACATTCCCAATCAGGACCTGTCCAACGCCCTGCGGGTGTGGCGGTTCCTGCTGGCGGTGGCGGCGTCGGTGGCGGGGCTCTTTGGCCTGAACCTGGCCCTGGCGGTGCTGGTGCTCCACCTGGCGGGGGTGGAGACCCTGGGCTGCCCCTACCTGGCCCCTTTCACGGCGGGGACGGCGGAGGCCCTGCGGACAGTGGTGCGGGGCCCCGCCCCGGAGGAGAAGCTGCGGGACACGGTGCTGCCGGTGGATAATGTGAGGAAGCAGAGGTAGCTATTAGCTGTTAGCTGCTAGCTGCTAGCCGTAGTGGTTGAAGCCGCTGGATGTCCCCTTTACCAGTAGGGGCGCACAGTGTGCGCCCGCCCGTTTTCGCCTTAGAAAAAGCGTTCGGGGGAGAAGCCGGTTGTTCCTGACAGTGTCATTTATACAGACAGGAGGAGTGATTTCATTTTGTGGTCTGATGCCTCCAAATCAACCGCAGAAATAGACCCAACCATAGCCGGGCGCACACTGTGCGCCCCTACTGGCTAACAACCGCCATCGTGAGGAATCAAACATGAAAAACACCCACCAAACCCTGTCCGCCTTCCTGACCGCCGCCGCCCTGTCAACCTTGCTGACGGCCTGCGGGTCGGATTTCCTCCCGCAGGGGAAGGAGATCACCCAAATCGAACTGATGCGCACCCTGGCGGTGGACGCCGGGGAGGGCGGGCTGACCGGCGTCACCGCCGCCGGGGGCGTCCGCAGCGACCCGGACGGCGGGGACGCCGGCCCCCGGTGGTGCTGACCGCCACGGGGCTGACGGTGGCGGACGCCTGCCTGACCATCCGCACCGCCGGGGAGGGCACCGTCAGCTACAGCCATGTGCAGGAGTGCCTCATCGGGGAGGACATGGCCCGGCAGAGTCTGGAGCCCATCGTGGACTATCTGGAGCGGGACTATGCCACCCGGATGGACACCAAGCTCTTCATCGTCCAGGGCACCACCGCCGGGGAGCTGGTGGAGGGCTACACCACGGAGCAGAGCGCCGTCACCGACCGGCTGGAGGCCATCTCCCGGGAACTGCCCCTGAAATCGGAGTCCTGGCCCTACACCCTGCGGCACCTGCTGTCCGACCTGAAGGACAACGGCGCGGCGCTGGTGCCTCTGGTGGCCCTGGACGACAGCGGCGAGACGCCGGACATTCAGGCCGTGGGCCTGTGCTGGCTGGAGGACGGGGTCATGGCGGGGACGCTGAACCGGCGGCTGTCCCAGGCGGCCAGCCTCATCACCGGCAACGGGGAGAGCGACGTCTTTGAGGTGGCCCTGGACACCGGCGGCGCCGCTCTGAAGCTCACCAGCGCGGACTGCGCCATCCTTCCCCAGTGGGAGGAGGACCGGCTCACCGGCCTGACGCTGACCCTGACGGCGGAGTGCGCCCTGACAGAGCTGCAGGGCCACAATTTGCAGCAGGAGGGGACGGCTTTGCTGGACGATTTGGAGGAGGCCCTCTCCGACTACCTGCGTCAGGGGATGGAGGAGGTGCTGGCCCTGTCCCAGTCGGAAGGGGTGGACTTCCTCCATCTGCGGCGGCTGGCGGAGATGGCCTGCCCCGGCAAAAAAGAGCTATTAAATGAATGTTGGAACAGCGGTTTCGCCTCCCTGGAGCTGGAGGCGGAGGCCCAGGTGACGTTGGAGCGGAGCTATGACACCGTCGCGTGACGGAAGGGGGACGCCGGATGAAATTCGCGGGCTTTGCGGCATTGGCCGCGCTGGCATTGTGGGACCTGCCCGCCCTGTGGCGGGCGGGGGAGCGCCGGGCCTTCGCCGTGTGGGCGGTTCTGGGGGCTGCGGCGGCGGGACTTTTAGTGGCCAGTGGCTAGTGGCTAGTAGAGCATGAAGCCTAAGGAACCTCTGAACAATTACAGTTTCACAGTTCAACAAATCAATTTCCGGT
>JAJQCJ010000064.1 GCA_021202775.1 Clostridiales bacterium | reverse complement strand
GATGACGGCGATGCCGTCGATGGCCACCACATAGGCGGTCAGGCCGGTCTCCTCGTCCTTCAGGTTGCGGCTGGCCAGGCCGATGTCGGCGCTGCCCTCGGTGGCGGCGGTGATGCCGGCGCCGGAGCCGGTGGCGTCATAGGTGACGGTGACGTTGGGGTTCTCCTCCTCGAAGGCCTCGATCAGGATGGCCATGACCTTTTCCATGGAGGTGGAGCCGTTGGTGGAGACGGTGCCGGACAGGTCGGCGGTGCCGGCGTCCTCGGTGCTGTCGTCGGTGTTGGAGGATTCTTCCTCGGTGCCGGCCTCTTCCTCCTCGGTGCCGGCGTCTTCGGTGCCCTCCTCGGTGGAGGACTGGCTCTGGGCGTCAGAGGTGTCGTCGCTGTCGCTGCTGCTGGAGCTGCCGCAGGCAACCAGAGAGAAAGCCAGAGCGAGGGTCATGAGCAGTGCAATTACTTTTTTCATGGTAATGAGAAATCCTTTCTATGTGCGGCCGGCTCCCTGCCGGCCTTGTTGTTCCCCTTGTGGGTACGGTATCATTCTAGCAGGGGGCAGAGGTGTAAGCGACCATGAAGCAGTCAAGGAATTGTAAAGTTATGAAGATTTTCTTCCGGAAGGGTTCCTTGGACAAGGAATGTGGAAGGAGCTACGTTTTGCCCTCCCGGCGGGCCGTCCGTTCCTTAGATGAGGATACCGGAAGGAAATAGCGCGTTTGCCCTTGCCAGGGCATGGCCTTGACTACCGCCTGCTGACCATTTATGGTATCCTCCTCGGTCAATGACCCTCGCCAGCATAGCTGGCATCGGTTTCCGGCTAAAAATGTGCCACTGGCACATTTTTGGACGCCGTAAATTACTCCGCCAAGAAAAGTAGCAAAAGAAGGCGGCTCAGGGGGGAGCTTCGGGGCCTCGCTCCCCCCTAAGTCGTCCTCTTTTGCTGCTTTTCTCGACGAATCGAGAAAAGCAGGCCCCGCTTCCCTGGCAAGGGAAGGCCGAGCAAATCCTCGATAGCGAACTTAATCTAAGGAGCCCCGCCGAACGGGAAAAACCGTAGTTCCTTCCACATTCCTTACCCAAGGAATCCCCACCCTCCACTTTACACAGATTTTACAGAACTTTACCTGAATTTAACGCAGCGCTGGTCGCAAACTTTACATACGGACGGTACAATAGAACTGTAAACAAAAAATCTGTAAAAAAGCATCAAAGAAACGGATTGAGGGATGCAGCATGAGTATTTTTAACGTATTTTCCCTGCTGGGGGGCCTGGCCATGTTCCTCTTCGGCATGGACATCATGGGCAAGGCCCTGGAAAAGCAGGCGGGCAGCCAGCTGCAAAGCATTCTGCGGCGGATGACGGATAACCCGGTGAAGGGGCTGCTGCTGGGCCTGGTGGTGACGGCGGTGATTCAGTCCTCCTCCGCCACCACGGTGATGGTGGTAGGCTTCGTCAACAGCGGCATTATGGAGCTGAGCCAGGCCATCGGCGTCATTATGGGGGCCAACGTGGGCACCACCGTCACCTCCTGGATTCTGTCCCTGGCCGACATTCAGGGGGACAGCTTCCTGATGCAGCTGATGAAGCCCACCAGCTTCTCCCCCATCCTGGCCTTTATCGGCATTGTGCTGTATATGACAGGCGGGGAGAAGAAGCGGAACATCGGCGTGATTTTGCTGGGCTTCGCCATCCTGATGACGGGGATGTCCACCATGTCCAGCGCGGTGGAGCCTCTGGGCGAGGTGGAGGCCTTCACCAACCTGTTCGTCATGTTCCAGAACCCGGTGCTGGGGATGCTGGTGGGCGCAGGGCTCACCGCCGTGATTCAGTCCTCCTCCGCCAGCGTGGGCATTTTGCAGGCCCTCTCCACCACCGGGGCCGTCACCTTCGGCAGCGCCATCCCCATCATCATGGGCCAGAACATCGGCACCACCGTCACCGCCATGATCTCCAGCGTGGGGGCCAACAAGAACGCCCGCCGGGCGGCGCTGGTCCACCTGTATTTCAACGTCATCGGCTCGGTGGGCTTCCTGATCGTGTTCTACGCCCTGAACGCCGTTTTCCACTTCTCCTTCATTGACAGCGGCATCGACAAGGCGGGCATCGCCCTGGTGCATACGGTGTTCAACGTGACGGCCACCGTCTGCATGCTGCCCTTCACCAAGGGGCTGGAGAAGCTGGCCTACCTGACGGTGCCGGAGGACGAGAAGCAGGACGAATTCCAGCTGCTGGACGAGCGGTTCCTGAACACCCCGGCTCTGGCCCTGGAGCGGGGCCAGACCCTGACGAAGGACATGGCGGAGCTGGCCCGGCAGGGCGTCCTCCAGTCCCTGTCTCTGGTGGACCGCTGGGATGAGGAGATTGCCGCCTCCGTCAGCGAGAAGGAGGCCTCCATCGACCTGTACGAGGACAAGATCGGCACCTATCTGGTGAAGCTGTCCAGCCGCAGCATGAACGTGGAGGACAGCCACACGGTCAGTTTCCTGTTCCACGCCATCAGCGACTGGGAGCGCATCGGCGACTACGCGGTGAACATCAAGCTGGCGGCCTCCGCCCTGCGGAAAAGCGAGCTGACCTTCTCCCCGGAGGCGCTGGAGGAGCTGCGGGTGCTGGAGAACGCGGTGCAGGAGGTGCTGGACCGCACCATCGCCGCCTTCGCGGAAACCGACTACAAGAAGGCCAAGGAGATCCCCCTGCTGAACCTGGTGGTGAACGACATCGTGAAGGAGTGCAAGGAGCATCATGTGGAGCGGCTCCAGGCGGGGAAATGCTCCATTCAGGCGGGCATCCGGCTGGGCGACCTGCTGACGGATTTGCAGCGTGTCTCCGGCCACTGCACCAACATCGCCATCGACATGATCGAGGTGCAGCAGGATTCCTTCCAGCGCCACGCCTACCGGGAGGAAACCCGGGCCAGGGAAAACTTTCTGGACCGGTACAACCACTATCGGGAGCAGTACGGCTTGACGGGGGACGATTGAATCTATAAAATGGTAGCTGTTAACCACCCCTCCACCGCTTCGCTGTCCCCCTCCCCTTTCAGGGAGGCAATGACGAAGTGGTTACAACAACCTTCGGCCTCTCCTGAAAGGGAAGGTCATCAACTTAAGGTACAATCTATCTTGGATTGAGGGGAAGAACGTACCCTTACAGTCAGATTTCCACGACCAAAGGACAACAAAATTGCACGTTCCGCCCGCCTTCGGCATAAGGAGCGTAGCGGAAATGCCGCTTGACGGCGAAGGCCGGGCAAAGCCTCGATAGCGAACGTTATCTGAGGAGGCCCACTGTGAGAGCAAAACTATTTCCTTTATCCATCCTTCCCTGAGGAGGAAACGTCAGCCGGGCGCACACTGTGCGCCCCTACTGGTGAACGCAATGCAGCGACTACAACAACCTCCCGCCTCCCCTGAAAGGGTAGGGAGCGAAGCGGAAATGCCGCTTGACGGCGGAGGGGTCACTAACAGCTAACAGCTAGCAGCTCACGCCCCCGCAGGGGGCAACCAGCCACCAAAAAGGAGCATCTCATATGATAGCCATAGTAGAAGACGACGAGAGCATCGCCGCATTAGAACAATACGCCCTCCGCTCCAACGGGATGGACGCCGCCATCTATCACGATGGGGCGGCCTTCTTCCGGGGGCTGGAAACATCCCTGCCGGAGCTGGTGATTCTGGACGTGATGCTGCCCGACCTGGACGGGCTGATGATTTTGCAGCGCCTCCGGGAGAACCACGCCACCCGGAAGATACCGGTGATGATGGTGACCGCCAGGGGCAGCGAGGTGGACATCGTCCAGGGCCTGGACGGCGGCGCGGACGACTACCTGACCAAGCCCTTCGGCATTATGGAGTTTCTCTCCCGGGTGAAGGCGCTGCTGCGCCGGACGGGCCGGGAGCAGGGGGGCAAGACCCTGTCCTTCGGCCCCATCGTCATGCAGGAGGACCGGCATCAGGTGACAGTGGAGGGCCGCCCGGTGGAGCTGACCCTGAAGGAGTACGAGCTGCTGCGGCTCTTCCTCCAGTCCCCGGAGACGGCCATCACCCGGGACGATATGATGGACCGGGTGTGGCGCAGTGAATACTCGGTGGAGAGCCGGACGGTGGATATGCACATCCGCTCCCTCCGGCAGAAGCTGGGGGACGCAGGCCGATACATTCAGACGCTGCGGAAGGTGGGCTATATCCTCACCGACCGGGAGAGCGCCGGACAGGGAAGGTGAGCCTATGGCGCGCAAGGTCAACTACCGTCTGTTCCTGACCGGCCTCATCGCCATGCTTTTGGCGGCGTTGACGGCCTCCCTGCTGTACTACCGGGCCTTCACCATTCAGGTGTGGGAGGACGCGGAGCAGCTGGTGCGGGCCTACGCCGTGGCCTATGAGCAGTCCCCGGACACCTTCGACCAGGCCTGCGCCGACGCGGCGATCCGCCTGACCCTCATCGACCCGGAGGGCAGCGTCCTCTATGACAGCGTGGCGGAGGGGACGCTGGAGAACCACTCCCTCCGGCCGGAGGTGGAGGAGGCCCTGACCACCGGCAGCGGCTCCTCGGAGCGGATGTCCTCCACCCTGTCCCAGCGCACCTTTTATGAGGCGGTGCTGCTCAGCGACGGCAACGTGCTGCGGGCCTCTCTGGACGTGGCCAGCATTTACAGCGTGTTTTTGCAGGCCCTGCCCTGGCTGCTGCTGGCCCTGGGGGTGATGACGCTGATCTCCGTCTGGGTGTCCCGGAGGCTGACCCGCTCCCTGGTGGACCCCATCGTGGAGATGGGCAGGCACCTGGACGACGTGGAGGACCACGTCCCCTACCCGGAGCTGGCCCCCCTGGGCAAGACCCTGATGGAGGACCGGGTGCTGCGGGAGAACCATGAGAAGATTCGCCAGGAGTTCACCGCCAACGTCAGCCACGAGCTGAAAACCCCCCTGACCAGCATCTCCGGCTACGCCGAGCTGATGGCCAGCGGCATGGTGAACCGGGAGGACATCCCCTCCTTCGCCGCCCAGATTCAGAAGGAGTCCGCCCGGATGATCGCCCTGGTGTCCGACATCATCAAGCTCACCGAGCTGGACAGCGGCACCCTGCGGACGGAGGACCCGCCGGAGACGGAGCCTGTGGATTTGCAGGCGGTGGCCCAGGCCAGCGCGGAGCGGCTCCGGGTCCGGGCACAGCGGGCCTACGTCACCATTTCTGTGGCCGGGGAGCCGGCGACGGTGGACGGGGTGCAGAACCTGCTGGAGGAGCTCTGCGACAATCTGGTGGAGAACGCCGTCCGCTACAACCGCCCCGGGGGCCGGGTCATGCTGACCACGGGGCTGCGGGAGAGCCACCCCTTCCTCCAGGTGCGGGATACCGGCATCGGCATCCCCAAGGAGGCCCAGAGCAGGGTGTTCGAGCGGTTCTACCGGGTGGACAAGAGCCGGAGCAAGGCCACCGGCGGCACCGGACTGGGCCTCGCCATCGTGAAGCACATCGCCCTGCTCCACAACGCCAATATCACCCTGGAGAGCCAGGTGGGGGAGGGCACCGAGATGACGGTGCTGTTCCCCGAAACGCCCCAGCCGGCGGGAAATGAATAGCAAAATCAAAATCCTGCAAAAACGTTGACAGGGGCCGCTTTCGCGGCCCCTGAACTTATTACAAAAATATGAACAAAAATACGAAAAAACGGCACAGAAACGGAAAATCCGGGCTGGACTTTGACAAAAAGGGCGGGGAGACTGTCCCTGTTCCGGGGAATGTGACCGCCGTTGGCGGACAGTTTTGCAGGGCCGCCCCGTTCCGGGGGCAGAAGAACGTTCCAAGGTCAAAACCAGCCGGAAACGTTCCTGTCCGGACAAAAATGACGGCTCCGGCCCCAAAAACAGCGTTCTGCAAGGGGAAAAAGCCAAAACTGCAATTCAACCTTGACAAATGATAACAGGGTAGTATAATAAAGTACATGGAATTTATTCTCGCTTTGCGGCGGACGCGCGAGGGAAATGCGTATACGCATTTCCCGGCCCGGAGGTGCCTCCGGGCCGGGGAGGAACACGCAGTTTGAATGGAGTTTCTGCGCGAACAGGGGTGGATTCCAAATAAAGAAAAGGAGTCATCAGCAATGAAGAAAATGAAAAGGATGCTCGCTCTGATGTTGGCGCTGGCCATGGTGTTTAGCCTGACGGCCTGCGGCGGCAGCAGCGACAGCGGCACCACCAGCGGGGGCAGCTCCTCCAGCGAGGGCAGCAGCTCCGACACCAGCGGCGCCGACGCCGAAACCAGCGACAGCACCTACACCTACAGCTACTCCACCAGCGCCCCCTCCACCTGATCCCCCACGGACTGGCAGAACGAGGTCGAGGCCGACGTCCAGGGCTACACCATGGTCTACTTCTATGACTTTGTGATCAATGACGCCGCCGACGGCTATGACATCGTCTGCGAGGCGGCCTCCGCCATGCCTGAGGACGTCACCGCCGAGTACGCCGGCAACGAGACCTACGGTGTCCCCGCCGACGCCACCGAGGGCTATGCCTGGACCATCACCCTGAACGAGGCCATGTGCTGGGAGGACGGCACCCCCATCACCGCTGATGACTACATCTATACCCTGCAGCAGTTCCTGAACCCTGAGATGAAGAACTACCGCGCCTCCTCCTTCTATGAGGGCACCGTGGGCCTGGCCAACGCCTACAACTACTACAACAGCGACAAGTCCATCGGCTACACCACCACCCTGGCCGACCTGGGCTACTCCACCGTGGAAGAGGCCGAGGCCGACGGCTACACCAACTTCGGTGTGGACATCTACAACTTCTGGGGCATCATGTCTGACGCCGGCGACACCGTTGTGGACATCACCGACGAGACCCTGATCCGCGACGAGGCCGTGGAAGAGGGCGAGGACGGCGACTATATCTCCGCCGCCGAGGTCTATGACTACATGGTGAACTACTACGCCGCCTACATCCCCGACTACGTCTATGTGGGTGAGGCCCTGGAAGCCGCCACCTGGGACGAAGTGGGTGTCATCAAGAATGACGACTACTCCCTGACCTTCATCCTCACCACCCCCACCACCCAGTTCTATGTCTGCTACTCCATGCAGATCGGCCTGGTGAATGAGGAGCTGTATGAGGCCTGCAAGACCCAGACCGGCGACATCGTGAAGTCCTCCTACGGCACCACCGCCGAGAGCTATATGTCCTATGGCCCCTATAAGATCGTGTCCTATCAGGCGGACAAGGAGATGAAGCTGACCAAGAACGAGAACTGGTACGGCTACACCGACGGCAACCACGAGGGCCAGTATCAGACCACTGACATTTACGTCCAGTACATCGACGAGCCTGCCACCAGCCTGTCCCTGTTCCTCCAGGGCAACCTGGATGAGTACAGCGTTGGCACCACCGATATGGAGACCTATGCCAACAGCGACTACATCTATTACGCCCCCACCACCTTTGCCTATGTGTTCACCTTTAACACCGATGAGGAGAGCCTGAAGAGCGAGGACGCCGACGGCGTGAACCACTCCATCCTGTCCATCAAGGACTTCCGTGAGGCCATCTCCCTGTCCCTGGACCGTCAGTCCTTTGTCACCCAGTGCCTGGCCGGCTCTGACGCGGGCTATGGCCTGATCGACTATGTATACGTCTGCGACCCCGACACCGGCGAGCTGTACCGCAACAGCGAGTATGCCATTGAGGCCCTGTGCGAGCTGTACGGCGTCACCGAGGAGAGCCAGATCACCGGCTACGATAAGGACGCCGCCGCCGCCCTGTTCGAGTCCGCCTATGCCCAGGCCATCGAGTCCGGCCTGATGAGCGAGGGCGACCGCATCGAGCTGGACTATCACGTCTATGCCGACACCGAGAACAACCAGAACCGCGTCAACTTCCTCCAGTCCTCCATTGACGCCGCCACCGTGGGCACCTCCCTGGAGGGCAAGGTCACCATCAACCTGCTGGTGGATGAGGACTATTACAACAACTGCATGGCCGGCCTGTGCGACATCGCCTTCACCGCCTGGGGCGGCGAGGACATGAACCCCTACGCCATGATGCAGTGCTATGTGGATCCCACCTACAACCTGGTCTACGGCTATGACGGCACCACTGAGCAGATCACCATCACCGTCAACGGCGAAGAGATGACCATGAGCGCCTATGACTGGTACCAGGAGCTGGTGGAGGGCACCTATGCCACCGCCGACTCCGACACCCGCAACCAGATTCTGGCCGGTATGGAGAAGGGCATTCTGGAGTATTACGGCATGGCCCCTCTGGCCTACCTGAACGAGGCTGTCATGTACTCTCAGCGGATCGTCCTTGGCTCCGACACCTATGTCAACTCCCTGGTGGGCTTCGGCGGCATCCGCCTGATGACCTACACGATGGACGACGACGAGTGGGCGGAATACTGCGCCTCGCAGAACAACCAGCTGACTTACTAATCGTCACCTTGCTGTAACAAAACAGGCGGGCGGGGGCAGGCTTCCTGCCCCCCCCCCGTTGGTATTAGGGGCCCGCAATTTTTGGGAATGGGGGGGCGGCCCCGGGAGGCGCGGCGGGGGAGCCCGCCGGCAAGGGGGGAAGAAAAGCAAAAAATATCGCGAAAAGAATCGCTCTGATGCTGGTCAGCGGGTTTATCATCATGACCATGCTGTTCGTGCTGATCCGTATGCTGCCCAACCAGGTGCAGGCAGTGCAGGGCGGATATGACCAGGCCGTGAAGGATATGCGGGAGGCCTGGGGCTATAACAAACCGATTATGGTGCAGTACGGCATCTTTCTGAAAAACGTGTTCACCGAGTGGAACTGGGGCTTCTGCACCACCGTGGGCACCTATCTCCAGGACGTGACCGAGTATCTGGCCGGGAAGCTGCCGGCCACCGTCTATATCAACGTGGTGTCCATCGTCATTTCCATCCCGCTGGGCGTCATCTTCGGCATTGTCGCCGCTATCTTCAAAAACAAGTGGCAGGACCAGGTGCTGAACGTGTTCATCATGTTCTTCATCTCTGTGCCCGCCTTCGTATATGCCTTCCTGCTGCAATACTATGTGGGCTTCAAGCTGGGGTGGTTCCCCCTGGTCATGAACGGGGGCACGGATTACTTCTCCCTGTCCATGCTCCGATCGGCGGTCATGCCCATCCTGGCCATGAGCTTCGGCACCATCGCCGGAGATATGCGTCTGGTGCGTGCGGAGCTGACGGAGACCCTGACCAGCGACTATATGCTGCTGGCCCGCACCAAGGGCCTGAGCTACCGCCAGGCCACCATCCGCCACGCCCTGCGCAACTCCATGGTGCCGCTGCTGCCCACCTTCATGGCGGACGTGATCTATGTGGTCTCCGGCTCCATGATTATCGAGCAGATCTTCTCCGTGCCCGGCATCGGCAAAACCTATCTCCAGTCCATCAACCTGAAGGACTACTCCGTGTTTATGTGCATCAGTATGTTCTACGTGGCCATTGGCCTGGTGTCCGAACTGCTGTTTGACCTGAGCTACGGCCTGATCGACCCCAGAATCCGTATGGGAGGAGGCAAGAACAATGAGCTATAGACCAGAGCAATTTGAGCCCTATATGGACATGGACGACAGCGGCTTCGTCCTGGTCCAGGACCAGGAGCGCCTCCACGACAAAAAGCTGGAGACCAAGCCTGTGGGCTTCTTCCGGGACGCCCTCCACCGGTTCAGCCGGAATCGGGGCAGCGTCATCTGCGCCGTGGTCATTGTGATTCTGGCCCTTTACGCCGTCATCGCCCCCATCATCTCCCCGTATGGGGCCAACAGCTATGACGGCTACTACTCCTACTCCCTGCCCAAGAACGAGCTGTTCGCGGACCTGGGCATCAAGTTCTGGGACGGCTGCTCCGACCAGACCATGAACCAGCAGACCTATGACTACTACAGCGCCATCCCCGGCGCCATCGTGGAGGTGTACGACGTCTACACCGCCACCGTGGACGCAGGCCGTGAGGTCACCTACTATGACGTCCGGCTGGACTCCTACGCCAAGGTGGGCTATGTGACGGTGCTGCTGACCGCCTCCGAGTACGAGGCCGCCCTGGCCTACGAGGAGGAGACGGGCATCCAGCTGTTCTACCCCGTGGTGGACACCGACCAGGTGGCGAATCAGGCCTATAAGAACGACCCCAACGCCTGGTACCTCCACAACGCCAAGGGCGTGGCCCAGCGGGATTCGGACGGCAACCTGCAGGACATCTACCTCACCGATGAGGACAGCGAGGACGGCTACGCCTACTACATCAGCAAGATGAACGGCAATCAGTACCAGTGCCGTGTGCTGTACTCCGAGTGGTACTACTACCAGCACGGCGTCTACGCCTCCTTCATCTTCGGCGCGGACAACTTCGGCTACGACATCTGTGCCCGCCTGGCCCTGGGCGCCCGGCTGTCCCTGGTGCTGAGCGTGCTGGTGGCGTCGGTGTCCCTGGTGATCGGCATTGTCATCGGCTCTCTGGAGGGCTACTATGGCGGCACCTTCGACCTGCTGATGGAGCGGATTAAGGACATCCTGTATGAGGTGCCCACCGTGGTGTTCATGTCCCTGTTCCAGATCTACTTTGCCCAGAAGGTGGGGCCGGTGGTGACGCTGTTCTTCTGCTTCATCTTCTTCAACTGGATCGGCACGTCCTCAACGGTCCGTGCCCAGTTCTACCGATTTAAGGGGCAGGAGTATGTCCTGGCGGCCCGGACCCTGGGGGCCAAGGACAGCCGGCTCATCTTCCGGCACATCCTGCCCAACGCCGCCGGATTCATCATCACCACCTCCGTCCTGTCCATCCCCAGCGTCATCTTCACCGAGGCGAATATGACCTATCTGGGTATCGTCAATTTGCAGTCCAGCACCCTGACCAGCGTGGGCACCATGCTGAACAACGGCCAGTCCACCCTGTCCACCTATCCCCACTGCATCTTCTTCCCGGCCGCGTTCATTTCCATCCTGCTGATTTGCTTCAACATCTTTGGCAACGGCCTGCGGGATGCCTTCAACCCGTCCCTCCGGGGCGCAGATGAATAAGGGAGGCTGAGGACATGGCACAGAAAATTTTAGATGTGCGCAACCTGCGCATTTCCTTCCGCACCAACAGCGGCACGGTGAAGGCCGTGCGGGACATCAGCTTCAGCGTCAACAAGGGCGAGACCCTGGCCATCGTGGGCGAGTCCGGCTCCGGCAAGTCGGTGACGGCCAAGGCCATCCTGGGCATCCTGGCCAAGAACAGCATCATCGAGGGCGGCGAAATCATCTATGACGGCATGGATTTGCTGAAGCTGTCCGAGGAGGAGTTCAACCAGCTGCGGGGCAACCGCCTGTCCATGATTTATCAGGACCCGCTGAGCAGTCTGGACCCCATCATGCGCATCGGCAAGCAGATGACCGAGGCCACCTTAATCAACGGCAAGACGGCCCACAAGCACGGCAAGAAGAACTTCGAGGGCAAGGTGAAGCAGCTCAGCGGGGCCATGAAGGCCGCCGGCATCCCCTCCGGAGAGGTGGACCGGATCATCTCCGTTCTGACCAAGCTGGTGCCCATCGGCAGCAAGCTGCGGGTGGACTACCGCAACGCCAGAGACTATGCGGAGTCCGCGGTCTTCTCCTGCGAGCAGGTGGCGGTGGCCGCCAAGAAGCAGGACTCCGCCCTGCTGGCGGAGGAAGTCAAGTATTTGAAGGAGCGGGTGGACGGCTCAAAGAACCCCTACCTGCTGCCGGACGCGGCGGCGGTGGAGCGGCTGAAAAACGGCCTCCCCGACACGGTGGGCCAGCTGGAGCAGCTGCTCCAGGAGGCAGTCAGCCGGGAGGAGCCGGACTATTACGCCATCGCCCACGCCCAGCTGAACGGCGGGGTGCCCGCCTTCTCCCCGGAGGATGTGGCGGGCTGGAACCGGACGCTGCGCTCCGCCGCCAATGAGGATTACTCCGGCGAGCTGGTGCAGGCGGTCTCCAAGGCCATGCGCCACAGCGCGGAGGGCTACCTCCCCAAGAAGCAGGCGGTGCTGGACCTGCTGGAACAGTATCTGCCCCTCTTCCGGGCGGAGCCGCTGGACACGGCGGCCTGCAAGAAGGCGGTGGATGAGATGAGCAAGGCAGTGGCCGCCTCCATCGACCCCCTGCCCACCATCAAGGACTCCGCCGCCCACACCTTCGGCTCCACCATGGCCTACTCCCTGAAACGGTACACCAAGGGCATCCCCAACAACGCCAAAGAGCTGAAACGGGTGGAGAAGGACACCGCCAAGTACGAGAAAGACATCCAGCGCAAATCCAACGTCCCCAAGGTGATTCCCGCGGTGCTGGTGGATTTGGACCTGACCCGGAACACCATGCTGACGGCCATGGAGGAGCTGCAAAGCGACTATCAGGAGCAGATTCGCTCCTTCCCCCAGCACGACTTTGACCAGGACGCCCACGCCATGGTGACCTGGCTGGAGGAGCAGGGGGACGCCATGGTGAGCAAGGTCACCAAGCAGCAGGCCTATGACAAGGCCATCCGCATCATGGAGGACGTGGGCATCGCCGAGCCCCGGAAACGGTTTGAGCAGTATCCCTTCGAGTTCTCCGGCGGCATGCGCCAGCGTATCGTCATCGCCATCGCCATGGCCGCCAACCTGGACGTGCTGATCTGCGACGAGCCCACCACCGCCCTGGACGTGACCATTCAGGCCCAGATTTTGGAGCTGATCAACGACCTGAAACGCAAGCGGAACCTGACCGTCATCTTCATCACCCACGACCTGGGCGTGGTGGCCAACATCGCGGACAAGGTGGCGGTGATGTATGCCGGCAAGCTGGTGGAGTACGGCACCGTGGAGGACGTGTTCTACGAGCCGGCCCATCCCTACACCTGGGCGCTGCTCAGCTCCATGCCCGACCTGGATACCTCGGAGCGGCTGGAGTCCATCCCCGGCACGCCCCCCCAACATGATTTATCCCCCCAAGGGCGACGCCTTCGCCGCCCGGAACAAGTACGCCCTGGCCATCGACTTTGAGGAGCAGCCCCCCAGGTTCGACCTGTCGGAGACTCACTGGGCCGCCACCTGGCTGCTGCATCCCAAGGCCCCCAAGGTGGAGGTGCCCCACATCGTCACAGAGCGCATTGCGCGTATGAAAAAAATGGAAGAGGAGGCCCGACAGAATGACAGAGTGTAATCAGGAAGTCCTTCTGAGGGTGGAACACCTCAAGCAGTACTTCGGCAAGAACGATTTCAGAGCGGTGGACGACGTCAGCTTTGAAATCAAAAAGGGCGAGGTCTTTGGCCTGGTGGGCGAGTCCGGCTGCGGCAAGACCACCACGGGCCGCTCCATCATCAAGCTGTACAACTGCACCGGCGGCAACGTCTGGTTCAAGGGGCAGCGGATCTGCGCAGGCACCCGGGACTATACCGACGCCATCAAGGCAAAGAAGAAGGAGACCGACCAGCAGATCAAGGCGCTGAAAGCCCAGGGCGGCAATCCGGCGGAGGAGGCCCGGCTGAAACAGGAGCTGGATACCTTCGTGGCCGGGCAGAAAGAGGAAATCGCCAGGGCCAAGGACGACCAGAAGAACTGCGACAAGAAGTATCACGCCCGCCGCACCCAGGAGCTGAAGGAGGAGTACGCCCGGAAGATCGCCGCCCAGCCCGAGCGGGAGGCGGAGCTGAAGGCCGAGCTGGACCGGGAGCTGAAAGCCGTTCCCACCCGGCTGGTCACCCAGATTCAGATGATCTATCAGGACCCGGTGGCCTCTCTGGACCCCCGTATGACGGTCAGCGAGATCATCGCGGAGGGCCTGGTCATTCAGGGCGTCAAGGATAAGCAGTATATCCAGGAGCGGGTGTACGAGATGCTGGAGACGGTGGGCCTGGTGCGGGAGCACGCGGAGCGCTATCCCCACGAGTTCTCCGGCGGCCAGCGCCAGCGTATCGGCATCGCCCGGGCGCTGATCATGAACCCGGAGCTGATCATCGCCGATGAGCCCATCTCCGCCTTGGACGTGTCCATTCAGGCCCAGGTCATCAACCTGCTGAACGACCTGCGGGAGCAGATGGGCCTGACCATCATGTTCATCGCCCACGACCTGTCCGTGGTGAAGTACTTCTCTGACCGCATCGGCGTCATGTACTTCGGCAAGATGGTGGAGCTGGCGGAGTCCGACGAGCTGTTCCGCCACCCCCTGCACCCCTACACCAAAAGCCTGCTGTCCGCCATCCCCCTGCCCGACCCCCACTATGAGCAGCGCAGGCGGCGGGTGAAGTACAACCCCACCCTGGACCACGACTACGGCGGGGAGCAGCCCACCCTGCGGGAGATTCTCCCCGGCCACTTCGTCAGCTGCAACCAGGCGGAATTTGAACGGTACCAGGCGGAGATCGCCAATGGCTAACTGGAAGCGGAACCTGATTTCCTTCGGCATCGGCTGCGCCGTCATTGTGCCGGTGGCCTTCTGGCAGATGTCCTTCCAGGAGAGCAGCGTTTTGGGTCGGCTGCTCTCCTGGTCCAACGCCTGCTTCTTCGCCGCTGTGCTGTGGGCCGGGCTGGGGGTTCTGGTCTGGATTGACTCCTTCGGCGGCTTCGACGCAGCCAGATTCCTGGGCCGCACCTTTCAGCGGAAGTGGTCCAAGGCCGCCCGGGAGCAGAAAAAACAGAGCTACTATGACTACAGGATGGAGCGGCAGGAGAAACGGAAGGAAAAGAAGAAGAAAAACGCCTCTTCCTTCCTCCTGCTGCCCGGCGGGGTCTACCTGGCCGCCGCCTCCGTGCTGACCGTGCTGTTTCTGGTGATGGAGTAAGAGGGAACCGGGTATCCTACAGACAGACAGACGCAAACACCCCCTGCTGCGGCAGGGGGTGTTTGCGTTCCTTGGATAACGCTTGATGTAAGTGCAACGTTCTTTCCTGTCTGCGGGGCCGTTCGTTCCTTAGATGAGGGTACTGGAAGGAAATAGAGCGTTTGCCCTTGCCAGGGCATGGCCTGCTTTTCTTGCGCCGCCAAGAAAAGCAGCAAAAGAAGGCGGCTCAGGGGGGAGCTTCGGGGCCTCGCTCCCCCCTAAGAACCCCTCTCCTATAACCTTGGGGCTTCGCGCTGTCCAATTTATAGGTGGTCTGTCAGGCAACAGACGATGTAACTTATTACGCACCAAAGCTGCCGCCGATGGCGGCTGGCGGGGATTGCCGTTCCGCCCTGCCGGGGGCGGGCGGAACGAGCAATTTTATTACCCGATGGTCGATGAAATCTGACTGTAAGGACAGGCCATTATTCCTATTGTAAAAAACAATGGTTTATTACGCTTTTTTATCAGAGGTTATTACCTTGCGGTTCAGGCAGATGTTATCTACCGTTCAATAACAAAATTGCCGCCACGTTACGCCCGCCTCCGGCGGGGCGGAACGGGCGGCAATCGTACCCAGCCGCCATCGGCGGCAGCTTTGGTGCGTAGCAAGTTCCATCGTCTCTGGCGGAACAGACCACCTATGGGCCGGACAGCGCGAAGCCCCAAGGTTATAGGAGGAGGGTTCTTAGGGAGGAGCGAGGCCCCGAAGCTCCTCCCTAAGTCGCCTTCTTTCCCCCATTTCTTGGCGAAACAAGAAATGGGGCCCCCGGAGGGAAACCACCTGTTTCCTTTCTCAATCCTTGCCTAAGGAAACCAGCCCTACCGGTCAGGCAAAAACCTGTTTCCTTTTTTCTTCCTTGTCTAAGGAACGAACACCCCCGCAGACAGGAAAAGAACGCTGCGCTGACATGAAACCTTGCCCAGGGAGCGCGCCCCCTTCAAGCTGATGAGCCCCCACCCACGAGAATCTTCCATTTCCCCCTTGTTTCTCCCCCGCAGAACGTTTATACTATACTGTAAAGTACATCACCAGAGGTTCAGCCCCAGGGCTGAGCCACGGAAAAGGAAGGAACCAGAATGAAGGTTGTATTGGAACACCTGACGAAGCAGTTTCCGGCCAGGGGCAGGAAGTCCGCCGAGGTAACTGCGGTCAATGATTTGACCTTTGAGATTCCCGACGGCAAGCTGGTGGGCCTGCTGGGGCCCTCCGGCTGCGGGAAGAGCACTACCCTGTTCATGATCTGCGGCCTGCAAACCCCCACCGCCGGAAAAATCTACTTCGGTGAGGACGACGTCACCAACCTTCCCCCGGAGAACCGGGGGGTGGGGGTGGTCTTTCAGAACTACGCCCTGTATCCCCACCTGACGGTGCGGCAGAACATCCTCTTCCCCCTGCAAAACTTCAAGGGGAAGGACAAGCTCTCCAAGGCGGAGATGGACCGGCGGGCCCAGGAGGCCGCCCGGCTGGTGCAGATCGAGGACCTGATGGACCGGAAGCCCAACGAGCTGTCCGGCGGCCAGCAGCAGCGGGTGGCCATCGCCCGGGCCATGGTGAAAATGCCCAAGGTGCTGCTGCTGGATGAGCCATTGTCCAACCTGGACGCCCGGCTGCGGCTGCAAACACGGGAGGAGATCCGCCGCATCCAGAAGCAGACCGGCATCACCACCATCTTCGTGACCCACGACCAGGACGAGGCCATGAGCATCTCCGACGAGATCGTGGTGATGAAGCTGGGGGTGGCCCAGCAGATGGGCAGGCCCCAGGAGATCTATGACGACCCGGTGAACCTGTTCGTGGCAAAGTTCCTGGGCACGCCCCCCATCAACACCTTCCGGGGCCGGGTGGCAGGCGGCAGGCTGTACATCGGCGAGGACGCCGTGCTGACCCTGGAGGGCGTGGCCGACCAGGAGGTGACCGTGGGCATCCGGCCGGAGGGCTTCGTGCCCCGCCAGGACGGGCCGCTGCACTGCCGCCTGTCCGGCGTGGAGGTGATGGGGCGGGATGTCAGCATCCTCTCCGTCCACCCCCAGGCGGATAACCCCACGGTGCGGGCCATCATCAACGCGGACTGCCGGGTGGACACAGCCAGCGAGACGGTGCGCTTCGGCCTGAAGCCCGGCAAGGTGCTGCTCTTCCACAAAGAGACGGAGGAGCGCATCCGGTTCCAAAACGCCCAGGCGCTTTGACAAGGGCCAATCCGCCCGGCATACCGGAAAGCGAGGGATACAATGGAAAAAAATAACAGGAAGGCGTGGCTCTATCTGCTGCCGGCAATTTTGTTCCTGGCGGCCTTTATGGTGTACCCGCTGATCGACGTCTTTATCTACTCCGTTGAGGAGGGGTATAACTTCGCGTCCCAGACCTACTTTGACGTGGGGCTTTACAACTTCTCTTATGTGCTCCACGACACCTACTTTTTACAGGCGCTGAAAAACACCCTGCTGATGGTGGTGATTACGGTGCCCATCTCCACCGGGCTGGCGCTGCTGATTTCGGTGGGGCTGAGCTCCATTAAGGCGCTGCGGAAGCTGTACCAGACCATCTACTTCCTGCCCTATGTGACCAACACCCTGGCGGTGGGGCTGGTGTTCATGGTGCTGTTCCAAAAGACGGCCTACACGGACGGCCTGGTGAACCTGCTCATCAACTGGTTCGGCGGGGAGTCGGTGGACTTCATCGACGGCCCCTACTGGGCCAAGATGATGGTGCTGTGCATCTATATCATCTGGGTGGTGCTGCCCTTTAAAATTCTGCTGCTGACCAGCGCCCTGTCCTCCGTGGACGAGAGCTATTACAACGCGGCCCGGGTGGACGGCACCTCCAGCTTCCGCATCTTCTATAAAATCACCCTGCCCATGATTTCCCCCACCATCTTCTATCTCATCATCACCGGCTTCATCGGGGCGTTTAAGGAGTACAGCGACGCGGTGGCCCTGTTCGGCACCGACTTGAACGCCGCGGAGATGAATACCATTGTGGGCTATGTGTACGATATGCTGTATGGCGACAGCGGCGGCTATCCCTCCTACGCTTCGGCGGCGGCGGTGATTCTGTTCGCCATTGTGCTGACCATCACTTGCATCAACCTGCTCATCAGCAGGAAGCACACCTACTATTGAGAAAGGCAACCGGTGATTCCCATGAAACAACAGATGGATTACGAGCAGGCGCGGCGGCGGGCCGCCGTCCGGAAGCGGGTCGTCCACGGGGTGATTTATGTGCTGCTGAGCCTCTGGGCGGTGGTGGTGCTGTTCCCCTTTTACTGGATGCTGCTGACCTCGGTGAAGAGCTACAGCGAGTATAACAGCGAGGCCATCCCCAAGTTCTACACCCTTTCCCCCACCCTGCAAAACTATGTGGACGCATTCAGCCAGGTGCCCCTGCTCCGGTACCTGCTGAACACGCTGATTTTTACCGTGGTGACCACGGCCATCATGCTGGCGGTCAGCGTACTGGCGGCCTTCGCCTTTGCGCGGCTGTCCTTCCGGGGGAAGAACGTGGTGTTTACCCTGTTCCTCTCCCTGATGATGATTCCCAATGAACTGGTGATCATCACCAACTTCTCCACCATCACCAATCTGGGCCTGCGCAACAGCTTTCCGGGGCTGATTCTGCCCTCCGTCACCTCTATCTTCTACATTTATCTGCTGAAGGAGAACTTCGCCCAGGTGCCCGACTCCATGTACTACGCCGCCAAGGTGGACGGCACCTCCGACCTGAACTATCTGCTGAAGGTGATGATCCCCATTTGCAGGCCCACGCTGATCACCGTGGGCATATTGAAGGTCATCGAGTGCTGGAACTCCTACGTCTGGCCCCGGCTCATCACCGACGACGAGGCGTACTACCTGGTGTCCAACGGGATTCAGGAGATTCGGGAGAACGGCTTCGGCCGGGAGAACATCCCCGCCATGATGGCGGCGGTGGTGGTGATTTCGGTGCCGCTGGTGGTGCTGTTCCTGATTTTCCGGGAGAAAATCATGGCCGGCGTGTCAAGAGGGGGAACAAAAGGGTGAAACGGAAAGGAACATGGAAGCGGCTCCTGCTGCCCCTCCTGCTGGCGGCGCTGCTGCCCCTCAGCGGGTGCCACGGCTCCAGGGGGCTGGACGCCTTCGAGGTGCCGGAAACCTTTGACACCTCCAGGGACTATGAAATTACCTTCTGGGCCAAGAACGATACCAACAAGACCCAGACCGCCATCTATCAGCAGGCCATTGAGGACTTTCAGGAGATTTATCCCAACATCACGGTGACGCTGCGGCTGTACACCAACTACAGCGACATCTATAACGACGTCATCACCAACATCTCCACCAACACCACCCCCAACGTCTGCATCACCTACCCCGACCACATCGCCACCTATATGACAGGGGAGAACACGGTGGTGCCCCTGGACGACCTGTTCGCCGATGAGAAGTACGGCCTGGGGGGCAGCGAGGTGCTGTATGACTCTGTGACGGTGGAGGAGATCATCCCCCAGTTTCTGGAGGAGTGCGTCATCGAGGGCCAGCATTACGCCATCCCCTATATGCGCTCCACCGAGGCCTGCTATATCAACAAGACCTATGTGGAGGCCCTGGGCTACACCCTGCCGGAGACCCTGACCTGGGACTTTATCTGGGAGGTGTCCGAGGCGGCCACGGCCCAGGCGGAGGACGGCACCTATCTGGTGAACGGCCAGGAAGTGTTGATCCCCTTCATCTACAAGTCCACGGACAATATGATGATTCAGATGCTGAAACAGCTGGGGGCGGGCTACTCCGACAGCGACGGCAGCATTCTGCTCTTCAACGACACCACGGAGGAGCTGCTCTACACCATTGCGGACCATGTGTCCACCGGGGCATTCTCCACCTTCAAGATCTCCGGCTATCCTGCCAACTTCCTGAACGCGGGCCAGTGCATTTTTGCCATTGACTCCACGGCGGGGGCCACCTGGATGGGCAGCGACGCCCCCCTGTCCGACATCAGTGAGGACAAGGTGGTGGAGTTTGAGACGGCGGTGATGGCCATTCCCCAGTTCGACACGGAAAACCCCCAGATGATCTCCCAGGGGCCGTCCATCTGCGTGTTCAACAAGTCGGACGAGCAGGAGGTGCTGGCGTCCTGGCTCTTCGCCCAGTATCTGCTGACCAACGACGTGCAGATCGCCTACGCCGAGACGGAGGGCTACGTCCCCGTCACCACCAGAGCCCAGAACTCCGAGGAGTATCAGGACTACCTCTCCCGCAGCGGGGAGGACAACTCCACCTATTACGAGGTGAAGATCGCGGCGTCCAAGCTGCTGCTGGAGCAGGTGGACAACACCTTTGTCACCCCTGTGTTCAACGGCTCCGCCTCCCTCCGGGACGCGGCGGGGCAGCTGATTGAGAACGTGGTGAAGTCCGTCCGGCGGAAGGAAACGGTGGATGATGCGTATATGGAGGACCTGTTCAGCGACGTCACCTCCCTCTACCGGCTGAACATGGAGAGCGAATCCGCCTACGGCAAGGAGGAGCTTGGCCCCCTGCCGCCCATGGCGGTTGGCCTGCTGGTGGGGCTGGCTGTGGTGTGGATTTTCATCCTGATCTATGTGATATGGGATGCCAGAAAGCGGAAAAAGTGAGAAAAGGTATTGACTTGTCCGGCAGAATTGAGTAAACTAAGTATGCTCAACAACCAACACCCAGTACTCCGTGGATAGACGGAGAGAAAGAAGTGTGCATGATGAAAAAATTTGTAGCAATGCTGTTGGCCCTTTCCATGGTGTTTGCCCTGGCCGGCTGCGGCTCCAGCTCCGACTCTGACGCAGGCTCCTCCAGTGACGGGGCGGCCTCCTCCAGCACGGCGGACGCCTCCGCCGCCGAGGAAAGCGAAGCCGACGCCCAGACCGAGAGCGAAGCCGGTTCTGAGAGCCAGGCAGAGGCCGAAGGCTCCGTCTCCGAAGCCACCGCGGAGGACACCAAGTCCGAGGGCGTCATGACCTATGACGAGTACATCGCGGCGGACGTGGACACCCAGGTGGTCATCGAGACCTACGTTCAGGCCAAGCAGTCCTGGTGGGAGGACCAGGCCACCGTCTACACCCAGGACTATGACGGCGCCTACTTCCTGTACAACATGACCTGCTCCGAGGAGGACTATGAGAAGCTGACCGTGGGCACCAAGATCAAGGTCACCGGCTACAAGTCCGAGTGGTCCGGCGAGGTGGAGATCATTGACGCCACCTTTGAGATCGAGGAGGGCAGCTACATCGCCGAGCCTCTGGACGTCACCGACCTGCTGGGCACCGATGAACTGATCGACCATCAGAACGAGTACGTCTCCTTCACCGGCATGACCGTAGAGGACTCCGGCGACGGCGCGGCCTTCCTGTACAGCTGGGACGGCTCCGGCTCCGACGGTGACGACCTGTACTTCAACGTCTCCCTGAACGGCGAGACCTACACCTTCACGGTGGAGTCCTACCTCTGCGACAACACCACCGAGGTCTATGCCGCCGTCACCAACCTGCAGGTGGGCGACGTCATCGACATGGAGGGCTTCCTGTACTGGTATGAGGGCGTGAACCCCCACATCACCTCTGTGACGGTGCAGTAATTCCATCCCGGAAACGCTTCAGGCCGGGGCCGCAAACTGCGGCCCCGGCCCTTTGCCATTGTGGGGGCAATGCCTCACTCCAAATCCTGAATGTTCATCCGGTCCATCATCTTCTTCTGGCGGAAGCGCTCCCGGCAGCCGAAGTAGATGCCCAGCAGCGCGATGGTGGGGATGTTGCCCACCAGGAAGGGGACGGCTACACCCACCAGGGCCTCAAACCAGGTGACCCCGATCATGCCTGCCGCCGTCACCAGGCTGGACACCAGCGCTCCCAGCAGGGTCAGCGCCGGCAGCACCAGCCCCGGGACGGGGCTTTCCCGCCGGGACAGGAAGAGCTGCAGGGCGGTGCCTCCCACCACCACGACGAAGAACAGTATGCCAAAGATAATTACGGTTAAATTCATGGTAAGTCCTCCTTTGTTTTGTCGCCCCGGGCGGAGGCATTCTCCCCGCTGCGGGCGCTTTTGTAGGCGGCGATTAAAATTTTCGCCGTGCCGAAGTCCAGCTTCTCCTCCACCGCCAGACGTTTGATGAGGGCAATGTAGGGGTCGGCCTCGGCGTGCTCGCTGATTTGGATTTTCTGAATCAGCCGGTCCAGCCGCAGCCGGACGGTGGGGTAACTGACGCCGTACTGCCTGGCCATCTCCTTCAGCGAACCGGAGGCCAGCAGGAACTTCTTGATGAAGGTCACGTCCTCCTCCTCCAGCTCCGCCATCCAGTCCGGCACAAGCTCGATTGCCATGGAGCATCCCTCCTTTCATTTTTTAGTATAAACCTAAATAAAGTTAAAGTCAATCCTTAATTTTAATTTTAATAAAATTTAATGATTGCGGGGAAGGGAATTCGCGTCCCTTAGAGAAGGATGGAACAGAAAAACAGGTTTTGCCCCTGCCAGCCCATAGTCTGACAAGAGCAAAACCTCCATTTTTTCCAGTATCTTTATCCGGGGAACGCACGCCGCCCCTGCCTGTGCGGCAGCAGACCCCGCTGCTTCCTTTGGGGGCACCTCCACAGGGGGCGGAGCGGTGGCTGACAGCTAATAGCTGTCACCCCCCGCTCCACCATTTTGCCAGCAGCAGCAGCCCCAGTCCGGGGGCGCCCAGCACCCCCAGCACCAGTGCGTTGAACCAGTTGACACCCAGCCCAAGCCCCAGACCGCCGCCCACCTGATTCAGCACCGCCAGGGCCGCCGCCCCCAGGGCGGAGCGCCCCGCCAGCTTCAGCAGCCAGCCCAGTGGCCTGCGCAGCAGGACCGCCGCCAGCGCCGCGGCCAGCAGTCCCGCCGTCAACAGCGCCTCCCGGGTCATAGGCTGCCCGCCGGGTCGGCCCCGTCCCGGGGACAGGGGGCGGCATGCGCCACCGCCAGCTCCTCCTTAATGCTCCGCAGCAGGTAGGCGTGGCGGGCCTGGAGCGACTTGATCTCAAACACGGCGGCCTCCACCAGCTGGGGGTCGCTGGCGGTGTTGAATTTTCCCTCGGCCTGGCGCAGGGCCAGCCGGATGGCGCCGAGTTCCTCCTCCAGTGCGGTCAGTTCCTCCTGTCGGCAGCCCCGTTTCCGGCGGGGTCGGTCCCTTTTTTCGTCCAGCAATCGGACAGCCTCCTTTCTCCGGGCGGCTTTGTGCCCGTCCTCTGCTCCAATTTATGGAAAAGCATACCCGCTTATGCCGGATTTTATACCTTTCTCCGGGGGATCTGTGTCATCAGCTTGAGGGGGCGCTTTCCTTAGACAAGGAAGAATAAAGGAGCAACGTTTTGCCCTCCCGGCGGGGACGTTCCTTAGATAAGGAAGGCTGAAGGAACTACGTTTTGCCCTCCGGGCGGGCCCCATTTCTCGTTCCGCCGAGAAATGGGGGAAAGAGGGCGGCTCAGGGAGGAGCTCGAGGCCTCGCTCCCCCCTAAGGACCCCTCTCCTATCCCGCTGGGGCTTCGCGCTGTCCAATCTATAAGTGGTCTGTTCCGTCAGAGACGATGTAACTTGAAAGGCACCAAAGCTGCCGCCGATGGCGGCTGGCAGGGATTGCCGCCACGTTCCTGCCTTACGGCGGAACGGGCGGCAATTTTGTTATCCTTTGGTCGTGGAAATCTGACTGTACTGCTGCGTTATGCTCCTCAACTCAGGATAGATTGCACGTTTCAGTTGATGACATCAGGTCTTACCAAACCTCCATCACCCGCCCCAGCACCCGGACGAAGTCCGGCAGCTCCTCCAGACTGGCCCGCTCGGAAACGCTGTGGGGGTCCAGAATGGTGGGGCCGATGCTGACGGCGGGGAGGCTCGGATGATGGGCCAGCAGGGCGGCGGGCTCCAGGCCCACGTGCACCGCCGTCACCTCCATCTCCCGGCCGGTGACCGCCCGGTAGCAGTCCGCCACCCGGCGGGCCAGGGGGCTGTCCGTCTGCCCCTCCCAGGGGGCATAGGCGGTCTCCATCTCCCTGACGAAGCCGCAGCGCTGGGCGTGGAGGGCCGCGCCGTTGGCGGTGCGCTCCAGCACCACGGCATGGGCGGCCCGGTGGAACAGCCCCACCGTCACGGCGTTCCCCCGCCACTCCACCGTCCCCAGATTGGTGGAGGCGGCGGGCACCGTGGGGGCATCCTGCCGCCAGCCCAGCACCCCCAGGGGGAGGGACAGCAGGAAGTCCAGAATCGCCTGCCTGTCCCAGGGGGCGCAGACCGGCACCCTCTCCCCCAGCGGCTCCAGGGCGTACCGCCCCGCCGGGACGGACGCTGCCAGCAGCCGTTCCAGCGCCTTCGGGTCACCCAGGCAGACCACCGCCCCGGCGCCGGTGGGGATGGCGTTCAGGGCCTGCCCGCCGGAGAGGGAGGCCAGCTCCCCGTCACACTGTGCAATCAGCGCCGCCAGCAGCCGGAGGGGATTCTCCCGCCCTTTGCCGATGTCGGAGCCGGAGTGTCCGCCGGGGTAGCCGGAGAGGGTCACGCGATAAGCCGGGAGGTCACAGGCCACGGCGGACACCGGCCGCCCCCACCGCTGGCGCACCCCGCCGGCGGAGGCCGCCACACAGAGGCGGGTGGAAAAGCCGTCCACATTCACCAATGCCGCCACCCCGTCCAGCCAGTCCGGCGGCACCTGGGCGGCCCCCTGGAGGCCCGTCTCCTCCTCCACCGTCAACAGCAGGCGGAGGGGGCCGTGGGGCGTCCCCCGCTCCAGCAGCCACAGCGCCGAGGCCACCCCCAGCAGGTCGTCCGCCCCCAGAGAGGAGCGCCCGTCGGAGCGGAGAAAGCCGCCCTCCAGGACGCAGGCGGGGCCCTCCCGCTGGGAGTCGTAGCCGCTGCCCGGCTTCACGGCGCACACCATGTCCAGATGTCCCTGGACGCAGAGGAC
>JAJQCJ010000042.1 GCA_021202775.1 Clostridiales bacterium | reverse complement strand
ACAACTTCTGCACCTACTGCATCGTCCCCCACGTCCGGGGCCGGGAGCGGAGCCGCGCGCCGGAGCTGATTCTGCAGGAGGTTCGTGAACTGGCCGACCAGGGCTATAAGGACATCACCCTGCTGGGACAGAACGTGAACAGCTACGGCAAGGATCTGGGGCTGGATATGAACTTTGCCGGCCTCCTCCGGGCCTGCAACGCCATCCCCGGCGACTTCCAGATCCGCTTCATGACCAGCCACCCCAGAGACGCCAGCCAGGAGCTGTTCGAGACCATGGCCGCCTGCGAAAAGGTGGCCCCCCAGCTCCACCTGCCCTTCCAGTCCGGCTCCAGCCGGGTGCTGAAAGCCATGAACCGGCACTATGACCGGGAGACCTACCTGGATGAGGTGCGGCGGCTGCGGGCGCTGATTCCCGACATCGTGCTGACCAGCGACGTCATCGTGGGCTTCCCCGGTGAAACCCAGGAGGAGTTTGAGGAGACCCTGTCCCTGATTCAGGAGGTGGGGTTTGACGCCCTGTTCACCTTCATCTTCTCTCCCCGGAAGGGCACCCCGGCGGCGGAGATGGACGACCCCATGCCGAAGGAGCAGAAGAGCGCCAACTTCCAGCATCTGCTGGAGGTGCAGAACGGCATCTCCGCCCAAAAGCATGCCGCCTATGTGGGCCGGACCCTCCGGGTGCTGGTGGACGGGGTGAACACCCAGGACAAAAACCACAACCTCACCGCCCGCACCGACGGCGGGCGGCTGGTGCATCTGAACGGTCCGGAGGAGCTGATCGGCACCCGGCAGCAGGTGAAGATCGTGCGGTCGTCCACCTGGGCGCTGTTTGGGGAGCTGAGCTGTTAGCACCCTTCCGACGCTTTACGCCACCTCCTCTTTCAGGGCAATGTCATCAACTTAAGGAGTAATCTATCTTGGGTTAAGGGGAGTCACGTATCCTTACAGTCAGATTTCTACGACCAAAGGGCAACAAAATTGCTCGTTCCGCCTGCCTTTGGCAGGGCGGAACGGCAATCCCCGCCAGCCGCCATCGGCGGCAGCTTTGGTGCGTAACAAGTCGCATCGTCTCTTACGGAACAGACCACTTGATTGAGAAACAAGGCGAAGCCGCCGACGGGATACGGGGAGATTCTTAAGAGGGGGGCCACAGGGCCCCATCTTAAGCCGCCTTCTTTCCCCCATTTCTTGGCGGAGCAAGAAATGGGGCCCCCGGAGGGAAACCACCTGTTTCCTTTATCAATCCTTCCCTAAGGAGAGCAACACCTCCACGCAAAGTACATCATTAGAAAGCGAGAAACCACCATGGCAGAACTGACCCCCATGAGAAAGCAATACCTGGAGATGAAACAAAAGTACCCGGACTGCATTCTGTTCTTCCGCCTGGGTGACTTCTACGAAATGTTTGACGAGGATGCCCGCATCGCGTCCAGAGAGCTGGAGCTGACCCTGACCACCCGGGACCGGAAGAAGGACATCCCGGAGGAGGAAAAGGTGCCCATGTGCGGGGTACCCTATCACTCCTACCAGCCCTACCTGGCCAAGCTGGTGATGAAGGGCTACAAGGTGGCCATCTGCGAACAGATGGCGGACCCGGCGGCGGCCCAGGGCCTTGTGGAGCGGGACATTGTCCGCATCGTCACCTCCGGGACGGCGGTGGAGTCCGAGCTGCTGGACGAGGACAAGAACAACTATATCGCCGCCGTCTACCTGTCCGGCAGCCGGGCCGGGGTGGCCTTCTGCGACATCTCCACCGGCGAGTGCAGCGCCACCGCCTTCTCCGGCGGCGACGCGGTGGAGCATCTGATGAACGAGCTGGGCCGCTTCGCCCCCAAAGAGGCCATTCTCAGCCAGGGGGCATTGGACAATGCCGACCTGACGGAGCTGCTGCGGCAGCGGCTGGACTGCCGTGTGGAGCAGGTGGCGGAGGCGTGCTTCGCCCTGGAGCAGGCCCGGGCCCTGACAGAGCGGCAGTTTGAGAACCCCTCCGCCGTGCCGGAGGGGAAGGCCGAGGCCACCCAGGCGGTGGGGGCCCTGCTGTCCTACCTGTACGAGACCCAGCGCACCGACCTGTCCTATATCCGCAGGCTGGACTATTACGCCAACGGCAGGTTCATGGAGCTGGATCTCACCGCCCGCCGGAATCTGGAGCTGACGGAGACCCTCCGCACCAAGGAGAAGAAGGGCAGCCTGCTGTGGGTGCTGGACAAGACGAAAACCGCCATGGGCTCCCGGCTGCTGCGCCAGTGGCTGGAAAAGCCGCTGCTCAGCCCCACGGAGATCGGCCGGCGGCTGGACGCGGTGGAGGCCCTGCCCCGGGACGGCGTGGCCAGGGGGGAGATCGCCCTGTGCCTGAAGGAGATCACCGACCTGGAGCGGCTGATTTCCCGTGTGTCCTACGGCTCGGCGGGGGGCCGGGACCTGGCGGCTATCGCCGGGGGGCTGAAGCAGGTGCCAAGGCTGAAAGCACTGCTGGAGCCCCTGGACGCCCCGCTGCTGCAATCCCTGCGGGAGAAGCTGGACGGCCTGCCGGAGCTGACCGGCCTGCTGGAGCGGGCCATTGTGGACGACCCGCCCTTCACCATCCGGGAGGGGGGCATCATTCAGCCGGGGTATGACGAGACCCTGGACGAGTTCCGGGACATTCGGGACAACGCCCAAAAGCTCATCGCCAACATCGAGGCGGAGACCCGGGAGAGCTGCGGCATCAAGAACATCCGCATTAAATACAATAAGGTATTCGGCTACTATATCGAGGTGTCCAAGGGCCAGGCGGACCTGGTGCCCAAGGACTGGGTGCGCAAGCAGACCACGGTGAACTCCGAGCGGTTCATCAACGAGGATTTGAAGCGGCTGGAGAGCAACATCCTCACCGCCCAGGACCGCATTGTGAAGCTGGAGTACGACCTGTTCTGCGACCTGCGGCAGAAGTGTGTGGACGCGGTGGAGCAGATTCAGGCCACGGCGTCGGCGGTGGCGGCGGTGGACGTCCTCTGCGACCTGGCCCAGGTGGCGGTGGACAACCACTACTGCAAGCCGGAGGTGGACGACTCCACCGTGGTGGACATCACGGATGGCCGCCACCCGGTGGTGGAGCAGATGCAGAAGGACAGCCTCTTCGTCCCCAACGACACCTTTCTGGACTGCGGCGAAAACACCCTGGCCATCATCACCGGCCCCAACATGGCGGGCAAGAGCACCTATATGCGCCAGGTGGCGCTGATCTGCCTGATGGCCCAGGTGGGGAGCTTCGTCCCGGCGAAGCGGGCGAGAATCGGCGTCCTGGACCGGGTGTTCACCCGCATCGGGGCCAGCGACGACCTGGCCGGGGGTCAGTCCACCTTTATGGTGGAGATGACCGAGATGGCCGAGATTTTGAAGAACGCCACCTCCCGCTCCCTGCTGATTCTGGACGAGATCGGCCGGGGCACCTCCACCTATGACGGCATGAGCATTGCCCGGGCAGTGCTGGAATACTGCGCCGACCACAAAAAGCTGGGGGCCAAGACCCTGTTTGCCACCCACTACCACGAGCTGACCGCCCTGGAGGGCCAGCTGGACGGGGTGAAGAACTACAACGTGGCGGCGAAGAAGCGGGGGGACAGCGTGGTGTTTCTCCGGAAAATCGTCCGGGGCGGGGCCGACCAGAGCTACGGCATCGAGGTGGCGAAGCTGGCCG
>JAJQCJ010000019.1:433-25032 GCA_021202775.1 Clostridiales bacterium | reverse complement strand
ACCTTCCCCAACTCAACCTTGTTATGACGGCTCCGGGTATCCAATCCTTTTCTGCAATTGCAGTCATCTCAGAAATCGGCGTGGATATGTCCGTGTTCCCCACCTCGAAGCACCTCTGCTCCTGGGCTGGACTTACGCCGCAAAACAATGAAAGTGCCGGGAAGAAGAAAACGACTAGAATCAGCAGGGCAGGTGCCTATATCAAGCCGTTGCTCGTTCAATGCGCCCTCTGCGCTATTCGGGCAAAGCAGTTCCCGGAGGTGCGGAAACGCTATCTTTCGCTCAAAAAACGCCGTGGACACAAGAAAGCAATTATTGCCATTGCCAGAATGCTGCTTACGGCAATCTACAATATGCTTAAGAAAAACGAGTCTTACAATCCTGAGCTTTACCACAAGACTGACCGGCCTCCCGTACACCGTGAGGTTTCTGTCGAGGAGGCTATTTTTATTCTGCAACGGCAGGGGTATCTTGTAACCTCTCCCTCTTCTGGATAACTCAACAGCAATCAATCACCTATTTTGCCCACTTTTTAGGGGGGCTTAGTTTTGTGCGCCCTTTTGGGGTATCATGCTTAGATTACAATGTTTCAACCTTCCTTGCCTAAGGAACGCAGCCCCCTTTCTCCACCGTCCCCCTTTTTCCACTGTATCTATATCATACGCAAAAATGACCCAGGTTGCAAGAGGAAAATAAAAATAATTTTCAGCGGTGGAGAAAATTTTCAAAAACAGGTGAAATCTTTCCCCCATCCGGATTGAAAAAATTTTTCACCGATGGTATAATAAAGAAAGAAGCTAAAAGCCTGTATGTGGTTCGGCATCCGGGCAATGGCATATTCCGTCAGTCTGTATCACTTTTGAGAAAGGATGAGGTAACTATGGATCAACAGGCATTTCAGGCCCGGCACCAGTGGGTCAGGGACGAGTTAAAACGCTGTGTGGACTTCTGGCTCCGGTACGGCATGGACCGGGAGCATGGCGGCGTATACACCTGTCTGGATCGGACGGGGAAGATTTATTCCACCGACAAGAGCGTTTGGATGCAGGGCCGCTGCGGCTGGATTTTCGCCTACCTGTGCACCCAGTACGGCCAGCGGCCGGAGTGGCTGGAGGCGTCCCGCTCCTGCCTGGATTTTTTGGAGGAGCACTGCGTCAACCATGACGCCGGAGGGCGGCTCTACTTCACCGTCACCGGCGACGGCAGGCCCCTGCGTCAGCGCCGGTACTGCCACTCCGAGAACTTCTACACCATCGCCAATGCGGAGTACTACGCCAACACCGGCGACACCGTCCACATTGAGCGTGCCCGCCGGGCCTACGACATGGTCTACAAGCTGAACAACGGCCTGATTCAGGACCCCACCGGCCTGGGCCCCAAGACCATCCCGGAGACCCGCAGCAGCCGGGCCTTTGGCGACCCCATGATCTACCTGAACGTCACCGCCGTCATGCGCCGCTGCGACCCGGAAAATAAGGACCTCTACGACCAACGGGCCCAAGAGTGCGTGGACCACATTTTGAAGTACCACTACAAGCCGGAGCTGAAGTGCGTGCTGGAGACGGTGGGGATGAACGGCGAACTGCAGACCGACACCACCGCTGGGCGGGTGGTGAACCCCGGCCACGACATCGAGGGCAGCTGGTTCCTGGAGGAGCAGGCCAACTACACCAATGACGACGCCCTCCGCCAGGTGGCCCGGAACATCTTCCACAACGCCATCAACGCCGGCTGGGATGAGGAGTACGGCGGCCTGCTGTACTTCATCGACTGCATGGGCTGCCCGCCGGAGGCCTATGAGCATGACATGAAGCTGTGGTGGCCCCACAACGAGATTCTGATCGCCTCCATGATGTTCTACCGGGACACCGGGGAGGAGGAGTATCTGGACTGGTTCAACAAGACCGCCGACTATGTGGAAAAGCACTTTGCCGACCCGGAGTATGGCGAGTGGTACGGCTACCTCCGCCGGGACGGCCTGCCCACCATGCCCGCCTGCAAGGGCAGCACCTTCAAGGGCCCCTTCCATGTGCCCCGCTGCCTCATCACCCTGGACAAGCTCATGGACGAGATCGAAGCCAAATTTTAACAGCGCATCCCGGACAGCACAGCCAACGCACCAAAAGGAGGGAGGAGGAACGCAATGGCGCTCCAGCAGCAACAGCAGCAACAGCAACAGCCGGTGGAAGGAAATATCTTTGCCCACATCAGCAACGGCTATTATCACTTTACTGCCGCAGAGCGAAAGGTGGCCGACTATGTGCTCAACCACAGCACTGAGGTGCAGTACATGTCCATTTCCGACCTGGCGGAGGAGTGCGGCGTGGCGGAGGCCACCGTCTCCCGCTTCTGCCGTCAGCTGAAGCTGAAGGGATACAACGCCTTCAAGCTGGCCCTGGCCAAGGCCACTGTGGCCGACCAGGGCAGCGTGGCCCCCGTGCTGGAGGGCCAGGAGGGGAACATTGACCCGGAGGACAGCCTGCCCGACCTGTGCCGGAAGCTCTACGCCGCCCAGACCGCCGCCATCGGACAGAGCATGTCCCTGATTCGGCCGGAGGCCATTACCCGGGCGGTGGACCTGCTCCAGAAGGCGGAGCGGGTCTACTGCATGGGGCAGGGGGGGTCGCTGATTCTGTCCTGGCAGGCGGCCCACCTGTTTTCCACCGTCTCCCCAAAATTCCACTTCTCCCAGGATTCCCACCTCCAGGCCACCACCGCCGCCCTGCTGACGGAGCGGGATGCCATCCTGTTCTTCTCCTACTCCGGCTCCACCAGGGACATCACGGAGCTGATGGGGCTGGCGAAAAAGCGGGGGGCCAGCATCATCCTGATCACCCGGTTCTCCAAGTCCCCGGGGGCTGCAAGGGCGGATGTGGTGCTCCAATGCGGCTCCTTTGAGAGCCCCCTCCAGCTCAGCAGCATCCCCGCCGAGATGGCCCAGCTGTATGTGGTGGATGTGCTCTATAACGAGTTCGTCCGCCGGGACCCGGAGACCGCCCACAGGAATCAGGAACGCATCGCCGAGGCACTGGCGGAAAAGCACCTGTAGGCCGGGCAAACCACGACTTTCCCAATGAGGCAGACAGCCATGTTTCGACAAGTATTTGATCCCAACAACCTGTTTTGGCGGTTCATCAGCCGGTGTGTGGACTTTGTGGGGCTGAGCCTGTTCTGGGCCGCCCTGAGCCTGCCCATCGTCACCGCCGGGCCGGCCACCGCCGCCCTTTACTACACGGTGGTCAAAACCTTCCGCCACGGGGAGGACGGCGCCTTCGGCCTGTACTGGAAGGCCTTCGTCCAGAACCTGCGCCGGGGGATTCCGGCCACGCTGATTTTCCTGCCGGTGATGCTGTTTATCTTCTACGGCTACGCCGTCATGCACGCCAACGCCACCTCCGACCTGGGCGTGGTCATGTTTGTGGCCTATTATGTGGCCCTGATCCTGCCCATCGGGCTGTTCTGTTACCTGTTCCCCGTCATGGGGCGGTTCGACCTGACGCTGAAGGAGCTGTTTCAGACCTCCTTCGCCCTGTGCGTCCGCCACCTGCCCACCACGGTGATTCTGGTGCTGCTGATTGTGGAGCTGGTGATTTTCGTGCTGGAACAGTGGTGGCCCATCCTCTTCGTACCGGTGCTGGCCATGCTGCTGTTCTCCCTGTTTCTGGAGCGCATCTTCCCCAAGTATTTAAATGAGGAGGAGCGGGCCGCGTTGGAGGACCGGCACCCGGAGGACGAGGAATAATTCCTTCAAAAAGCGGGAACCCCTGATGGCTGCGTCTGCCGCAGCGGTCAGGGGTTCCCGTTTTTGCTTTTTGACTTCTAAACAATGGGAAGAAACAGGGGCGGCAGTTCTGCCGCCCCTGGGAGTCATTCCTTCCAAAGATAGTGCATGAAGATCGGAATCTGCTTATTCCAGCTCTCGCTGGAGTGGGTGCCCCCCCTCTGCTGATAGGGGTACACGCTGCACTCCTGCATCGCAAGCAGGCGGTTCAGCTGCAGGGAGCAGCCCACCTGTTTGGACAGATCCGCCCGGGTATCCCCCTCGTCGCCGCCCCAGCTCAGGAACAGGCGGGTGTTGGAGTCCACATAGCTGCCCGCGATCAGGCCGCTGAGTTCCTCGTATCCCACAGAGAAGTCGCAGGACAGGCAGGCCGCCTTGGAGAACCAGCGGTTATACTTCGTCAGGGCGTACAGGGCCAGGGTGCCCCCCATGCCGTAGCCGCCGATGGCGGTGCAGAGGCGGAAGGGGTTGGTGCGGTACCGCTCATCAATCACCGGCTTCAGCTTGTACAAAATCCACTGAATCACCTCGTCCCCCTTGCCGGACAGCTCTGTCCCGTCCCGCAGGCAGGAAAAGGGGCAATACGCCTGATCGCACTCCCCTTCACCGCCGGGGCCGCCGATGGAAACGATGATCATTTCCTTGTCCCAGCTGTCCATAAAGGAGGCCATGCTGGCCATGGTGTTGCCCGCCTTATCCCGGCAGGTGAAGGCCCTGACGCCGTCCAGTAAGTACATCACGGGGTACAGCTCATCCCCGTCCTGGTAGTCGTGGGGCAGCCAAACCCGTATTTCACATTCCCGGTTCTGGAGCGAATTCGGAATCGTAAATGTCTCAATCATGCAAACGTTCCTCCAAACTAAACCGGCGTCCCGCGGGCGCCGGACCTGCTGTGGGCGGCAGCCTGCCGCGCCGATGTTATCCCATCCATTGTGCTTATTTTATCACAGCTTGCCAGCTCTGTAAAGGTCATTTCATAAGTTTGGAACTTTTCCTCATTCCGGCGGCATTTTGCCCAAATTTTTGTTTATTTTTCCGCCGCTTCTTCCAATTTTTCGCTTGTTTTTTTCGTACAGGACATACTGCAGCCGCTCCTGCCGGGATACGCAAAAAGAACCCGCCCAGCGTCGCTGCCATAGCGGGTTCCCTCGCGTTATTGAATCGTACAGGTCAGGGTGCTGGCCCCTGTCACCTCGTCCAGGCTGTTGGTATAGGCGTTGACGGAGCAGAAGCAGTACACCCAGCTGCCCGCCGTGATCTCCAGACTGCCTGCGCCGGTGAGGCTTGGCTCATAGGCCTGGGAGATATAACGGGTGGCGTCCTCAAAGGGCTCCTCCAGCACATAAATCTTCCAGGTGGCATCCTCATGGCCCGCCCCGTTCTCAATGGTAAAGAGATAGGTGCCGGACGCCTCTGCCTCAAAGGTGTAGCAGAGGTTAAAGGCGTCCTCAGAGGTGATGACCAGCGTCGACCCGGCGGCATCAGTGGAATCGTTGGTGCCCCGGCTGAAGGCGCCGGCGGACACCTTCTCCGCCGTCCGGAACACCAGCAGCTGACTGCTGCCTGCCTCCAGGGGGTCGCCGGTAAAGGCGTTCACCGAACAGATGCAATAGACCTGGCCCCCGCCGTCAGGGACAGGGTGCCGCTGCCCGTCAGGCACGGCTCATAGGCCTGGGGAATATAACGGGTGGCATCCTCAAAGGGCTCCTCCAGCACGTAGACCTCCCAGGTCACCGTCTGGCCCGCCGCGTTGGACACGGTGAAGGAATAGCTGCCATCCTCCGGAACGGTGAAGGTATAGGCGGCGTCATAGGCGTCCCGGCTGTCAATGGTGAGCCACAGCTCCGTCTCCGGAGACGCCTCATCGGAGGATGTGCCCCCGTCTTCCGCCTCCGGGGAGGCGTCGCCGGAGGATGCAGTATCCTCCACCTCAGGGGCAACACCGCTGGAGGACGCAGCATCCTCCGCCTCAGGGGAAACGCCGCTGGAGGATGTGGCCTCCGGAGTAACCGCGCTGGAGGACGTGGCCTCCGCCTCATCTGCCGCCGAAGACGCAGCCCCCTCCGGCGTGTCTCCGTCGGACGCCACCCTGCCGCAGCCCGCCAGCAGGGAGGCCGCCAACAGCGCGGCCAAGAGTAGGGAAAGTCGCTTCTTCATCCTGGCTCCTCCTGTTCTTTCCCGGGTTGACTTTATCATACTACCGGGGAGCGGATTGCGCAACAACAAATCGGTAACAACTCCGCGGAATCCCGCGCCGCAGGGAAAGCGGATGATCGATGATTACTCGTTTTCCAGAAGCTCGGTGTAGAACTCCGCGTAGTCGGTGCGGCCCTGCTTCACCGCCTCAATGGCGGCCCGGGGATGCTGGTTCAGCTTGCCCGTCAGCAGATAGGGGATGTCATAGCCCCAGACGACGCCGGACTCCCGCAGGGGGATGATATGATTCTGCAGGAAACGGAACACGGGGTACACGTTGTACTGGGGGTTCTTCAGGAAGCTGAGCAGCAGCTCCATGGAGCAGTTGCCGCAGCCCCGTCCCATGCCGTTCATGGTGGCGTCCAGGTAGGAAACGCCGTTGGACAGGGCCTCAATGGTGTTTGCGAAGGCCAGCTGCTGGTTGTTGTGGGCGTGGATGCCGATCTGCTTGCCGTACTTCTCGCCCACCTCCAGGTATTGCTCGGAAAGGCGGCGCACCTGCTCCGGCACCAGACTGCCGTAGCTGTCCACCAGATAGATCACGTCCACCGGGCTCTGGCCCAGCATTTCCAGGGCCTGGGCCAGGTCGGACTCCTTGGCCTTGGAGACGGCCATGATGTTGCAGGAGACCTCGTAGCCCTTCTTCTTTGCGTCCTCCACCATGCGGATGGCGGTGGGCATCTGATGGATGTAGGTGGCCACACGGATCAGGTCGATGACGCTTTCAGAGCGGTCCAGAATGTCCGTCTTGTAGTCGGTGCGGCCCACGTCGGCCATGACGGCGATCTTGGTGTCGGAATTGTTTTCGCCCACCACGGCACGGATGTCCTCCTCGTTGCAGAACTTCCACTTACCGAACTTGTTGACGTCGAACAGCTCCTTGGACGCCTTATAGCCAAACTCCATATAATCCACGCCTGCCTTGACATTCGCCCGGTACAGCGCGTTCACAAAGTCATCCGTAAACTCAAAATTATTCACCAGACCGCCGTCACGCAGGGTGGCATCCACCACGCGGATGTCGGAACGAACGGTCATCAAATCGCCTTTCTGTGCCATTGAAAATTCCTCCATATTTTTTGTTGCCTGAAAAAGCCACAAAGCTAGGATATCATATTTCCCTCAAAAGTCAACCCTTTTCTAAAGGGCCCGCCGGGAGGGCAAGAGCGTAGTTCCTTTCAACATCCTTGCCTAAGGAGTGCCCTCCCTCACGTTGATGCAGTCCCCAGCAGCCTCCGGTGCTCCCGCACCACCAGAATCAGGCACAGCACCAGCGCTAGAGCGTCGCTGACCGGCTGGGCCATGAAAATACCGTTGATGCCCAGAGCCAGGGGCAGCAGGTAGAGGAAGGGCACCAGGAACACCACCTGCCGCAGCAGCGTCACCAGAATGGAGGGCATGGGCTTGGCGATGGACTGGAAGAAGTTGGTCACCAGCATGACGAAGCCCAGGAAGGGCGTAATGCAGAAGTTCAGCCGCAGACCGGTGACGCCGATGGCCAGCATCTCCTCCGTGCCGCCGAAGGCCAGCAGGATCTGTCTGGGGAACAGCATCACCAGCAGCCAGATGACGCAGGTGACCCCGACGGAGAAGGCCGTGGCCTGATAGAGGGTGGACATCACCCGTTTGTACTGGCCTGCGCCGTAGTTGTTGCCCACAATGGGCTGAATGCCCTGACTGATGCCGCTGGCGGGCATGATCACGAAGGTCATCACGCTGGAGATGACGGCGTAAATGCTGATGGCCGTGTCGCCGCCGTAGTTGCCCAGCTGGACGTTGTAAACCAGACTGATGAAGGCCATGGCCATCTGAGTGACCCAGAAGGCGAAGCCGCAGCTGATGATCTTTCTGGACAGCTGGCCGTCCAGACGGAAGATTTTCCCGCTGACGGTCACCAGGGTTTTGCCGCCGAACACCTGCCAGGCGCCGAAGGCGGCGGAGACGGCCTGCCCGATGACTGTGGCCCAGGCGGCCCCCACCACGCCCCAGCCCAGGACGCAGACGAACAGGGCGTCCAGGGCGATGTTGGTGACGGCCCCCACTGCAGACACGCACATCCCCATCATGGGCTTGCCGGAGACCCGGACAAAGTCCCCGCACACCATGGTCAGGCCCTGGAACAGGCAGCCCATGGCCACAATGCGGTAGTAGCTGACGGCATACTCATAAGAGGTCTCCGTCACGCCGAACAGGGTCAGGAACGGCTCCCGGAACAGCTGCAAAACCACGGTCAGCAGCACCTCAAAAATCACCACCAGCACGATGGCGTTGCCGAAGGTCCGGTTCATTTTGTCCCTGGCGTTCTGCCCGGCGAACAGGCTGAACAGGGACGCGCCGCCGGCGCTGCAGGTCAGGGCGAAGGCGATCATCATGTAGGACAGGGGGAAGCAGATGGACAGCCCCGCCAGGGCGGAGGTGCCGCAGATGTTCCCCACGAACATTCGGTCAACGATGTTGTAGACGGCGGTGATCAGCAGGGAAACCGCCGCCGGAATGGAAAACCGCAGAATCAGCGGCGCCAGCTTCCCGCCCAGATAATCCACCTTTTGGTTCATGGCAATCAACGTCCTTTCTATTATTCGGTTTCTAAGAAATTTAGTCCGTATCCTGCCGGGGCTGCCCGGACAGATTTTCCGACATCTTTTCCATTACCTCGAAAAAGACCATCATCTGTCCGGGGGAAACGCCCTTTGTCAGTTCATCCTCCAGCTCCTTCAGGTCGGCAACCACCTGCCGCTGATGGGCCAGGGCGGTCTCCGTCACGACGATGCGCTTCAATCGGCTGTCCCTGGCCTCTGTTTCCCGGTAAATCAGCCCGTTTTGCTCCATTTTTTTCAGCAGTTCCGTCACCGTGGAGGGGCGGAGGCCGAATTCCTCCTCGATGTCCCTCTGGTAGACCGGTTCCTCCTGGGCCAGGATAAAATGCAAGGCCCTGCCCTGGGCACCGCTGAGGCCGCTGCGGGTGGAGCAGGCGTCCAGCCTGTGGCGAATCTCGTTGGCGAGACGGCTGACGGAGTGGGCCGCGCTCTGGTTTTGCATCTGTGCTGCCTCCTTTAACACTTAGTTTCCTAAGTATTATACGCCGTTCCTTCTGTGGTGTCAACCCCTCGGACGAAAAAAAGTGCGGGCTGCACGAAAAAACCAGGCTGCGGCATCCCTCTCCGGAATACCGCAGCCCGGTTCCTTATATCACATACTCGCTCCAATCGCCTTCCCGGTGCATCAGGTCGGCCAGGGTGATCCCCTCCAGATAGTCCCGGATGACCTGATCCAGCCCCTGCCACAGGGGCAGGGTACGGCACTCCGCCATCCGGGGACAGGGGGCCGCCCCGTCCTCCAGACAGGACACCGGCGACAGGGATTCCTCCGTCAGCTCCAGGATGCTGTAGACCGTGTACTGCTCCGGCGTCCGGGTCAGGCGGTACCCGCCCCCCTTGCCCCGGAGACCGGCCAGGAACCGTTTTTTCACCAGCAGCTTGATAATGCTTTCCAGGTATTTTTCCGAAATCTCCTGCCGCTCCGCCACCGTTTTCAGCGGAATATAACCCTCGGCCTGATGCTCTGCCAGGTCGATCATCACGCGGAGCGAGTAGCGCCCCTTGGTGGAAATCAGCATATGGAAGCCCCTTTCCGGTTTGGTATTTCTATGGAACCTCTGAACAAATGTACTTTGACTGAAGGAAATCCCCGGAGGGGACGGCGCCTTGCGGTAAATTTGCGCCATAAATGCGTTGCAAAATCTTGAAATCCGTCAGGATTACCCTCAAGGGGTATGCCCGCGCCTAACGGCGCTCCTGATCCTGCGCGCTTGCGCCTTTTTCTGAAGCGCAGGCCGAATGGCCAATTCCTCTTATGCGCGAATGCAGGCGAAGTGCAGCTTGCTGTAGAGCAATGGCCGCAGGCCATGCGAGTCGCAGACGCAAATTTCCTCGCAATCCGCTCTCGTCCATTTATTCAGAGGTTCCTTAAAACCATATACCACGGAAGTCAGGTTTGAAATCCGTTTTGTACACAAACCCCTCCACCGGCTGCCGCCGGTTCCCCTCCGCCGTCAAGCGGCATTTCCGCCGCTTTGCGCCTCCCTACCCTTTCAGGGGAGGCAGAAGGCAGTGGGAATCGCTGCGTCATTGGCGCCCCTGAAAGGGTAGGGAGCGAAGCGGAAATGCCGCTTGACGGCGGAGCTGTCGGCGTAGCCGACTGAGGGGTTTCTTTGGTATGTTTTCAAACCTGATTCCCGGCAGGGCGGCGTTTTCCCACTTGCGCGCCATCCCCCGGTGTGGTATAGTAACAGTATTCAGACAATATTATACCGGTTTTCACCGGAGAAGGCAATGGCAACAGGAGGAATCCGTATGAAGAAACCAGTTCTGGTGGTGCTGGCCGCCGGCATGGGCAGCCGCTACGGCGGTTTGAAGCAGATGGACCCGGTGGGGCCGGGGGGAGAGTTCATCATCGACTACTCCATCTATGACGCCCATCGGGGTGGCTTCGACACCGTGGTCTTTATCATCAAGTATGAGATCGAGGAGGCCTTCCGGGAGACGGTGGGCCGCCGGGTGGCCCGGTATATGGAGGTGCGCTACGCCTTCCAGCAGCTGGACGACCTGCCGGAGGGCTACACCGTACCGGCGGGCCGGGTGAAGCCCTTCGGCACCGCCCACGCCATCTACGCCGCCCGGAACGTGGTGGACGCCCCCTTTGCCGTCATCAACGCCGACGATTACTATGGGCCGGAGGCCTTCCGGGAGGCCTATCAGTTCCTGTCCGCCGCGGCGGACGAGCCGGGCCGCTATCACTACGCCATGGTGGGCTACCACCTGGCCAACACGGTGACGGAATACGGCAGCGTGGCCCGGGGCATCTGCGTCACCGACGGGGCGGGGATGCTGAAAAGTGTAACGGAGCACACCTGCATTGAGGTGCGGAACGGCGCCATCCGCTCCACCCTGGACGGGGGCGAAAGCTGGCTGACCCTGGCCCAGGACACGCTGGTGTCCATGAACCTGTGGTGCTTCCAGCCCAGCTTCCTCACCGAAACCGCCGCCGGATTCCCCGCCTTCCTGGAGGACACCCTGGCAAAGAACCCCCTGAAGGGGGAGTACTTCCTTCCCTCGGTGGTGACCCGCCTGCTGGAGGAGGACAGGGCCGACGTGAAAATACTGGAGAGCCGGGACAAGTGGTACGGCGTCACCTATCAGGCCGACCGGCCCACCGTGGTGCAGGCCCTGGCGGACAAGACGGCGGAGGGGGTGTATCCCTCGCCGCTGTGGCGGTGAGGGCCAGCGGACAGCCGCTGGCTGTCCGCTGGCAGCTGTTAGCTGTTAGTAACGCCTGCCGCCTCTGAAAGGGGCGGCAGGCGTTGTTGTAACCGCTGCGTCGCTTTCGTCCAGTAGGGGCGCACACTGTGCGCCCGGCTATGTTTTCTCCTTAGACAAGGGAGGATGCGGAAAATACGGTTTCCCACCCCTCCACCGGCTAACGCCGGTCCCCCTCCCCTTTCAGGGGAGGCAAGGGAGTTGCGGGAATCACCACGTCTTTGGCTCCCCTGAAAGGGTAGGGAGCGCAGCGGAAATGCCGCTTGACGGCGGAGCTGGCTGGCCACAAGGCCAGACTGAGGGGTTTCTTTGGTATGCTTGACCTAAAACTTGATTTCCGTGACCTTTTTAAATCAGTCATTGACAATTTAATGTGTCTGTGGTATCATTGGGGGAGTCCCGGAAACACCCGGACCGGGAAAGGTTATCCGCTGATTCAGGAAAACTTTCCCCTTATGTTGACACCATCGAGACAAAGGAGGCCCTTTCATGCCCACACCCACCCCCCTTCGTCCCCACCACGGGATGTGCCTGGCCTACTACCAGGGCAGGGGCTACAGCCCTGCCTTCACCCGGGCGGCGGACGCGGCGCTGCTCCGGCTGCTGGAGGAAAACCCCATTGTGCGCCTGACGGTGGCGGCGGACGTGCTGTGCGCCGCCTGCCCCAACCGCCGGGGCAGCCAGTGCGCCGGAACGGGAAACGCCGCCCGCTATGACCGGGCGGTGCTGGAGCGCTGCGGCCTGCGGGAGGGGGACGAGCTGCCCTTTGCGTCCTTTGCCGCCGCGGTACAGAAGGCGGTTTTAGCCCCCGGTGGCCGGACGGCCATCTGCGGCGGCTGCCAGTGGAACGACCTGTGCAATGGGCCGGGGCGTTGGGCAGAATTGGATGAGAACTGAGTTCAGACAGCGCCGCGGTGCCCGGCACAGGGCTTCGGGGCGCTGTCCCTGTTTCTTTTTTCCGAGGTTCCCGGGGAAAACCCGAAAAAAAGATTGCATTTTCCGGGGAAACATAGGGAACCTCTGAACAATTACAGTTTCACAGTTCAACAAATCAATTTCCGGTGTAAAAGTGCGAAATTTATTGCAATTATTTGCAATCTCCCGGTATATTCTTGCGGAATTTTCGCATTTTCCCCGAAAAAGGGCAGATTGCCCCCATATCAGGTTCCGGGAGATGGCGACAGTCTCTGCCCTGCAATGGCAAGGGCATACAAATTGGCACAGGCAAACATGGCATACAGACGATTCTCGGGAACCTCTGAACAAATGAACTTCGGCGCCTTGCGGTAAATTTGCGCCATAAATGCGTTGCAAAATCTTGAAATCCGTCAGGATTACCCTCAAGGGGTATGCCCGCGCCTAACGGCGCTCCTGATCCTGCGCTTTTGCGCCTTTTTCTGAAGCGCAGGCCGAATGGCCAATTCCTCTTATGCGCGAATGCAGGCGAAGTGCAGCTTGCTGTAGAGCAATGGCCGTAGGCCATGCGAGTCGCAGACGCAAATTTCCTCGCAATTCGCTCTCATCCATTTATTCAGAGGCTCCTTAATGAAAAAACAGGGCGGGACAAAAAAGGCGGGCGCCGCCTTTCGGCTTCGCCCGCCCCCGCCATTACGGAAACTGCTCAGCAGCCGCAGTGCTTTCTGCCGCGGCTGTCCGACTGGAAGGATGCACACTCTGTACAGTCGCAGCTCCTGGGGTTGATCTCCCCGCAGCAGCCCACCTTGATGGTGCTCAGGGTGCAGTAATTCTGCTCACCGGCGTGGTGGGCACAGGTGTTGACGGAACATTCGATGTTGTGGTTTACCTTGTCCATAACAGATACCTCCTTGGATTGGTACGGTTTCAGTATGGGCAGAGGCGCGGAAATTATACTGCCTTTTTACAGTTTTTTGCACTGAGGGGAGAGGTCCCCGGCGGCCTCCAGCTGGGCCTCCGCCGTTTCGATATACTTCGCCGTGTTATAGCAGAGGTAGTCCGCCTGCTCCGGGGACACCTGCCCCACCACCCTGGCGGGGCAGCCCATCACCAGGCTGTAGGGCGGGATGTTCATTTTCCCCGTCACCAGGGCGTTGGCGCCGACGATGCAGTGCGCCCCCACCTGACAGCCGGACAGCAGGGTGGCCCCCATGCCGATCATGGTGCCTTCCCCCACGGTGCAGCTGTGGACGATGGCCCCATGACCCAGGACGCAGCCCCGGCCGATGCGGACGGGGGCGCCGGTGTCGCAGTGCAGGACGCAGTTGTCCTGGACGTTGGTGTACGCGCCGATGAAGATGGCGTCCATGTCCCCCCGGACGGTGACGCTGTACCACAGGCTGACGTGAGCCTCACAGGTCACATCGCCAATCACCGCCGCGTTTTCCGCAATGCGGACGGTGGGGTGCAGTTGGGGGCATTTCCCCTGATACGGTTTGATAATCATGATGGATTCCTTTCCGGGTGCGTGGGTGGATGCGGGGCGGTTTGCAGAGGGCGGCTTCCCCGCGAAAGCCGGTACGTTTATGATACAGGCTTCCCCTGCCGCCGTCAAGGGCGTTTTTTTAATTTTTGCGTCAGGTTTGCCTGAATGAGAGAAAGAAGCGCCATCTCAATTTATGTCTTGCTTTTGTGCGCACAAACGTGTATAATAGATTCAGAACACAATCCACACGGCTTACGGGAAAGGAGCGTATTTTTATGGCAAAAACTTCAAATCTCTATGCACGCATCGAGCCGGATGTGAAGGAACAGGCGGAATCCATCCTGTCCGCGCTTGGCATTTCCGCCTCCAGCGCCATCACCATGTTTTACAAACAAATCATTTTGCAGCGGGGCATCCCCTTTGAGGTGAAGCTGCCGGAAACCTCCGTCCCCGATCTAAGCCGCATGACCCAACAGCAGCTGGATGCAGAGCTGGAGAAGGGGTATACAGACGTGGTTGAGGGCCGCACCCGGCCTGCCGGAGATGTATTCGCCTCCATCCGAAAGGATTACGGCGTATGAGTTATGATGTGGAACTCACCACACAGGCAGAGGCTGACCTGAGAGGCATCTTTGACTATATCGCGTTCCAATTACAGTCCCTGCAAAATGCCGCGGGGCAGCTTGCCCGCCTGGAAAAGAGCATTTTTTCTCTGGACGAGATGCCTGACCGGTACAGGCGATATGACAGGGAGCCGTGGCGTTCCCGTGGTATGAGAATCATGCCGGTAGACAATTACTGCGTTTTCTACATCACCGACCACGAAAGGGGGCTGGTTCAAATCACCCGTGTGATGTATGGCGGTAAAGATATCGCCGCCGAGCTTTCAAAATCCGATGGCGCAGAAGAATCGTAAATCACGATAAAACTTTAAAGACCGAATCACCGAACAAGCGGCCCTGAACGAATCCGGTTCAGGGCCGCTTGTTTGCATGTGAGGGGACAGGTGCGGCTGCTCTTCAGCGCCGCACCATATCCCTGGTAATTTCCGCCAGGCTGGTGGCTCCGCACATCTGCATGGCGTCCTCCAGCTCTCCGGCCAGTTTGGCGATGTAGCACCGGACGCCCTCAGCCCCGCCGCCGTAGACTGCGGTGACGAAGGGGCGGCAGATCAGCACGCCGTCCGCCCCCAGGGCCAGGGCTTTGAACACGTCGGTGCCGGTGCGGATGCCGCCGTCCACCAGGATTTTCATGCCGCTGCCCGCCAGGGCGTCGGCGATCTCCGGCAGCACCTCCGCCGTGGCGGGGCACTGATCCAGCACCCGCCCGCCGTGGTTGGACACCACGATGGCGGCGGCTCCTGCCTGATGGGCCTTCTCGGCGCCCTTCACCGTCATAATACCCTTCACGATGAAGGGTTTGTCGGTGGAGGCCACCACCTGGGCCAGCTCCTCCACGCTCTTGGCCCCGGCGGGGGGCGTCATCCCCTTCAGGAAGGGGAGCCCGGCGGCGTCCACGTCCATGGCCACGGCAAAGCTGCCGGAGGCGGCCACCAGGGCCATTTTTTCCCGGACGGTGTCGATGTTCCAGGGCTTGACGGTGGGGACCCCACGCCCCCGGCGGCGGCGATGGCCTGGGTGGCGGCCTGCATCACACTGGGGTCGGTGCCGTCGCCGGTGAAGGCGGCGATGCCGGCCTGGGCGCAGGCGCTGACCAGGGTATCGTTATAGGTCACATCGTTGTATGTTTCGCCGTAGTGCAGGTTCACCGCCCCCACCGGTCCGGCGAAGAAGGGGTAACGGAAGGTTCTGCCGAACAGATTCAGGGTGGTGTCCGTGCCGGTGTTGGAAAACAGGGTGTCCATATTCAGCCGGACGTCCTGCCACTTCTGGTAGTTGCGGATGGCGGTGTCCCCCACCCCCTTGGCGCCGGGGCCGGGGATGCTGCTGCGGCAGGCCACGCCGTTGCAGACGGGGCAGGCTTTGCAGTATTTGCCCATAACGGGGCGGGCATTGTCTAAAAGCTCCTGATAGGTCATGAGAAGGGTGCTCCTTTCTATTGATAATATGATGCGCTCCGTCGGCCCTTACAGCAGGGGAATCCCTGCCTCCCGGCAGGCGTCCACGGTGTCCTGATCCCAGATGGAGCACTGCACCTCGCCGATGTGGGCGGAGCCCAGCAGCAACATACACAGGCGGCTCTGGCCAATGCCGCCGCCGATGGACAGGGGCAGCTCCCCGCTGAGCACCCCCCGATGGAAGGGCAGCTCCTTCCGGTTCTCGCAGCCCGCCAGGGTCAGCTGCCGCTCCATGGCCTCGGCGTCCACCCGGATGCCCATGCTGGACAGCTCGTAGGCGCACTGGAGGGTGTCGTTCCACAGCAGCAGGTCGCCGTTCATGGCCCAGTCGTCATAATCCGGGGCACGGCCGTCGTGACGGATGCCGCTCTTCAGCACGCCGCCGATCTGCATCAGAAAGACGGTGTGATGCTCTTTGACAAAGGCGTTCTCCCGCTCCTTGGGGGTCAGGTCGGGATAGAGGTTCTCCAGCTCCTGGGTTGTGAGAAAGACGATGTCCGGGTCGGTCTCCGGGTGGCCCATCAGGGCGGGGAACAGATTGCGCATGGTCTTTTCCGTGGTGATGATGGCCCCCAGAATCTTCCGCACCGTGTTTTTCAGGTAGTCCATGTTGCGGTCGGAGTAGGTGATGACCTTCTCCCAGTCCCACTGATCCACATAGATGGAGTGGAGGTTGTCCAGCTCCTCATCCCGGCGGATGGCGTTCATGTCGGTGTACAGGCCGGTGCCGGGCATGAAGCAATACTCCGCCAGGGCGTACCGCTTCCACTTGGCCAGGGAGTGCACCACTTGGGCGTCGGTGCCGGTGGCGGTGATGTCAAAGGACACAGGCCGCTCCACGCCGTTCAGGTCGTCGTTCAGGCCGGTGCGGGCCTCCACGAACAGGGGGGCGGACACCCGGCGCAGGTTCAGCTGGGCGCACAGGCTGTCGGCAAAGAGCCGCTTGGTGGTGCTGATGGCCAGCTGGGTCTCGTAGGGGTTCAGCATGGGGACGTAGCCCTCAGGGATGTAACAATGATTCATAAGAAGAAAAACCTCGTTTCCGGTACAATTTGGGTACACTGGCATTGTATCACATTTTGCAGGAAATGAGAACGGGAAATTCAAAAAGCAGGGGACGAATTTTTCTCCCTGTCCGCACAAAACATTGGAAAGGCACTTCCCTTTTCCGTTGTTTTTTGCTATACTAGGGATACTGTATTCAGTTTGCGGGAAGGGAAGTGCCGTCCACCGGGCGGAGATGCTATGAGCTACGTTTTTTTTGACCTTGAATGGAACCAGGGATACCCCCGTTCCGAGGCGGACAGGCTGGATGAGATCATCCAGATCGGCGCCTACCGGCTGGATTCCTGGCAGGACCAGGGGGAAGCCTTCTCCGCCTATGTCCGCCCCAGCATCCATAAGAAGCTGCACCACCACGTGAAAAAGCTGCTGCCCCTGGAGTTCAGCGACCTGAAAAAGGCGGAGCCTTTCCAGGCGGTGATTCAGGACTTTTTCCGCTGGTGCGGGCCTGACCCCCAGTTCTTCACCTGGGGCAACAGCGACGCCCGGGTGCTGGACATGAACCTGTGCTGGTACCGGATGGAGGAATATCTGGACCTGGAAATCTACGATTTGCAGCACGCCTATGACCTGCTGGTGCTGGGCAGCAGTCAGCAGGCCGCCCTGAAGGACGCGGTGGAGCGGCTGGGGCTGGTGAACGACGGGCGGGAGTACCACGACGCGGGGAACGATGCCTATTTCACCGCCCGCATCGGCCAGGCCCTGGTGGCCCGGTACGGCAGCCTCCCCGACCCGGAGACCATGCACCGGATGGACGGCGCCCTTCGGGAGCGGGTGAAGCGGGAGGCCCGGCAGGACGCTGTCAACGGCCCGAACCGCATCCTGGAGGAAGGGGAGCCGGCCTTCACCCGGATCTGCGCCCCCAGCCGCACCGAGGAGGAGCAGCTGAAAAGCCGGGCCACCCGGGTGTTCCGCTGCCCCAAGTGCGACAACGTGCTGTGCAACGGCAACTGGTACCAGGTCAATAACCACTATCTGGCCCGGAGCCGCTGCCTGGAGCATGGCCGGTTCTACACCTGCCTGACCCTGAAAAAAATCGAGCACATCGGCTGTACGGCGGAGCTGCGGGTCTACGACGCCGACCACTTTGACCCCGACCTGTTCCACCAGTGCAAGGTGGGGGGCGAGGCCATCATGGTGGCGAAGGTGCCCAGAAAGCGGAAGCGTTCCCGTTCCCGGAAGCCGAAGAACACCCCCAAGCTGAAAGCGGAATAAAACAAAGCGCTGCACGCAGAACCAAAGGCTTCTGCGCGCAGCGTTCTTTTACCATCCCCCGCCGGGAACCGGCTCAGCCGATTCCGGCGGGGTGTACTTTTATGTGGAGGGATTAGTAGCCCATGTCAGGCTGCGCGGGTGCGGCAGGAGCGGGAGGCTCGGGCGCGTCCACCACGCAGGCTTCGGTGGTCAGCAGGATGGAGCAAATGGAGGAGGCGTTCTCCAGGGCGGTGCGGGTGACCTTGGTGGGGTCCACGATGCCGGAGGGGATCATATCGCAATAGACCTCCTTGTAGGCGTCGAAGCCGAAGCCCACCTTGCCGGAGCTGACGATGTGATCCAGCACCACGGAGCCGTCGATGCCCGCGTTCTCTGCGATCTGCTTCACGGGGGCGGTCAGGGCCTTGGCGATGATCTGGGCGCCGGTCTTTTCGTCGCCCTCCAGGGTGGCAACCAGCTCATTGACGGCGGGGACGGCGTTGACATAGGCGGTGCCGCCGCCGGCTACGATGCCCTCTTCCACAGCGGCCCGGGTGGCGTTCAGAGCGTCCTCCACGCGGAGCTTCTTCTCCTTCATCTCGGACTCGGTGGCAGCGCCCACCTTGATGACGGCCACGCCGCCGGCCAGCTTGGCCAGCCGCTCCTGGCACTTCTCCTTGTCATAGTCGGAGGTGGTGTTGGCAATCTGGGCGCGAATCTGCTCAATGCGGCCCTTGATGTTGGACTTGTCGCCTGCGCCGTCCACAATGGTGGTAGTCTCCTTGGACACCTTCACCTGACGGGCCTGGCCCAGCATATACACCTGAGCGTCCTTCAGCTCACAGCCGATGTCCTCGGTGATGACCTGGCCGCCGGTGAGGATGGCGATATCCTCCAGCATTTCCTTGCGGCGGTCACCGAAGCCAGGAGCCTTGACGCAGCAGCAGCGGATGGTGCCCCGGAGGGTGTTGACGATCAGGGTGGACAGGGCCTCGCCCTCCACGTCCTCAGCGATGATCAGCAGCGGACGGCCCATCTTGGCCACCTGCTCCAGAACGGGCAGCAGGTCCTGAATGACGGAGATCTTCTTATCGTGAATCAGGATGAAGGGGTCGTCCAGGACGGCTTCCATCTTCTCGGTGTCGGTGACCATATAGGGGGTGACATAGCCCCGATCAAACTGCATGCCTTCCACGACCTCGGAATAGGTCTCGGCGGTCTTGGACTCTTCCACGGTGATGACGCCGTCGGCGGACACCTTGCTCATGGCATCGGCAATCAGATTGCCGATGGTCTCGTCGCCGGAGGAGACGGTGCCCACCCGGGCGATGTCCTCAGTGCCGGAGACGGGCTGGCTGTTGGCCTTGATGGCGTTCACAGCCGTCTCGGTGGCCTTGGCGATGCCCTTCTTCATGACCATGGGATTGGCCCCGGCGGCCAGGTTCTTCATGCCCTCGCTGGTGATGGCCTGGGCCAGCAGGGTGGCGGTGGTGGTGCCGTCGCCGGCCACGTCATTGGTCTTGGTGGCGACCTCCTTCACCAGAGCGGCCCCGGCGTTCTCCATGGGGTCCTCCAGCTCGATCTCCTTGGCGATGGTGACGCCGTCATTGGTGATGAGGGGAGAGCCGTACTTCTTGCCCAGGATGACGTTGCGGCCCTTGGGGCCCATGGTGATCTTCACGGTGTTGGCCAGCTGATCGACGCCGGACTGGAGAGAACGGCGGGCGTCCTCGCTGTAATTGATGATTTTAGCCATAATGCAATACCTCCAAAATTTGCGCTGCACTGCGCGTCAGCCTCCCAAAGGGAAGGGCGTGTGTCAATCCTCTACGATGGCCAGAATGTCGCCCTGGCGGACGATGTTCAGCTCTTCGCCGTCGATCTTGACCTGGGTGCCGGTGTACTTGCCGGTGATGACCTTGTCGCCCACCTTGACGGTCATGACGACCTCCTTGCCGTCCACCATGCCGCCGGGGCCGACGGCGATGACTTCGGCGATTTCGGGCTTCTCCTTGGCAGAGCCGGTGAGGATGATGCCGCCCTTGGTGGTCTCTTCGGCTTCCACCGTTTTCAGAACCACGCGGTCAGTTAAGGGATTGAGTTTCATGGTTGGTTCCTCCTTATGAAAAGTTAAGAGTTGATGAAGGTTGGGTTTTAGCACTCTTTAAACCTGAGTGCCAGAACTGTTATTATAATAAATCAGACGCGCCATTTTTGCAAGTGGTCAAATTTGAATTTTTTGTGAAAAAACGGAAACGAAATTGTGAAGTATGACAAAATCGCCAAATTTCTAACGAATACGCTGAAATACTCCCATTTTCTCTCATTTTCCAGAAAAGCAAAAGATTTTTCTGGCAGCGGTCAGGCCGTCAGTGAAAAAATTTGGGAGGCAGTTTTAGCAGACAGGGCTGTGGAAAACAAATTTCCCCCTGCTGCCGCCCCGCCGCGTCCCATTTTTCGGCCAGAGACAGTATATGCCCCGCCGTGGGAAAACATGCAGCGGGGCAGAAAAAGAGGCTGCCCCACGATGCTTTTTCGTGGAGCAGCCCCGATATTCCGGCACGGCGGCAGCCCTTACCCCTTCCTGGCCTGGGCAGCCCCGCTGCCGGTGCCCTGGGGGTCCAGGGTCAGCCGGATGCCCTCCGGCGTGGTGTAGGCGGTGTCGGGGGTGTCGGCCTGCTCCCCTTCGGGGGCGGCGGGGGCTTTGGGCATCTGGTCGGCGGAGGACAGACCGTCCTGGCTGAGCATACTCTCCAGCACGGAGATGTCGGAGGTGATGTCCAGCATATCGTTTTCAAAGAGCTTATCCAGCTGCAGCTCGAAGCCCTCCACCACCTTGTCCATCATGCCCTCGATGCGCTTTTTGGTGGTGGTGATGTTCTCCCCCTGAATCTGCTGACGCTCCAGCTCAGCATAGGTGTTCAGCACCTTCAGGGTGGTGGGCAGGTAGTAGCTCAGAAACTTCCGCAGCTCGGCGGCCTTGGCCGGATGCTTTTCCTGATACTCCAGGATATGACTGGTGATCTCCTCAATGCGGTCGATTTTCCGGCTCATCTCCGGGTCCCGGATGGCGGCGTTGACAGCGCGGATCTGGCCCAGAAGGCTCTTGTCCTCCTCCACGGTCAGCTCCTGCTCCTCCGCCTTTTTGGTCAGGTCCTCCTTTGGCGGGGCGGAGACGGGCCTGCCGTCCATCACCAGCTCGCCGGTGGCGGCGTTCAGATAGGCCCGGTAGCCCAGGTAGCCCGCGTCGATCATGGTTTGCAGCATATCGCACACCCTGTCATAGGGGCAGCCCATGGCGTCGGACAGGGCGCGGATGTTGATGACGTCCGCATCCCCGATCAGGTTCAGCAGTTTTCGGAACTGCTTTGCCTGCTTCGACTTGGACCGGCCCCACAGCAGCAGCCCGGCGCCCAGGGCGGTGAGCATGATGAGGGGCATGCAGTCCGTAAAGGCATAGCTCATGCCGATGTAGTAGAGATCCTCCACAAAGTTGGTGATGGCGGAAAAGCCAAACACGGCGGTCACAATCGCCCCGGCGATGGTGAACCCCCTGCCGTCTTTGATTTTGGGGAAGGGGCTGGCGGATTTGGATTTCTCCGCCTTTTTGGGGGCCCTGGTCTGCTTTTTCTGCTGTTTTTCCTGCTGCTTTTTCAGGCTCTGTTCCACCCTGTCGAAGGCTTCCTCCACTTTTTTCTCCGCACCGGCGAATCTGGCTTCCCAGTCCCCGCCGGATTGGGCGGTGGAGGTGGGCTGGCCGTCTTTATAGGTATAGCTGTAGGTGGCGTCGGGGTCGTCATAGCGGATGTCCTCCGCCTGCTGGCCCTCCTCGTAGCGCACCCAGCGCTGGGTTTCCCGATCCCAGTACAGGTCCTGCCGGACGCTTTCGGAACCAAATACGCTGCGCTTCCAGCTGTCGCTTTTGTTTTTGGTGCTGGAGGATTCATGGAGAATCTTCCACAGCAGCAGTAAAAAACCAGGCCAGCCGGCAAAGACGAAGCCGATGATAATGGCGGGCCAACTGGTCAGTATTTCACGGAGTTTGTCAAAATCAGACATAGTGTGTTCCTCCCGGAGGCAGACAAAATTCCATACTCTCCTTATAGTATACTATAAAATCCCGGGTCTGCAAGTGGTTTGTTTGTGCAAAAGATGAAAATTTCCTGAAATTTTCTCAGTGGGAGAGCGGAGCGCTTGCATCTAAAAGCGGAATGTGGTACACTGATTCATGCTAAATTGCGATAATTCAGTATGGAATGACAAGGAACGAATGATATGGAAATCAATGGCATAGAGAAAAACGAAACGGTTCGATATGAGGAGCTGCACCTGTCCGACGAGGTGATGCAGGCCCTGGGCAAAAAGGGGTTTGAGGTGGCCACCCCCATCCAGGCCGGGTGCGTCCCCTTCCTGATGAACTGGCAGGACATCGTGGCCAAGGCCCCCACCGGCACCGGCAAGACCTTCGCCTTCGGCATCCCCATAGTGGAGCATACCGACCCGGCCCAGACCGATGTCACCACCCTGATTCTGGCCCCCACCCGGGAGCTGGCCCTGCAGATTCGGGACGACCTGCGGGAGCTGTCCGCCTTCAAGCCGGGTATCCGGGTCACCTGCCTCTACGGCGGCCAGCCCATCGAGAAGCAGCTCAAGCAGCTGAAGGAGAAGCCACAGATCGTGGTGGCCACCCCCGGCCGCCTGATGGACTGCAAAAAGCGGAAGGCCGTCCGGCTGGACAAGGTGGAGACAGTGATCCTGGATGAGGCCGACCGGATGCTGGACATGGGCTTCATCGAGGACGTGACCAAAATTCTGGACATGATGCCCCAGCGGCGGAATCTGGGCCTGTTCAGCGCCACCATCAGCCGGGAGGTCATGGACATCTCCTGGGTGTACCAGCGGGACCCGGCGGAGGTGACGGTGCGGCCTGTGGCCCAGGACCGGCCCGACATTCAGCAGTATCTGGTGAAGCTCAGCAGCCGGGAGGAGAAGCTGCCCACCATGGCGGCCCTGCTGGAGGGCGGCAATTACGAGCGGGGCATTGCCTTCTGCAACACCAAGAACATGGCCGACCGGCTGGCGGCCATGGCGAAGATGCAGGGCATCGATGCGGAGGCCATCCACGGCAGCATTCAGCAGAAGCAGCGGGAAAAGACCCTGCAAAAATTCCGGGACGGCAAGCTCCGCCTGCTGGTGGCCACCGATGTGGCCGCCCGGGGGCTGGACATTGACGATGTGGACGTGGTGTTCAACTACGACGTGCCTGACGAGCAGGAGTACTATATCCACCGCATCGGCCGCACCGGCCGGGCCAGAAAGCACGGCGTCAGCTACACCTTCGTCAGCACCATCACCGATGAGGTGAAGATGGACCAGATTCAGAAGAACCAGCGGTTCGACATTCAGAAGCTGGCATTTGACGAGGACGGCTGCCTGAACCTGGTGGACTGACCGGACAAATCGGGCAAAATTTTTTTACGAAAACGGTTGACAAACCGGAAACGCTGCGTTATAATAAATCCCGTCCTGTGGGAACGACAGCCAGTTCTCCATGGCGGAATAGCTCAGTTGGCTAGAGCACGCGGTTCATACCCGCGGTGTCACCGGTTCGAATCCAGTTTCCGCTACCACTTCTCCTGAATGCGACCGGTGTTCAGGAGAAGTATCCCCCAGGACCGACTCAATTATGGCCCGTTGGTCAAGTGGTTAAGACACGGCCCTTTCACGGCTGTAACATGGGTTCGAGTCCCGTACGGGTCACCACTGTGGAGGCTTAGCTCAGCTGGTTAGAGCGCCTGCTTCACACGCAGGAGGTCACTGGTTCGAGTCCAGTAGTCTCCACCAAACCCCCAAAGCTTCGGCTTTGGGGGTTCTTTTTTTGCCTTTATCCCGATTTGCCCTGCCGGATTTTTATACCTGTGTCCGGTTTTTGTTTACCGGTTCCCACGTTGCCGCCGTTCTCCTCCCGCAGAAGGGGCAGCACCTGCGGCGCGTAAATCAGCAGGGCGATGAGACTGGGCCAGGCCATCAGGCCGTTGCACACGTCGGAAATCTGCCACACAGCCTCCAGCCGGGCCACGCTGCCCGCCACGATGCAGGCCAGGAACAGGAGGCGGTACCGCTTCTCCCACCGCTCCGACAGGAGATACCGCACCCCGCAGCACCCGTACCAGCACCAGCCCAGCAGCGTGGAGAAGGCGAACACCGCCAGGCACAAGGCCACGAAGCCCGGCCCCGCCCGGCCCAGTCCCTCTGTGAAGGCGGCCACGGACAGGGCCGCCCCGGTCAGCGCCGTGCCGCTCCGGTAAGCGTCGGAGGTCAGCACTGCCAGGGCCGTGATTGTGCAGATGACAAAGGTGGAGAGGAACACCTCCAGAATCCCCCAGTATCCCTCCCGCACCGGGTCGGTGTTGGCGGAGGAGCAGTGTACCAGCGCCGTGGAGCCCAGCCCCGCCTCGTTGGTGCAGACCCCACGGGCCGCCGCCCGGGGGGGCGCGCGGGGGGGGGGGCCGGCGGGGGGCGGCGGCGGCGGGCGGGGGGGGGGGGGGGGGGGGCGGCGGGGCGGGGGGCGGG
>JAJQCJ010000019.1:0-423 GCA_021202775.1 Clostridiales bacterium | reverse complement strand
CCCCAGCGCACCGCGCTGCTCATCAGCCCGCCCTTGGCCGCCTCCGGCGTCAGGGCGGAGCGGAGGATCAGCAGCAGGGCCTCCGGAATCTCCCCCCTGGCGTGAAACAGGGTGACGCAGCCCCCCGCCAGAAACAGCACTGCCATCACCGGCACCAGCTTCTCGCAAAGGCGTCCGACCCCCTGTACCCCGCCCATCAGCACCAGACCGCAGGCGGCGGCGGTGACCAGGCCGGTGATTATGGGCGGGATGCCGGCGGAGGCCTCCACCGCCGCCGCCAGGGAGTTGGCCTGCACCATGTCCCCCATCCCCAGAGCGGCCAGGGCGGTGAACAGGGCGAAGCACTTGGCCGCCGTGGGCAGCCCCTTCTCCTCCAGCCAGACCATGGGGCCGCCCTCCCAGGCCCCGTTTCGGCGGCGGCGC
>JAJQCJ010000069.1 GCA_021202775.1 Clostridiales bacterium | reverse complement strand
CTCTGCTTATCCAATGGCGCAAATTTACCGCAAGGCGCCGTCCCCTCCGGGGATTTCCTTCGGTCAAAGCACATTTGTTCAGAGGTTCCCTGATTTGACCCCGGCGTTTCCGCCTGGAGGGGTTTTCTCCTATGAAATATACCATATCCTTAAAATCGAACCGGGACTTTCAGCGGCTGTACCGCCGGGGCCGGAGCGTTGCCTGCCCCAACTTGGTGGTGTACGCCACCCGGAACCGGCTGGGCCGGAACCGGCTGGGGCTCACCGTCTCCACCAAGGTGGGCCACGCCGTGGTGCGCAACAAGGTACGCCGCCGCATCCGGGAGGCCTACCGCATCCACGAGGGGCAGTTCCGCCAGGGCTACGACCTGGTGGTGGTGGCCCGGGTCCGGGCCGCCTCCAGCGCCTACCGCTACCTGGAGCGGGACCTGCTCCGGGCCGCGGAGCAGTTGAAGCTGCTCACCCCTCCTGAGAAACCGGAGGGGACGGCATGAAGCGGGTGCTACTGGCGCTGATTCGGTTTTATCAGACCCAAATCTCCCCCGGCCTGCCGCCCCGGTGCCGGTTCATCCCCACCTGTTCGGAGTACGCCAGGGAGGCGGTGGAGAAGTACGGCCCCGCCAGGGGCAGCCTGCTGGCCGCCAAACGGCTGGCCAAATGCCAGCCCTTTCACCGGCAGAAGAGCATTGAGTATGACCCGGTGCCGTGAGTGACAGGGGCTTTTCTTTATGACTGCATCTCCGTTTCCGGTAAAACAGTAGGGGCGCACAGTGTGCGCCCGGCTGACCTGGTGGCTGGCACCCCTCAGTCAGCTTCACTGACAGCTCCCCTTTCAGGGGAGCCAATGACGCAGCGGTTATCACAACCTCCTGCCTCCCCTGAAAGGGTAGGGAGGTGCGAAGCGCCGGAAATGCCGCTTGACGGCGGAGGTGCCCCCACGGGGGGCGGAGGGGTTGCTAAAAGCTAAAAGCTCCGCCCCGCAGGGGCGGCTGGCCACCAGCCACTAACAGCTAAAAGCTAATAGCTAATAGCTAACATCCATTTACGATCCTTTAAGGCCACCGCCTTTTATGGAAATACGCGCCCAAGGAGGCCAACTATGATCACCACCATCCTCCAGTTCTTTGGCGGGTTCCTGCTGTGGATGTGCAACTTCTTCCACAGCTACGCCCTGTCATTGATCGTCTTCACCCTGCTGACAAGGCTTGTCCTGTTTCCCCTGACCCTCAGGGGCAAGCGCAGCATGATGCAGATGAACGCCCTGAACGCCGAAGTCCAGAAGCTGCAAAAACAATACGGCAAGGACAAAGACCGCCTGAATGAGGAAACGCAGAAGCTCTATGAGCGGGAAGGGGTCAACCCCATGGGCGGCTGCCTGTGGTCCCTCCTGCCCCTGCCCATCCTGATGGCGCTGTACTATATCATCCGCCGGCCGCTGCTCTACATGATGGCCCTGACGGAGGACCAGGTCACCGCCGCCATTGAGGCCGTCCAGGCCCTGGGCTATGACCTGGGCTCCTCGGCCTATCAGGAGATCCACGCCGCCTCGCTGATGCAGAACAGTGAGGTGATGTCCGCCGTCCAGGCCGCCGTAGGCGACGGGGCGGACAAGCTCCAGGCCATCAACTTCAATATGCTGGGCATCGACCTGGCTCAGACCCCCACGCTGAAATTCTGGGAGAACTTTGACACCCTGGGCGTCTGGTGCTCCGTGGGGCTGTTCCTGATTCCCTTCGTCGTCACCGCCCTGAACTTTGGCTACACCAAGCTGAGCCAGAAGACCAACGCCATCAACGGCCAGCAGGCCCAGGCCAATGACAGCGCCAACGCCAGCATGAAGATGATGAACTATCTCATGCCCCTGATGTACCTGTGGTTCGGCTTCATCATGCCCGCCGGTATGTGCGTCTACATGGCCTTCTCCGCCATCTTCTCGGCGCTGCAGGAGCTGATCTGCGCCCGCATGCTGCGCAAGGACTTCGCCAAGATGGAGGCGGAGCGGCAACAGCGAGAGCTGGAGGCCAAGGAAGCGGAAAAACAGAAGAAGGCGGAGATTGCCGCCCGCCGGGCCGCCCAGGAAGAGGAGGCCAAGAAGAATCGCGGCAAGAAGCGTCCCAAGAAGGCCAAGAAGGGCGTCAAGGACCAGCCCACCCAGTTCAGCCGGGTGGGGGTGCGCTCCTACGCCCGGGGCCGGGCCTATGACCCCAACCGCTACCCCGTGACCCCCTACCGGGACCCCGCCGACGTGCTGGACGAGCAGCAGCTGGAGGCGGAGTACGCCAAGCGGGGGCACAAACTGGAGCAGGCCGAGCCGGAGCCGGAAGAAACGGCGCCGGAGGCCCTGACGGCGGAGACCGGGGAGACCCCGGAGACCTCTGTGGAAACCCCTGTGGAGACCCCCGCGGAGGCCGCGGAAACCAAACCGGCCAAATCCGCAGATGAACTGTTTGCCGAAATTCAGCAGGACGCAGCCGCCCCCCGGGACGATAATCCGGAATCCTGAGCGCCTCTGCCCAAATTTGAATGAAAGGACGATTGACCATGTCTGTGAAGTATATTGAAACAACCGGCAAGACAGAAGATGAAGCCATCCAGAAGGCTCTGCGTCAGCTCCATCTGGAGCGGGACGAGGTTTCCGTGGAGGTACTGGCCCGGGCCAAAACCGGTTTTTTGGGCATTGGCTCCAGCCCTGCGAAAATTAAGGTCAGCTACGAGGTAGCCGATGAACCGGCTCCCCAGCCGGAGCCTGTGGCGGCCCCTGCCGCCCCCGCACCGGCACCCGCTCCCGCCCCGGCACCTGCGCCGGTGGAGGAAGCCCCCAAAGCGAAGGAATCCAAACCTGCCGCGGAGCCTGCTCCCGCAGTCTCCGTGACCCCTGCCGCCCCCGCCGCCGAGCAAGCCGAGAAGGCGGAGAAGCCCGCCCAGAAGAAGCCGCGTAAGGACCGCAAAAAGTCCCCCGTCCGGGAGGCTGCCCCCGTCAAGGCGGCCCCGGCAGAGAAGGCCGTCCCCGCGGCGGAACCGGTGTTCTCCGCCCCCGCCGAGGACGATGAGGTGGCCGCCCAGATCGCCCAGTTCCTCACCGGCCTGATGGCCCAGCTGGAGGTGGAGGCCACCCCCGCCATCCAGGTGTCCGACACCGGGGTGTACAGCGTGGAGCTGGTGGGGGAGAACCTGGGGGCCCTGATCGGCCGCCGGGGCGAGACCCTGGACGCCATTCAGCAGCTGACCAACTACTCTGTCAACCGGGGCCAGTCCAAGCGGGTGCGCATCCATCTGGATGCGGAGGGCTACCGCGCCAAGCGGGAGGAGAGCCTCCAGCGTCTGGCCCAAAAGACGGCCAACAAGGCCATCAAGTACCGCCGGAACATGATGCTGGAGCCCATGAACGCCTACGAGCGCCATGTCATCCACGCCGCCCTCCAGGACTACGACCCCTGCATCAGCACTTACTCCACCGGCACCGAGCCCAACCGCCGGCTGGTGGTGGCCTATAACCGGAACGGACGGTAAGGGATTCGCTGTCAATTTAAAATACAAAGAGACAACCGGTCGGGCGCACGCTGTGCGCCCGACCGGTTGTTTCCTTAGGGAAGGAAAGAGAAAGGAAAGAGGTTTTGTCTGGCCGGGGGGCTGTCCGTTCCTTAAATAAGGATACTGGAATGAAATAGGGCGTTTGCCCTTGCCAGGGCATGGCCTACTTTTCTTGCTCCGCCAAGAAAAGTAG
>JAJQCJ010000101.1 GCA_021202775.1 Clostridiales bacterium | reverse complement strand
CCTGTCGGCCTGCGCTTCAGAAAAAGGCGCAAAAGCGCAGGATCAGGAGCGCCGTCAGGCGCGGGCATACCCCTTGAGGGTAATCCTGACGGATTTCAAGATTTTGCAAGATTTTGCGTAAAAAATATGCCGGTGGCATATTTTTAGCAAAATCCTGAGCCAGCTTGAACCGAAGTGATTTTTGTATCTATCGCTCTGCTTGTCCAATGGCGCAAATTTACCGCAAGGCGCCGTCCCCGCCGGGGATTTCCTTCGGTCAAAGCACATTTGTTCAGAGGTTCCCTAGGGGAGCTGCCTTACTTCGTCAAATCCTTCACCGTTCCGCCGGGCTGCACCTGCCCGGAGACGGAAATTACCTGGGAGACATAATACTTCGGGTTCTCGATGGCGCTGATGAGCTGGGCGGTGGCCTTCCTGCCGATCTCCTGGGCGTTCTGCTGGAAGGTGGTCAGGTTGGGGCGCAGGTACCGGCACATCAGGATACCGTCAAAGCCCACGCAGCTGATGTCCTCCGGAACGGAAAGACCCTGATTCTCGATTTCCGCCAGGCCGCCCAAATAGGAGACGTCGTCCGGGTACAGGATGCAGGTGGGCCGCTCCTTGCAGGCCAGCAGCTGGCGGGTGGCCTCCCGGGCGACCTCCGTCTTGTGGTATTGTCCTGCCACCACATACTCGTTCGGCACCTCAATGCCGCACTCCCGGCAGCCCCGGTAAAAGCCCGCCACACGCTGACGGGTCACGTTGCCGTTTTCGCCGTGGATGAAGGCGATGCGGGTATGGCCCAGGCCGTGGAGGTAGCGCACGATCTCCTGGGTGCTGACCACGTTATCGCTTAAAATCGCCGTCCGGCCATTGTAAACGTGGTCAATGGAGACGACGGGGATCTCACTCTCCACCAGCCGCTGGACGCTGCTCTGCTCAAAGTCCCCCTGCACCACCACGCCGTCGCACTGGCGGCGCTTGGCGTGTTCGTAATAGCTGGTGGCCTCGTCCACATGGTTGCTGAGGAAGGTGATGTCATAGTGATGGAACTCCGCCTCCTCCCAGATGGCCTCCAGCACCTCGCCGAAGTACTCGTGGGCCAGCCGGTTTTTGAAGAGCACACCGATGTTGGAGCTGCGGTTCATCCGCAGGGTACGGGCGGCAGCGTTAGGAAAATAGCCCATGTCCTGGGCCGTCCGGCGCACCAGCTCCGCCTTTTCCGGGCTGATCCCCGGCTGCCCGTTCAGGGCCTTGGATACAGCGGCGACCCCTATTACGGCAGCTACCAGACCGCCGGGGAGCTGACCGTCGCCAGCCCCGTCCAGGACGCCGGGGGCTACTGCCGCCGGTTAGATTTATATCAGGGCTTTGCGGAAACCCGGTTTGGCACAACGCGGCGGCTGCACGCCGCCTCCCACCGCTATCAGGTGACGGTCAGCCTGCTGGAGGGGGCAGCGGTCACTACGCCCTCTCCTTCGCCAGGGAGGGGGCGGAGGTGACCTGTGACCGGGGCGGCATCACCGCCCGGGGGCAGACCTCCCCGGCCCTCTCCTATTTTACACGCATCGAGGTGGAGACGGACGGCGTTGTCACCGTCCAGGACGCTGACCTCGCTGTGGAGGGGGCCTCCCGCCTGGTGCTTTGGACGTGTACCGCTACCTCCTACGGCGGGCAGGAGCCGGAGGCAGTCTGCCGCGCCCGGCTGGACAAGGCCCGCCAGGCCGGGTTCTCCGCCGTTTTGGAGGACGAGGCCCGGTGGATGGCCGAGGCCATGGGCCGCTGCACCCTGACGCTGCCCGCCGACCCGGCCCTGGAGGCCCTCCCCACCGACCGGCGGCTGGCCCTGGTGCGGGGCGGGGGGCAGGACACCGGGCTGTGCCAACTGTACTTTGACTATGGCCGCTACCTGCTCATCGGCTCCGCCTGGGGGCGGCTCCCTGCCAACCTGCAGGGGGTCTGGTCCAAGGACCTCTTCACCCCCTGGGCGGGGGACTACCATCTGAACATCAACCTGCAGATGAACTACTGGTTCGTGGACGCAGTGGGGCTGGAGGAGTACGGCGACGCCCTGTACCGCTACCTGGCCTTCCTGGCCCGGCATGGGGCGGACACCGCCAGGACCATGTACGGCTGCCGGGGGTGGGTGGTCCACACCCTGGCCAACCCCTGGGGCTTCACCGCGCCGGGGCAGGACCCGGCCTGGGGCAGCTTCCTGTGCGCCGGGGCCTGGTGCTGCCGCCACCTGTACGAGCATTACCTTTATACTGGCGATTTGGACTTCTTGCGCACCTACTGGCCGGTGCTGGAGGGCTGCGCCCAATTCTACGCCGACTTCCTCATTGAGGACCCGGAGACGGGCTGCCTGGTCACCGCCCCCTCCAACTCCCCGGAGAACAGCTATCTCGACCCCGCCACCGGGGAAAAGACCGCCATCGCCCTTGGCCTCACCATGGATATGAGCATCATCCGGGAACTGTTCACCCTCACCCTCCGGTGCGGCGCATTACTGGGGGAGTCGGACGAGCTGCTGTCCGCCCTGCCAGGGCTGCTGGAGCGGCTGCCGCCCCTCCGGGTCAGCAGGGACGGTATCATCCAGGAGTGGCTGGAGGACGTGGAGGAGTGGGAGCCGGGACACCGGCACATCTCCCAGCTCTACGGCCTCTACCCCGGCTGGCAAATCAGCCCGGAGGAGACGCCGGAGCTGGCGGAGGCCGCCCGGCAGACCCTACAGCGGCGGCTGTCCCACGGCGGCGGACACACCGGCTGGAGCCGGGCCTGGATCATCAACTTCTGCGCCCGGCTGCTGGACGGAGGGGCAGCGGAGGAACATCTCTACGCGCTGCTGGCCAACAGCACCCTCCCCAACCTGTTTGACACCCACCCGCCCTTCCAAATCGACGGCAACTTCGGGGCCACCGCCGGTATTTTGGAAATGCTGGTGCAGAGCCATACGGGAACCGTCCGCCTGCTCCCGGCCCTGCCCCCTCCTGGCCCTCCGGCGCGCTGGAGAACGTGCGGATTCGGGGTGGCTTCCGCCTCTCCTTCCGCTGGGAGGAAGGCTGGGTTACGGAAGGGAAGCTGACCTCCGCCCTGGGCGGCCCTGTCCGGCTACTCACCAACGGGAAAACCCAAACGTTGGACACCCAGCCGGGGGAGACCTGTCCCCTGACCGTTTGAACACTTATCATCTTTTTGGAGGTGCAATATGCAATACGGCTATTTTGACGACCTGGCCCGGGAGTATGTCATCACCACCCCGGCCACCCCGCTGCCCTGGATCAACTACCTGGGCAACGAGGATTTTCTGGGCATAATCTCCAACACCGGCGGGGGCTACTGCTTCTACCGGGACGCCAAGCTCCAGCGGCTGATGCGCTACCGCTACAACAGCCTCCCCGGCGATGTGGGCGGGCGGTTCTATTATATCAGGGAGGCGGGGAACCTGCCTGGAACCCCGGATTCCTCCCCACCCGGACGGCGCTGGACAACTATGAGTGCCGCCACGGCATGGGTTACACCACCTTCTCCTCCCAGAAGGATGGCCTCAGCGCCCGGCTGACCTGCTTCGTCCCCCTGGGGGAAAACTGTGAGCTCCACGATCTGACCTTAACCAACGACAGCGGAGCGGTCAAATCCGTCCAGGTCTACGGCTGCATGGAGTGGTGCCTGTGGAACGCCGTGGACGACAGCCAGAACTATCAGCGCAACCTGAACATCGCCGAGTGCGAGGCGGAGCCGGGCATCCTGTACCACAAAACGGAGTACCGGGAGCGGCGGGATCACTACGCCTACTATGGCGTAAACGTCCCTACCGCCGGTTATGACACTGACCGGAACACTTTTTTGGGCCACATGGGGGACTGGTCTGACCCGGAGATGGTGCGGGAAGGCCGTTCCGGCTCCTCCCTGCGGGTGGGATGGTACCCCATCGCCTGCCACCGTCTGGATGTGACCCTGGAGCCGGGGCAGTCCTTCCGGGCTGTCTTTGTGCTGGGCTATGGCAGCAACCCCAAAGACCGGAAGTTCATTGCCCCCAACGTCATATGCAAGGACGACGCCCACCGGGTCATGGAGCAGTTTTCCAAATTTGAGGCCGTTGACCGGGCGAAACAGGCGCTGGCCGACTATGGGGACGCCCTGCTGGGCCGCTTTCAGCTGTCATCCGGGGACGAGAAGCTGAACCGGATGGTGAACATCTGGCATCAGTATCAGTGCATGGTCACCTTTAATATGAGCCGCTCGGCCTCCTACTATGAGACGGGCACCGGCCGGGGGATGGGGTTCCGGGACTCCTGTCAGGACCTGTTCGGCTTCGTCCATATGGTGCCGGAGCGGGCCAGGGAGCGCATCATCGACATCGCCTCCATCCAGTTCGCCGACGGCTCAACCTATCACCAGTACCAGCCGCTGACCAAGCGGGGGAATAATGACATCGGCGGCGGCTTTAACGACGACCCCCTGTGGCTGGTGGGGGCCGTCTGCGCCTATGTAAAGGAGACGGGGGATTTTTCCATTCTGGATCACCCCACCCCCTTTGACAACGTCCCTGACTCAGAAGTCCCCCTTCTGGAGCATCTCCGCAGGAGCGTCCGCTTCACCATGACCCACCTGGGACCTCACAAGCTGCCCCTCATCGGCCGGGCTGACTGGAACGACTGCCTGAAGCTAAGGAACCTCTGAATAAATACAGCTGCGGCGTCTTGCGGTAAATTTCCGCCATAAATGCGTTGCAAAAGCTTGAAATCCGTCAGGATTCCTGCGCTTTTGCGCCTTTTTCTGACGCAAATTTCCTCGCAATCCGCTCTTGCGCATTTATTCAGAGGTTCCCTAAACTGCTTCTCCGACCAGCCGGGGGAGAGCTTCCAGACCTTCGGACCCTCAGAGGGACCGGTGGCGGAGTCGGTATTCATCGGCGGAATGTTCGTTCAGTATGGCGGAGCATACGCCGACCTCTGCGCCCGGCTGGGGCTGTGCGGTGAGGCGGAGGAAGTCCGTAACGCCGTAGATGAAATGAAGCGTACCCTGCTCACCGACGGCTGGGATGGGGAGTGGTTCCTTCGGGCCTACGACGCCTTCGGCAACAAGGTGGGCAGCCGGGATTGCCGGGAGGGAAAAATCTTCATCGAACCCCAGGGCTTCTGCGCCCTGGCTGGGGTGGGCCTGGAGACGGGCCAGCTCCGGCAGGCCCTGGACTCTGCCCGAACCCACCTGCTGGGGAAGTACGGCATGGAACTGCTGGCCCCCTGTTACACGGAATACCACTTGGAGTTGGGAGAGATTTCCTCCTATCCCCCCGGTTTTAAGGAGAACGGCTCCGTTTTCTGCCACAACAACCCCTGGATGGTCTGCGGCGAGGCGGTGCTGGGCCGGGGCAACGAGGCGTTTGACCTGTACCGCCGCATCTGCCCTGCCTATCTGGAGGAGGAGAGCGACGTTCACGAGACGGAGCCTTACGTCTACTCCCAGACCGTCACAGGCCGGGCCTCCGGTGACCCGGGCCATGCCAAGAACAGCTGGCTCACCGGCACCGCGTCCTGGGCCTTCCTCTCGGTGAGCCAGGCGATCTTAGGCATTCAGCCGGAGTATGACGGCCTGCGGGTGGCCCCCTGCCTTCCGGACTGGCTGACGGAGTACACCGTCTGCCGCCGCTTCCGGGGGACAATGTACGTCATCCACGTTCTCTGCACCGGTACGCCCTCCCTGACCGTCGATGGGCAGGTGATAGACGGGACCTTGATTCCCCTGTTCCCGGGCAGGGCGCAGGTGGCAGTAGAGGTCACGTTGTAAGTCAGCGCCGTCAACGCAAGGGGCGTTTAGAGCTGCTCGCCCTCTTTAGGGAACCTCTAAACAATTACGGGTTCACAGTGTAGTGTTTCCAGTTTAGCACTTTCACTTGTTCAGGCTGACTGATGCTACTATTTTGAGGGTGGAGTGGTACCTTGCCGCTGATGAAACGGAGCTTCGGGAGCTGACGGACAGCTCCATTAAGAAGCGGACCGGAATGAGCGATGCGGAGCATGAAGCCCTCGACTTATTCCCGGATTTTCAGGAATAACGGCATCAAAAGAGGCGGCAACCGCATGGTTGCCGCCTTTCGCAATCTCTTTCTTCGTTCAATAAGTGTGATACTCTGTTTGCTGGCCGAGAGCATTCAGCTTTGACACGCTAATGGCATTATACTCCGATACAACGATTTCAAAATCTACATAGTGCCGAGTGCTTTTGCGGTCTGTGTAGTAAACTCTGACATATTCAACACCTTCACCGTGGATGCTCAATAATTGTAATCCCTGTTCGACTTGTAAAATACCATTATCGTATTTTAGAGTTATTTCATCAATCGCTGCATGTTTGGCAATCATTTGAACGGCTGAATTGTCTTCATCAGGGACACATGAAACCGTAGCTTCGAATTGTTTTATTGACATAAAAATGCCGAAAACAATCACAGGAAGGCCAAAGAATAAATACAACCATTTTTTGCGTCTCAAGTCATTCACCGCACTTTCTTAAAGACCGATTATCCCGATGTGCCGGAACTCGATACAGTGACTTTGTAAGAAAGAGATGTACCGTCTGCACCATGAAGTCCAATATGTGACTGGAAACAATCCCCGTTGCAAATCAAATTTCAAAGCAAACCATACTGCCTGTCAAGGATAAGGGTGATGTTTTTGCTCTTCATCCTATAAGTACGGTTTTATCGCCGTTGGTCGCAGATTTTTTCAGAAAAAGTTGTACTCATACCGGGAAAACCAATGCCGAATTTAATGGCGATGAATAATACCATATTACACTTTTCTTGATATTTACCCGCACCGTCGGCAGCGGTGGTGTGGGTATTCTTTATGAAAATTTTTGAGAAATTTTCAAAAATCTTGCGACCTACGGCGAAAAAACCGTACTTATAAGACGTCCATTGCGGAACGCCGCCGGTTTCGGCGGCGTTCAATTTTATCATTTCTTCTCAAATGATAAAATTGAGTTGACATTTGAGGCAGCTGTGGATATAATATAATTTGTAAAAACATTCGTCAAAATGAGGTATGTTATGCACAGCTACAATATGCGCAAAGGATGGGAGAAATTATTAACGCCTGACATTGTGGCCCTGCTGACGGAGATCCACGAGTTTAAAGGGGAACAAAATCTCTTTATCGAGGCCAACCGGGACTCCCTGACCCGGCTCCTGGAGATTGCCAAAATCCAGAGTACGGAGGCCTCCAACAAAATTGAGGGGATTTACACCTCTGATGACCGGTTGAAGAAAATCGTCCTGGACAAAACCACACCCCGCACCCGCAACGAGCAGGAGATCGCCGGGTACCGGGATGTGCTGGCCACCATCCACGAGAGCTATGAGTATATCCCTCTGCGCCCCTCCATGATTTTGCAGCTGCACCGTGACCTGTACAAGTTCAGCGGCAGCACCATCGGCGGGAGCTATAAAAATGCCGATAACGTGATTGCGCAGGAGGACGCCGAAGACAATCGATCCGTCCGCTTCCAGCCGGTTCCCGCATGGGAGACCCCGGAGGCGGTGGAGCGGGCCTGTGGCGCCTATGACGAGGCATTGCAGGCCGGGGTTGACCCGCTGCTGGCCATTCCCATGTTTATTCTGGATTTCCTCTGTATCCACCCCTTCAGCGACGGCAACGGCCGCATGAGCCGCCTGCTGACCCTGCTGCTGCTGTACCGCGCCGGGTATATCGTGGGCAAATATATCAGCATCGAAAAGGTCGTCGAGCAAAGCAGGGAAACCTATTATGAAACGCTGCTGCAAAGCTCCGCCGGATGGCACGAGGACGAAAACGACTATGCCCCCTTCGTCCGCTATACCCTCGGCACAATTCTGGCGGCTTACCGGGAGTTTTCCGCCCGTGTGCAGCTTTTGACCACCAGCGGCATGACCAAGCCGGAGCGCATCCGTGAGGTCATCCGCAGCAATCCTGGAAAAATCACCAAAGCCGAAATTATGGCGCAGTGCCCCGACATCAGCCAGACCACCGTCCAGCGGACGCTGATCGAGCTGCAAAAGAAGGGCGAAATCCTCAAACTCAGCGGCGGACGCTACACCGCCTACACTTGGAACAGGGAGAACGAGATATGATTACCGGAGAACTGAAAAACAAAATCGACGGCCTGTGGGACATCTTCGCCGCAGGCGGCCTGGTCAACCCCCTGGATGTCATCGAGCAGATCACCTACCTGATGTTCATCCGGGACCTGGACGACACCGACAACCTCCGGGCCAGGGAGAGCGCCATGCTGGGCCTGCCCTACACCAGCATCTTCGCCGGGGAGGTGCAGATTGGGGAGCGGAAGATTCCCGGCCAGCAGCTGAAATGGTCGGTGTTCCACGACTTCCCGGCGGGGAAAATGTACAACGTCATGCAGGAGTGGGTGTTCCCCTTCATCAAGGGCCTCCACGGGGACAAAAACAGCGCCTATTCCAAATACATGGATGACGCCATCTTCAAGCTGCCCACCCCCCTGCTGCTGAGCAAGGTGGTGGACTGCCTGGACGACATCTATTCCCAGATGGCCCAGCTCCACGACAGCGACATCCGGGGCGACGTGTACGAGTACCTGCTGAGCAAAATCAGCCAGTCCGGCCGCAACGGCCAGTTCCGCACCCCCCGGCACATCATCCGCATGATGGTGGAGATGATGGAGCCGAAGCCGGACGACGTGATCTGTGACCCCGCCTGCGGCACCTCCGGCTTTCTGGTGGTGACGGGGGACTACCTCAAGGAGACCCAGCGGGAGGCCATCTTCTTCGACCGGAACAACAAAGACCACTATATGAACCATATGTTCCACGGCTACGACATGGACCGCACCATGCTCCGCATCGGCGCCATGAACATGATGACCCACGGCATCGAGAACCCCTTCATCGAGTACCGGGACAGCCTCTCCGACCAGAACGGGGACCGGAATCAATACTCCCTCATCCTGGCGAATCCCCCCTTCAAGGGCAGTCTGGACGCAGACACCGTCTCCGCCGACCTGCTGAAGGTCTGCAAGACGAAAAAGACCGAGCTGCTGTTTCTGGCCCTGTTCCTGCGGATGCTGAAAACCGGCGGGCGCTGCGCCTGCATCGTGCCGGACGGGGTGCTGTTCGGCTCCTCCACGGCCCATAAGGCCATCCGGCGGGAGATCATCGAGGGCAACCGGCTGGAGGCGGTGGTCTCCATGCCCTCCGGGGTGTTCAAGCCCTACGCCGGGGTGTCCACCGCCGTGCTGGTGTTCACCAAGACGGGCCACGGCGGCACAGACAGGGTGTGGTTTTACGACATGAAGGCCGACGGGTTCAGCCTGGACGACAAGCGCACCCCCGTGGCGGAAAACGACATCCCCGACATCGTCCGCCGGTTCCGGAACCGGGCGCAGGAGGCGGACCGCCCCCGCACCGCCCAGAGCTTCTTGGTGCCGGTGGAGGAAATCGTGGCAAACGGCTATGACCTCTCGGTCAACAAGTACAGGCAGACGGAGTATGTGCCGGTGGAGTACCCGCCCACCGGGGAGATTCTGGACCAGCTGGAGGCGCTGGAGCAGGAGGTTGCCGCGGGGCTGCGGGAGTTGAGGGGGATGCTATGAGGGCAAAATTTGCAGACGTTTTAGAAATCCGTAACGGCAAAAACCAGCGAAAAGTAGAAAACCCTCAAGGAAAATATCCTATCTATGGAAGCGGCGGTGTAATGGGTTATGCAGATGACTTTATCTGTGATGCCGAAACTGTCGTAATCGGGAGAAAAGGCAGCATTAACAATCCTATATTTGTGAATGAACCGTTCTGGAATGTTGACACAGCGTTCGGATTAGTAGCCAACGGACAGATTTTATTACCTAAGTATTTGTACTACTTTTGTGTGAATTATAATTTTGAAGAATTAAATACTACTGTTACAATTCCGAGCCTTACAAAAGCAAATTTGCTCCAGATAAGTATCGACGTACCTGAACTGACTCAGCAGAAGGCTGTTGTGGAGAAACTGGATAAAATAGAACATCTCGTTTCCCTCCGCAAGCAGCAGCTCGCCAAACTGGACGAACTGGTGAAAGCTCGGTTTGTTGAGATGTTTGGGGATTGCAAAACTAATCCAAAAGGCTGGAAAACACAACGTTTGGAGGAAATAGCTGAGGTTGGGTCGAGTAAGCGAGTTTTTGTTGATGAACTCAAGGAGGGAGGGATTCCTTTTTATAGAGGTACAGAAGTTGGTGCGTTGGCCGAAGGAAAAAGTATTATTCCTGAATTGTACATAACAGAGCAACATTATAAGGAGCTTTGTAATGCGTCTGGTACACCAAAAAGAGGGGACTTACTCATGCCTTCGATTTGCCCCGATGGACGTATTTGGGTGGTAGACACTGATGAGCCGTTCTACTTTAAGGATGGCCGTGTTCTTTGGGTTCATGGAATCAGCAATAGTTATAATTCGATATTCCTTTTGTACACACTCAAAGACCGTATTATGACTGACTATTCAAGTATTGCATCAGGTACAACCTTTGCAGAACTAAAAATATTTGCATTGAAGGCTTGTAATGTATTTGATGTTCCTCAATCATTGCAAACCGAATTTGCCGCTTTTGTGCAATCCACCGACCAAGTAAAATCCACCGTCCAGTCCAGCCTGGACGAACTGGAAACGCTGAAAAAATCGCTGATGCAGACCTATTTCGGGTGACCCCTCCGCCGCGGCTTACGCCGCGCCACCTCCCCTTTCAGGGGAGGCGAGAAGGGCGGTCAGTTACGAAAAGGCAGTTCTTTGCGGTAAACTGGTGCTATTTCGAGCAAAAATGCAGAGCAAATGTCAAGCACTTTCCCCTTGCCTCCCCTGAAAGGGGAGGGGAACCATGCGAAGCATGGTGGAGGGGTTTCACACGGAACCGGAGGTGTTCCCATGACCAACTTTGACTTTCTGCTGACCGAGCAGGCGTTCGCCCCCTTCGCCCCGGCGGCGGTGGCGGCGGAGAAGATCCTCCACATCGACCCGGCGGCCTGCGCCCTGAACTGCCGCCGGGCCATGGAGTGCGCCGTGAAATGGATGTACTCCGTGGACGGCGACCTGGTGATGCCCTATCAGGATAAGCTCTACAACCTGATGGGCGCCGAGGAGTTCCGGGACATCGTGGGGCCGGAGATTTACCGGCGGATGGACTACATCCGCACCACCGGCAACACCGCCGCCCACACCGGCAGGGCGGTGACGGAGGCCATGGGCCAGCTCTGCCTGGAGAACCTCTATGTCTTTCTGGACTTCGTGGCCTGCTGCTACGCCACGGAGTACACCCCCGGCCAGTTCGACCCCACCCTCTGGCAAAAGCAGGAGGAGCCGCCGGCGGACGCCGACACGGAGCTGAACCTCAAAAAGCTGATGGCGGAGAACGCCGCCCTGAAGGCGGAGCTGACCGCCCGCCGCAATACGCAGCAGCCGGACTACGTCCCCAAGCCCCTGGAACTCAGCGAGTACGACACCCGCAAACTGTACATCGACGCCATGCTCCGCACCGCCGGATGGACGGAGGGGAAGGACTGGGTCAACGAGGTGCAGCTGCCGGGGATGCCCAACAAGAGCGAGGTGGGCTATGCGGACTATGTGCTCTACGACGACGCCCACCGCCCCCTGGCGGTCATCGAGGCCAAGCGCACCTGCGTGGACGTGTCCAAGGGGCGGCAGCAGGCGGGGCTCTACGCCGACCTGCTGGAACGGGCCTGTGGCCGCCGCCCGGTCATCTTCCTGACCAACGGCTTTGAGACCCGCATCGACGACGGGGCCTATCCCGAGCGGCGGGTGGCCACCGTCTACTCCAAGCGGGATTTGGAGAAGCTGTTCAACCTCCGGGCCATGCGCACCAGCCTGAAAAACGTCATGGTGAACCGGGCCATTGCGGGCCGCTACTACCAGGAGGGGGCGGTGAAGGCGGTGTGCGACAGCTTTGGCCGCCGCAACCGCCGGAAGGCGCTGCTGGTGATGGCCACCGGCTCCGGCAAGACCCGGACGGTCATCGCCCTGTGCGACGTGCTGCTCCAGCACGGCTGGGTGAAAAACATCCTGTTTCTGGCGGACCGGAACAGCCTGGTCACCCAGGCCAAGCGGAGCTTTGTGAACCTGCTGCCCGACCTGTCCGTCACCAACCTCTGCGAGGAGCGGGACAATTACAGCGCCCACTGCGTCTTTTCTACCTATCAGACCATGTACAACTGCATCGACACGGTGGAGGACGAGGCGGGGCGGCTGTTCACCTGCGGGCACTTCGACCTGGTCATCTGCGACGAGGCCCACCGCTCCATTTATAACAAGTATCGGGACATTTTCAGCTATTTCGACGCTCCCCTGGTGGGGCTGACCGCCACCCCCAAGGACGAGATCGACAAGAACACCTATGAGATTTTCGAGCTGGAGAGCGGCGTGCCCACCTACGGCTACGAGCTGGCCCAGGCTGTCCGGGACGGTTTTCTGGTGGACTTCATGAGCGTGGAGACCGGCCTGAAATTTCTGGAACAGGGCATCGCCTACGACGACCTGACGGACGAGGAGAAGGAGGCCTATGAGAACACCTTCCCCGATGAAAACGGCGACCTGCCGGAGCGCATCAGCTCCTCCGCCCTGAACGAGTGGGTGTTCAATGAGGACACCATCAAACAGGTGCTGAATATTCTCATGACCAACGGCATCAGCATCGACTACGGGGAGACGCTGGGCAAGACCATCATCTTCGCCAAAAGCCACCGCCACGCCGAGGAGATTCTGCGCATCTTCAACCGGGAGTATCCCCATCTGCCCGGCTACGCCAAGGTCATCGACAACTATATCAATTACGCCCAGAGCGCCATTGACGAGTTCAGCGACCCCAAAAAGCTGCCGCAAATCGCCATCTCCGTGGATATGTTGGACACCGGCATCGATGTGCCGGAGGTGCTGAACCTGGTGTTCTTCAAAAAGGTCATGAGCAGGGCCAAGTTCTGGCAGATGATCGGCCGGGGCACCCGCCTGTGCGAAGGGCTGATGGACGGCGAGGACAAGAGCAAGTTCTATATCTTCGATTTCTGCGGCAACTTTGAGTTCTTCCGCATGAACAAGGGGAAGCCCACCGCCAACCTGATTGCGCTCCAGGGGGCGATTTTCAGCCGGAAGGCGCAAATCGTGTTCCAATTACAGGATTTGGCGTATCAGACGGAGGAACTGATTCCCTTCCGCAAGGCCCTGGTGGAGGATTTGGTGCGCAAGGTGCAGGAGCTGAACCGGGAGAACTTCGCCGTCCGCCAGCACCTGAAATCCGTGGAGCGGTATGCCGACCCGGACAGTTACACGGCCCTCACCTATGAGGACACGCTGTATATGAGCGGGGAGCTGGCCCCCCTGATTACGCCGGACGAGGATGACCCCAAGGCGGTGCGGTTCGACGCCCTGATGTACGGCATCGAGCTGGCCTGCCTGGCGGGGAAGAAATATACCCGGGCCAGGGGCGACCTGATGAAAAAGGTCTCCGGCATTGCCGGGGTGGCCAATATCCCGGAAATCAAGGCCCAGTCGGAGCTGATTGACAAAATCCTGCACACCGATTACCTGGACCATGCGGGCATCAGCGAGTTTGAGCACATCCGGGAGAGCCTCCGCAGCCTCATCAAATACATCCCCACGGACAGGGCACAGTACACCACGAACTTTGACGACGAGATTTTGTCCATGGACTGGCACGAGGCGGAGCTGGAGAACGACGACCTGAAAAACTACAAGGCCAAGGCGGAGTTCTATGTGCGTCAGCACCAGGACGAGGCGGTGATCGCCAAGCTCAAAGGCAACGTGCCCCTGAACCACGGGGACGTGGACGCCCTGGAGCACATCCTCTGGAGCGAGGTGGGCAGCAAAGCCGACTATGAGGCGGAGCTGGGCGCAAAGCCCCTGGGGGAGTTCGTCCGGGAAATCGTGGGCCTGGACATGAGGGCCGCAAAAGAAGCGTTTGCAGCCTATCTGGACGAGACGAAGCTGGACAGCCGGCAGATTTACTTCGTGAACCAAATCGTGGAATATATCGTGCACAACGGACTGATGAAGGATTTGTCCGTCCTGCAGGAGCCGCCTTTTACCGACCAGGGCAGCATCGTGGAGGTGTTCACAGACCTGACGGTCTGGCAGGGCATCCGCGCCGTCATCGAGGGCATCAACAGCAACGCCGTGGCGTGACGGGCAGCGGACATGCTGAAAGTCTTGCTGGAAACGATGCAGAACAATTTGAAAACAATTCTGAGCTGCCGGCTCAGATGGGCCGGTAACTTTTTCTGGCAGCAGGTTTGACGCTTACACAAGAAAGAACGGGTCTCCCGAAACCATTGGTTACGGGAGGCCCGTTTGCCTACAGAATCTTCTATTTCACTGATTCATAGGAGAGGTACGTCGAAACAACATGAACTATGATGGTTAAGGCAATCATTGCAATTACCACGGGGAAGAGTGCTGTCAGCGGGGCCGCAGACATCTTGCTCATAATGCGGAACAACCAGTTGATACGCTCGAGCAGGAAGTTTGCCAGCGCCAGCGAGTAGCAAACCGTCTGGAGGAATCTTATTGCAGTCAATATCATATGGTTCTGTTCCAGCCTGGTATGCAGGATGAGGGAAACCACCTGCAGTACAATACCGGCGACCAAAGTCACATAGGTCAAAACACCGCCGGAAGAGTTCTCACCGTCACGGGAGAGCACTGCGAACAGCACAAGCGCAACGATTGCCAGAATCGCAGCAGCAGTGGACATCTTCATCTCACTGCTTGTCTTTTTGATTTCAGCCACTTTATTGTTCCTCCTTTTTCGTTTTCCTTTCCGCCAGAAGGTAGAGCACTACGAAAGCTACGGTAGCAACGCCAAGCACCACATCCACGGTGATCAGCGCCGTCTGCCACCACGGCATAACGGAAACAAACTCTACGTTGGTGGAATAACCGTTGGCATCGTTCGAGTTCGCCCAGATATACAACGCACGGTGCGCGCTTTCCCGGAGGGCAGTTGCCATGGCTGCGTCAGCGGCAATCGCATCCTCCGTAAAGTAGGAGCTGTAATCCATGTTCCCGTCCCAGTAGAAGGAGCAGAAGGTATCCGTCCCGTTCACAACGCTGCGCGCAGCATACATCAGGTCGTTTGTAGCCATATCCGTCATGTTGTAGGAGTACGGGCAGCCCCATTCACCACGCAGGATGCCATCAATCGCCTCCGAGCAGTAAGCGCTCTGAATGACGCCGTAACGGGTGAAGGTAGTCATGAATCTGCGGGCACCGGCCTTGACAAACGCGCCTTCCGCACCACGCAGCTGAATCTCACGCATTGCAGCCTCGTTGGCAAAGGTGGCCAGGCCGGAACGGTTTGTTTCCTGGTCGTTGCCAAAGTAGTGCTTCGGCATGGCATAAGCGCCCTTGGATTCGATACCGGAGGCCTCCGCTGCACCCATGATATAGCTGAGGTTGCCGCACTCGGAATAGTACTCACTGTTACGGCCACTATATGCGGTGCGATGGTTGTTCACGCCGATCTCCATGGCGGTGGCGTGGGTCCACAGGGTATCCTCACCAAAGATTTCGCCCATACGGTATGCAAGCTCCGGATTGAACGTGGCGGCCAGCACACTCTGCTGATGCATGGAGGAGCAATTATAGTTCGCCAGGTACGGGTCAGCGGCTTCTTCGTCCGTCATGTAGTAGGGCGTACCAGTGGATTCATAATCCGCTTTCGTCATAAATCCAACTGCGTTGCCGGAGGGGCCTTCGTTACCGGTAAGCCCGGGGAAACTTGCGTTGTAACCGGCGGTATAGCTTTCAAAGCTGTCAGAGCTCATCATCGGGAACGCCAGGTTCGCATAATCGGAAAGGGTCATCTGCTTCAAAATCAGCTCATAATCCTCTGAGTCGTAATCGGTATTGCCAATCAGCATCGCCGCTGTATAGTTGGTGTTATCCGGGTTGCCGTACTCAAATTCGATGGTTTGCGTGGTGTCCACCGTATAGGTATCGCCCTGCAGTTCCGCGAGCATATCCACCCCGTTGGGGCTGACGCCGGTAGCCTCGATGTTGTCATAGGTGATGGGATAGGTGCCTTCCCAGTCGCTGCGGCTCAGATAAGTGACTGTGCCAGGCTGGAAGCTGTTCAGGTCGGAGAAGTCCTCCAAACGGTTGGTGATCTCCGTGCCGTTGGCGCCTTCATTCAGCAGCGTAGTTTCTTCAATCTCCATAGACAGCGCGCCGCTTTCGTTGATTTCCGCGGCATCACCGGCCGCATCAGTCAGGCCATCATATCCCATTGCGGCCAGCATATTGTTCACCGCATCATGGGAGCCGTCGCCGATGGAGAACCAGTAGGTGCCAGCCTCCAGAATATAGGTCTGGGCGTTCACATAATCGTAGCTCGCCAGCAGTTCCTGGTCAACATCGATGGTAACGGTTTCCGACGCGCCGGGCTCCAGTTCTTCCGTCTTTGCGCAGCCAACAAAGGTAAAGGGCTTCTCCACCAGATTTTCCTTGTCGTAATCCGTATAGGGAGACTGCATATAGAGCTGCACATTATCCTTACCGGCTACAGTACCGGTGTTGGTGACAGTAACGGTTGCGCGGATGCCGTCCTCTGTTTCCTCAATGGAGTCCAGCGTTTCCGAGAAGGTCGTATAGCTCAGGCCATAGCCGAAGGAATAAACCACCTCATCCGCATAGCTCCAACTGCCCTCAGAAGCGTAAGTGCCTGCAGTGCTGTCCGCATTGCCCTGCCCCAGGATCACGTCGGCGTAACGGGTTTCATAGTATTTGTAGCCAACGTAAACGCCCTCGGCCTCTACGATGTAGTTTTCTCCGTTTGCGTTGTCGATCTCATCTGCATTGGTGAATTGATAATCCCCATAATTCATCATGGCAGGGGCGGAATGGTTGTCGGTGGCATAAGTATCGACCAGGCCGCCGGAGGGATTGCTGTTGCCCACCAGCAAATCTGCAATGCCATAGCTTCCGTTGCAGCCAACTGCGCCGATCCACATAATGGCGTCCACAGCCAAATCACCGGAGGTCAGCTCGCCGATCTCCACAGGGTTGGAGGAGTCGATCAGCACGATTACCTTGTCGAAGTTCTCCTTTGCCATCAGGATGAGGTCGCGTTCCTCATTTTGAAGCTGCAAAGCGTCATGCTCCCCATCACCGGTGAGGTTTTCAGCGTCCGCAGTATCCGGCAGGTCGCCGCCCTCACCGATATTGCGCTCGATGAAGATGATGGCCGCATCGGAATAATCCGCAAAGCTGTCCGTCTGTGTAGACGTGTATTCGCTCATCGGAACTTCCCCGATGATTACCTGGCCGGCCCCGGTGTAAGACCCCTGATAGGAGGGCGTGTAAGTATCCTTCAGTCCCTCGTAAAAGTCGATCATGGTGGGGTTCAGCTGCAATCCACGGTCAGCAAACGCGTCTTCAAAGGAGACGATTTGATCGTCGTTGCCGATTGCCGCTGCGCCCTGCGCAATGTCATACATCGGCTGATGGCTTGCCATGCCCAGCAGTGTGATTTTGCTGTCAGACGCAAGGGGCAGAGCGTTGTTCTCGTTCCGCAGCAGCGCCGCACCTTCTTCGACGACCTGCTCATTGATCGCTTCTCTGGCTTCCACAAGCTCTGTAACGCTGCTGAACTCAGACGTATAGTAGATGGTGCTTGTCTCTTCACCGGTCGTGACGGCTTTCACAGAAGAAGTCCCCAGCGCCATGTTCACATAGGTGCCCAGATTCGTAGCCATCAGCGTTGCGGCAATCATAATCGCGGTTGCCGCCATGAAGGTGTTTGAAAGGCCCCTGTACAGCTTATCGTGTTTCTTTTTGTTCATTGTTCCCCTCCTGATTCTACCTCAAATACCTGATCCAGGAATTCTTTCACAGGTTCGAGGTTTTCTGGCGTATAAAATTTGTCGTCCGCGTGTTTGAAGTTTTTCATCTCACGGTAGGTCACGCTGCTGTCTCCCAGCACGTCCTTCAGCGTCTCATAAAGCCGCTCGGACTGCACTCTGGGAACTGTAATGTCTACGCTGCCGTGCTCAATGTAAACCTTCAAGTCCTGATTCTCCAGGTTCGCGGCAAAATAGGTTGGGCTGATCGCGTTCAGCTGTTCCTGCGTATAAGTTGCAATGTTGGCGCCAAGGAATTGCGTGATAACCGAATCCTCGCTGTCAACATCGGCCATACCCATCAGACTTGTCAGCCATCTCGGCACGCCGCAATCCTCAAAGTCGGAAATGCTCGTATCAAAATCCAGTATGCCGTAAAAGTCTATCAGCGCAGAGACCTCTCCTGATACAGGCTGGGTGGTATCCTCTCCAATGTAGGATACATCTGCGTACAGGTCATCCCCTGTCAGTGCCGCCATACAAGCCAGATATCCGCCTGCCGATTCGCCCCAGATGGCAAAACGATCGGGGTCATATCCATACTCTTCCGCATTGGCACGCAGATAGCGAACTGCTGCCTTTACGTCACTCAGGGCTGCAGGGAATGTGTCCTCCTGCGCCAGTCTGTAGTTAATGGTCGCCACCGCATAACCGTTTGCCCTCATATATTGGTACATCAGGACCGCCTGGCGGGACTGGCTGTCATTTTCAACAAATCCACCTCCATGTACCAGTATGAGCAACGGCATTGCTTCCTCAGCATCCGGCACATACAGATCCAGATATTCAGCGTCTGATTCCTCTGCGTATTGAATATGCTCGTAGCTCGTTCCCTCAAAACCCGGATCAGGAATGTCTTTGTCGAACGCTGTGGCGTTCCGAATCAGTAAATTCGGAAGTCCTGAGCTTGTCACCAAAGAAACAATGATCCACACAAGGAGCAGAGCAACGACTGCAATGCCTACAATCAGAGGAATGCGTTTCTTCTTCATACAAAAGCCTCCTTTTCATATTCACGAAATTGTTTGCTTTATCCTCCGGTATTTTTCCATCCCTCCTTGCTATGATAGTATCAGCCCCTAAGTAGTTTATAACAGAAGTTTCAAGTTTTATCAAGTACTCTGGCAAAAACTGCAAAATATAGGCAGAAATTGCATTGGGGCATCAAAAAATTGCCCTATTTTATAGGGCAATTTTTCCAATAATCAGTGTATAATCGCTTTACAAATCAGCATAATAACCAATCGGCGTTGTATTCTGCCAGGCGCCCAGTAAAAAAAACAGGCATTGCGGTCAGGTCTGGTCGCATTTCCGGACAGGCAGCATGATTTGGAGAATGAAGACATTGTTCTGTGTGCTGACGCACATACTGCCTCCATATTTTTCCGCCAGGTATCGGATGCTCTTCAATCCGTAGCCATGATGCGTTGGGTTCTCCTTTGTCGTGCAGGGCAGCCCTGACTGAAACTGTATTTCCCCCTGATAATAGTTGTTCGTTTGGATGCTGATGATGTCATGATGGCGCTGTATCGTCAGGCTGATGACACGCTTCTTCGGGTCAGAAATCTGACTGACGCACTCAATGGCATTGTCAATGGCGTTGCCAAGCAGCGTATACAAATCCGGCAGGGAAAGAAAATCCAGGTTCACATCATCCAGTGAACAGGTGAAGCAGATCTCTCTCTTGTCACATAACAGGCTCTTTTCCGTTAAAATGGTATTCAGCGCCTCATTGTCTGTGTGGACCAACTGCTGATATTGATGAACGTTTTTCTCCGTTTCACGGATGAGCTGCTGTCGAGACTCTCCCTCCTCCGTTTTCAGGGCGTCAAGCGTGTACTTCAAATCATGGGCGCTTCGATTGACTACTTCAATCAGCTCTTTGGATAAGGCATAGTTCCGCTCTCCATCTTGAAGCATATGCTGAATCTCTGCCTGTTCTCTGCTGTAAAGAATCATCTGGACAGAAGAGTGCTGAATCCCCAAAACCATGACGCAGGTAAGGATATCCAGCAGCGCGCTTAGCATCGCAATCTTCCGGTCAAAGAGAAACAGATGCTGATAGCCGTAGGTGCAGAACATGAGCGCTGCCAGGCAGGCGATATAGAAAATAATATGCCCAGGCGTGTCCTCTGTGAGTTGGCCTCTGCACTGGCGGAGCTTTTGGGCAAACAGCCGATGCAGGACATAATAAATCAGGATGCAAACCGCTGCGCTGATTAAAACATATAGGGCCAGGTGTTTTGACAGCGCCGGCCAAAGGCGCAGTACCAGGACCTCATGCACGATGGTATAGACGATGTGCTGCGCTGCATAGCCTGCAATGCAGATATATAAATAGCATCACAGGTGGTAAGCTGAAAGCAAAAACGCGAGTAAAGCATAATCAGCAGCGTTAAAAGGATAAACCAGCAGCAGATAACAATGCTGGCAAATTCCGAGTGAACGTCGATCCATTTCCTGATCGGCAAAAAGACTAACGAGAGGGCAGAAAAGAACAGCAGCCCTAAAATCCCTCGCCGCCAACTCCCTTTCCGCTGGGCAAATGGAATCAGAAAAAGAATGTCCGCGCTCATTAGTTCCCATACAAAACGCAGTTCTTCAAAAACATCCTGCGGTGTCACGGCTTCATCCCTCCCAGATAGCGCGTAAATTGTTCCAGAAACTCCTTTTTTCGGCTCCTGCTGATTTTCAGCAGCGCAGTACCCACTTGTACATCGTCCCGCAGAATCGCCGATACATGACGGAGATTGACCAGGCAGCTGTTGTTGCAGCGTGCAAAAGAGGGACTGTGGAGGCTGTTTTCCGCCTCGGTCAGGGTGCCCCTGACGCGGTACGTCTGGTCAAACGTGTGGTATGTCAAATAGTGCAGCTCGGATTCCACATAGAGGATTTCCCGTGGAATGACGCTGACAACGCCCTCGGTAGTGTGCAGCAGCAGCCGCGACTCCCGGTTCCGTTCTACATAACGAAGCGCCTTCCGCAGTTTAAGACAAAAATCGCCATAGGAGACAGGTTTCAGGACATAGTCCACTGCGTCTACTTCGTAGCCGGCCAGCGCATACTGGGGCAGATTCGTAACGAACATGATGATCACATCCGAATCCAGTTTTCGCAGCAGCCGGGCAGCCTCCACCCCATTCATACCTGGCATATCAATATCAAAAATAACCAAATCAAATTGTCCTGTGAAAGCCGCAAAGAAGGCACTTGCAGTTTCAAAACAAATCGAGGCGAGAGACACTTTCGTTTCTGTTGTAAATTGTTCCAGGTATTCTACCATTTTTTCAGTGTCTTTCCTGCTGTCATCCACAATTGCAACCTGCATAATAAACTCCTTCCATTGAAAATGGTATCTTTTACAACCTTTTCCGACGGTATTCTCAACATTTTGCAGTGTTATTCAGCCGTTGCACAAGCGTTAAAAGGTGAATGTGAGATGTATATCAGTATAAATAATATAACATTATGAAAAGATTTTCAACCATTCAGGCAAATTCTGTTGTTATTTTTGCACGCATTTTCCCTGCAAAAAGAAAATACGCGCTTCGGAAGTATAAAAACTGATTTTACGAATCGTCCTGCACAGGCAGAGGAGTAAGGTTGAACCACTATAATTTTAGCACGATGCCTAAACAGGTGTTTCAATGCGTTTGCGTTTGTTGTCATTGCGTTTCATCTTCTGTGTAAGTAGTAGCGAGACGTTGCGATACGTTCCGTTACTGCTACCATTATCTCATATGGGGCTACACGCTGTTTGATTTGACGCTTACTAGTGAAAACAAAAAAAGGCAGAAACAGGGCGCGAAAGTGTGCTCTGTTTCTGCCTTTTGCAGTTACAGCCGCTATAGCCTAGCCCAGCAGCCAATCGATCAGATACAGCGACTTGATGCCATCGTAGGAATTGATATAGCTCCTGTCCATTGACAATATGATTTTTTCATAGTTGTCCGGTATCATGCGCAGCGGCCGCAGCTCACGCTCCCGGGTCTCCGGCGACTGCATGCTTTCCGTCACCTGGATATACAGCTTTTCGTTGGGCTTGTCTGCTACAAAATCGACCTCTGTTTCTCCCACCTTGCCAATATACACCCGATAGTCCCGGCGCAGCAGCTCCAGAAAGACGATGTTCTCGATAATATGCCCCCGGTCTGCATCCCGATACCCCAGCAGCATATTGCGAAAGCCCATATCGACGATATAGTTTTTGCCCAGCGTCTTCAGCAGCTGCTTGCCCTTGACGTCATATCTGCCAACGGAGTAGAAGATAAACGCACTGCGCAGCATGGAGATATACTTGTCTACCGTCTTACCGGCGACGTTTTTCCCCCTTCCGGTTTGGATGTCCCCTTCCTGGGACAGAACGTTGCCGATGCTGTTCGGAGAGGTAATGCTGCCAATGTTGGAGCAGAGGAACAGCATGATTTTCTGGAGCATGGCCTGGTCGGCCTGGCGGTTGCGCTGCAGAATGTCACGCAGGACGACGGTGGAGTAAATTCCTTCCAGGGCCTGATTGCTCCTGGCCTCGTTGAACTGATACTCCCTCAGAATCGGCATACCGCCAAATTGGAGGTAGCGCTGAAATTTTTCCTCCACCGTGACGGATGGCTCGAACTCGTAAAAGGTCAGAAATTCCCTGAAGGACAGCGGCAGCATACGGATTTCCACATATCTGCCGGAAAGCAGCGTGGAAAACTCTGTGGAGAGCAGATAGGCGTTGGAGCCGGTGATATAAATATCCACATCAAAGTCGAGGCGGAAGGACTCGATGGCCTTTTCCCAATGGGCCACCGCCTGAAGCTCGTCAAAGATCAGGTAGGTCTTGCCTGTCTTGGGGATACGCGCACTGACATAATCGTAGAAGGTAAGATAATCGGAAAGATTCCGATAACGCAGCGATTCCAGATTCATATGAATGATATTGGACGCTGCGACGCCGTTTTCCGACAGATATTGGTGGAACAGGTCGAGCAGGGACGATTTCCCACAGCGGCGGATGCCTGTGACGATTTTCACCAAATCCACATCTCTGTTTTGAATGAGCTGCTCTAAATATGCAGGGCGATTGATCAGTTCAGCCATGACGCACCTCCTGAAGCTCTTGTACCTATTTTACCTAAAACTCAGCAAAAGTCAATAGTTTCAGACCTGGAAGTCGGAAACTTTCAAATTCAGACAGTTTTCGACTTGATTCGGTCGAAATTCAGTTCAACCATATTTCTCTGTATGGAACGGCGCGGGAGGCTTTTTTCACAGCCCCCGGCTTGGTCTTTCAGAGGCGCCAAACACGAAAGGAAACCGACCGAGTACGCGATGTGTGATTGACTTTGATGTAAGCTCATGCTATATTGCAGGCAAGCGGGACAGGTGCGCACCGTCTGCGAAAAAACACATGAAGCATTAAGGAGGAAAACTGAATGTTAGACATTAACATGGATGACGTTATCAGCGCCATACAATCCTGTTCAACCTATCTGATTGCGCTGGGCGTCATTGTGGTGCTGGCGATCATCGCCATAATTGCCTGCTGCAAGATGAGCAAGGATAAGAAGTTTATGATCCGCGCTCAGTCCGGGGCAGTCATGATCGTGGCTCTGGTGGTCGTTGTCAACCTGATTATTTACGGCCCCATGTACACGCTGGTTTCCCTGGCCATGGGGAACGGCTCCATTTCCGATGAAACCACCGCCGAAGCCAATGAACTGGTGGAAGAAATCACGGACGAGGGCATTGTCCTGTTGGAGAATGATGGCATCCTGCCCCTGACCACCTCCGCCGTCAACGTGTTTGGTTGGGCCTCTACCAATCCCTGTTACGGCGGCACCGGCTCCGGCGCGCTGAACGACGCCTATGAGGTCGTCACGCTGCTGCAGGGGCTGGAAAACGCGGGCATTTCCACCAACACCGAATTGACCGAATTCTATACCAACTATCACGATTCTTCCCTTCCCAGCGTAGGAATGTGGGTGCAGGACTGGACACTGCCGGAACCCAACGTTTCCGAATACAGTGACGAGCTGATTGCCAACGCCCAAGCGTTTTCCGACACCGCCATCATCGTCATCACCCGTGTGGGTGGCGAGAACGCAGACTTACCCACTGACATGACGGCTGTGGTGGATGGAACCTATAGTTCTTCCATGTCTTATGACGATACCCTTAACGAGGGCAATGATTGGGACGAAGGCGACACCTATCTTGACCTGACCAACCGCGAGGAAGAAATGATTGCGCTGGTCTGCGAAAACTTTGACAACGTCATCGTGGTTTACAACAGCGCCAACACCATTGAGCTTGGCTGGGTGGAGGACTACGAGCAGATTCAGGGCGTCATCTGGTGCCCCGGCACCGGCCAGACCGGATTCAACGCCCTGGGCGACATCCTCACCGGTGCGGTGAACCCCTCCGGCAAGACCGCCGACACCTTCGTCTACGACCTGACTGCCGCCCCCTACTTTAACAATATCGGCAGTACGGAGTATACCAACATGGAGGAGTTCTTAGCTGATGGAGGTTATCAGCCTTCCTTTGTCAACTATGTGGAGAGCATCTATGTGGGCTACCGGTTCTATGAGACCGCCGCCGAGGGGCTGATTGACTACGACAGCACAGTGCAGTATCCCTTCGGCTACGGCCTGAGCTATACCGAGTTCACTCAGGAGATCTCCAACGTCTCTACCGCCAATGGCACCATCACCTTTGATGTCACCGTCACCAACACCGGCTCTGTGGCGGGCAAGGACGTGGTGGAGGTCTACTACAATCCCCCCTACTACAACGGCGGCATTGAGAAGTCTGCCGCCAACCTGGTGACCTTCGCCAAGACCGACACCCTGGAGCCGGGCACCTCCGAGACGATTTCCGTCAGCTTCGACGCGGAGGATATGGCCTCCTATGACACTTACGGCGCAGGCTGCTATGTGTTGGAGGCCGGGGACTACACCATCTCCATCAATTCCGACTCCCACACCGTTCTGGACTCCTTCACCTACACCGTGGACGAGACCATCACCTACGATGAGGACAACCCCCGCAGCACCGACCAGGTCGCCGCTGTCAATCAGTTCGACTTTGCCGAGGGCGATGTGACCTACCTTTCCCGTGCGGACGGCTTCGCCAACTACGCCGAGGCCACCGCAGCCCCCGCCAGCACGGAGATAAGCGAGGAGGCAAAGACCGAGTTCGTGAATACCTCCAACGCCTATGAGTATGTGGCAGCTCAGGCCAGCGGCGATGAGGAAATGCCCACCACCGGCGCAAGCAACGGCGTCACCCTGTCCGACCTCCGCGGGCTGGACTATGAAGACCCCCTGTGGGACGACCTCTTAGATGAGATGACCGTTTCCGACATGAATACATTGATTTCGCTGGGCGGTTATCAGACGGCCGCTGTCTCGTCCATCGGCAAGGTGCAGACGGTGGACTGCGACGGCCCTGCCTCCATCAACAACAACTTCACCGG
>JAJQCJ010000146.1 GCA_021202775.1 Clostridiales bacterium | reverse complement strand
GATGATGCCCCCCTTCGCCCGTCCGGAGGGCGCGGAGCGCATCGGCGCCCTGCACCGGGAGGCGGTGCTGGCAGCGGCCCGTCAGGCGGCGGAGCAGGCGGCAGCCTCCCTCCAGCCGGTAACGGTGGGCTGCGCCTCCGGCCAGTGCGCCGTCAACTGCAACCGGGATGAGGAGACCCCCTCCGGCTGGTGGATCGGACGGGGCGGCAGCCAGGAGGCAAATCAGGAGATGACGGTGCTGCGCTTCTCCAATGAAGCGGGTCAGCCTGTGGCCTTCTGCATCAGCTACGCCCTGAAAACCTGCGCCATCGATAACGCCGGGATGGAGTGGAACCTCCGCCTGATATCCTCCGATGTGGCGGGCAAAGCCTGTCAGCTGATGGAGGCGCAGTACGGCGTCCCCACCCTGTTCCTGATGAGCGCGGCGGCCAACCATGTGCCCAGGGAGACCGCTCTGTGGGACGAGGTGCAGCCAGACGGCACAGTGAAAACGGTAGACAAGGGCGTGGAGTACGGCCTGACCCTGGTGGACGCCCTGGGGGCCGAGATGGGCAGCGACGCCATCGCCATTGCGGTCCAGGCCGATGCGGGGAACTGCCCCGCCGGGCTGAAAACCGCCTGCACCTCCTTCCCCTGGCAGGCCATGGGCCGCATCGAAAAGGCCCCCACCCTGGGGATGGACTACCCTCTGGAGGAGGGCCAGCGGCAGGTGGATGTGTCCGCCCTGGCCTTCGGGGGCTATGCCTTCGTCTTTGGCAAGGCCGAGATGACCCAGCCCACCCAGCAGGCCATTCAGGCCGCCTCCCCCTATCCCCACACCTTCCTGGTGACCATGGTAAACGGCGGCTTCAAGTACATCCCGGAGGCCAGCGCCTATGACCGCTTCACCTGGGAGGCCCAGAGCAGCTTTGTGGCAAAGGGCGCGGCGGAGCGGTTCGCGGAGCAGGCGGCTGCGCTGCTCAACGAGCTGCACGGCTGACAACGCAGGACAATCACCGTCCGCCTTCCGGGCGGGCGAAAGGAGACACAAGTATGGCAGGTAAAACGTTTCTGTATGTGGGCAACTGGAGCTTTCAGGCCAGGCCCGCCAAGGGCAAGGGCATTTCCGTCTTTTCCTACGCGCCGGACTCCGGCGAGCTGGAGCTGATCGAGACGGTCTGCCCGGAGGTGGCAGCGGGGCAGCTCTGGCTGGACGCCGCGCGCGGCATCCTCTATAGCAATGACGAGTGCGGCGAACGCCGGGGGGAGGTCGGCGGAGGCGGCTATCTGCTGGCCTTCTCCATTGACCCGGAGACCGGGCGGCTGACCCTGATGAATCAGAGGGATTCCCTCTCCCCGGAACCGTCCTACCTGTGCCTGGACAAGAGCGGGAAGTACCTGGTGACCTGTCATTGTGCCGACCCCTGGCACGTGACGAAGGTGGTCCGCCACCCCGACGGCACCTTTGGCAACGAGGTGCTGTTTGACGACACGGCGCTGGTGCTGTTTCGCGTCAACGAGGACGGCAGTCTGGGGGAGGTCTGTGACGTGGCGCTGACCCCCGGCACCGGCGGGAAAGGCCCCCACTCCCAGGTGAACGTGGACCCGGTATCCGGCCACGTCCAGCTGGTGCAGGTGATTTCCCGGCTCCATGCGGTGGTTGCCAGCCCCAGCGGGGAGCTGCTGGCGGTCTGCGACAAGGGGATGGACCGGGTCTATACCTACCGCATCGACCGGGAACAGGGCAAACTGGTGTACCTGAGCTGCTGGGAGGCGCCGGAGGTGGCCTGCTTCCCCCGGTACGCCGCCTTCCACCCCACGAAAAATGTGCTGTATGTCAACAATGAAAACTATGCCCAGCTGAACAGCTTCCACTATGACGAGGAAACCGGCAGGCTGGAGCGGTTCCACAAGGTCTATCTCCTGCCGGAGGACCCCGGCATGGTGGAGGGAAAGCCAGTGGGGGCCCAGGACATTATGGTTCACCCCAACGGAAAGGTGCTGTACTGCACCCTCTGCGGGCTGAACCTGATCGTGGTGTGCCGCCTGGATGAGGAGGGGAGGCCCACCCCCGTCCAGCTGGTGCAGAGCCGGGGCAACCTGCCCCGGGGCATCGCCCTGTCCCCGGACGGACGGTTCCTGATCTCCGGCAACATGGTGTCCGGCGACATCACCACCTTCGCCGCGGATGAGGAGGGGCTGCTGACGGACACCGGCAGGACCTTCCCCGCCGTGTCCCCCTCGGCGCTGCGATTCTACACCCCCGGCGTTGGGGCGGAGGGCTGACCATGGGAACCGACGCCCCCATTCTCTGCGGCGCGGCCCGGCGCTGCATCACGCCGCCGCCGGAGTGGCTGCCTCAGCTCCGGGGCCTCCAAGACGTGACCTTTACCCAGGTGCTGGACGACCTGTATCTCCGGGTGCTGGCCCTCCGGGCCGGGGCGGACACGGTGCTGGTAGTCACCTTCGACTGCGACAAGGTACCCTGCCCTCAGGCGTATCTGGACGCCATCACGGCGGAGACCGGTATCCCGTCAGAGCACATTTCCCTCCTGGCCATCCACACCCACACCGCCCCCATCGGCGGCTGGCGGCCCAACGAAGGCCCCAACTTTATCCTGCGGAAACCCGCCGAAGTGCAGGCGGCCACCCATCGGTATGAGGCATTCCTCCAGGCCCGGCTGCTGGAGGCAGTGAGGGAGGCGCTGGAACGGCTGCGCCCCGCCCGGCTGGGCTGGGGCAGCGGCGAGAGCTGTGTCAACGTCAGCCGGGTGCAGGACTACTATGTTACCCGGCCGGACGGCTCCGCTGCCGTTCAGTGCGGGCTGGGGCGGGACTTCTCCGTTCCCGTGGACCGGCGGCTCTTTGTGCTGAAAGCGGAGGGGCTGGACGGCTCCCCCATCGCCTTCCTGACCAACTACGCGGTACACAACTGCGTGATGATTCGGAACCGGTGTGGCCGGGACGGCGGCACCCTGCTCAGCAGCGACCTGGGGGGCAACGTCAGCCAGATGCTGGAGGCGGCCTGTCCCGGTGCGGTGGCCCTGTGGACCAGCGGCGCGGCGGGGGACGTGAACCCCCTCCTGTCCAACGAGATTTTCTACCCCGACCCGGCCACCGGGACCCAGACCCAGTACATCCTCCCCGCCGGGGACACGGCCCCCCTGATGATGCTGAAAACCCTGTCCGCCCAGCACTATGCCGACACCCTCCGGGTGATACGGGGCATTTCGTGCAGTCTGGAGCGGGGCAGCGTCCGGGGCGGCGTGGCCTGGGCGGAGACCCCCGGCAGGGACAGCGGCACCTATCAGGTGCGGCTCCACCTGACGGGCATCGGTCCCCTGTGGATGGCGGGGGTCAGCGGCGAGCTGTACACCTCCCTGGGGCAGGCGCTGCTGGAAAAGCTGCCCCCGGAGGCCATCGTGCAGAACCACGACGGCAGCCTGCTGGCAGAGAGCGGCTATATCTACGACGACGCCATCCTGGCCAGGGACAGGTCGGGGGTGCTGCCCGGACGCCATGACTCCCTGCAGCGGCCCGGTTATATCCGGGAGGCGCTGCTGGACGCCGCGGAGGGGCTGCTCACGAAACTGATGTAATCAAACCGAGGGGATTGTGGTCCTTGGACAAGGGTTGATATGAACGCAACGTTCCTCCCCGTCTGCGGAGCCGTTCGTTCCTTAGATAAGGATACTGAAAGGAAATAGAGCGTTTGCCCTTGCCAGGGCATGGCCTGCTTTTCTCGATTCGTCGAGAAAAGCAGCAAAAGAAGGCGGCTCAGGGGGAAGCTCGGGGCCTCGCTCCCCCC
>JAJQCJ010000166.1:14630-25599 GCA_021202775.1 Clostridiales bacterium | reverse complement strand
GGTTTTGTGCGCCCTTTTTGGGTATTACGCTTCGATTATAATGTTTCAACCTTGAATCCTCCTTTATGATTGGCAGCGCTGGCGCTGCCGGTTTGCTGTATCGTCAGGCACTATTATAGCACGATTCCGGCGGGATGAAAAGCGGGATGGGCCAACTTCGGCGGCGGTAAACTGACACGGGCCGGCCATCAGGCCGGCCCGTGGGGGAGTGACAGAGGGAGGCGTCCCGTTCCCGCACCCGCCGGAACGGTTCCCTAAGATGCGCTGTAAAGCTCGCCGTTTTTGTAGACCGTTGTGGTCAGCCGGTTGCCGTACTCGTCGTAGGTGTACTGATATTCGTACACGTTGCCGGCGCTGCCGTCGCTGTTATAATAGGTTGTCGTCTTCGCCAGGCAGTTTCCCGCTTCGTCATAGGTGTATTCCGTTATGCTTCCATCGCCAATCGAACCGTCGCTGCTATAACTGGTGCCCGTCTCCGTCAGGCAGTTTCCCGTTTCGTCATAAGTATACTCGTACACATTTATGTAGTCAATGGAACCATCGCTGTTATAATCGGTGCAGATCTCTGTCAGGCAGTTCCCTGCTTCGTCATAGGTATATTCATATTCGGATACGCTGTAAACGAAACCGTCGCCGTCATACAAGGTGCAGATCTCCGTCAGACAGTTCCCTGCTTCGTCATAGGTATACTCACATTTGGATACGCTGTAAACGGAACCAACGCTGTTATAATAGGTGCCCGTCTCCGTCAGGGCGTTTCCTGCCTCGTCATAGGTATATTCGTATATGCTGTTAATGGAACCATTGCTGCCATAATTGGTGTTCACCATCGTCAGGCGATGCCCCGCCCCGTCAAAGGTGGATTCGTACACTTCGTCAATGGAGCCATCACTGTTATAACAGGTGCGCACCATCGTCAGGCAGTTTCCTGCCTCGTCATAGGTGGCTTCGGACAGTTCCACAAAGTCAATGGAACCATCGCCGGCATAAAAGGTCGCTCTGCTTTCCACTGGATTTCCCGCCTCGTCATAGGTATATTCTCCTTCGCATACACCGCTGACGCTGCCGTCGCCGTCATATAAGATGTACGTTTCTGTAAGGACAGTTCCCGCTTCGTCAAAGGTGGATTCGTGTACAGACTCAACGGAACCGTCGCTGTCATAATAGGTATATTCCGTTGTTTTGCTCAGGGAACCGTCACTGGCATACTCCCGGTGCAGCGTGACATTCCCGCCCTCATCATACTCGTATTCCGCTTCGGCGGTGCTGTCGGACGCTTCTCCGCCATCGGTTCCGGCGGATTCCTCACCGGCGGGCTCGCTGGCGGCGCTGCCGCCGTCCTCTGTGGAATCGGCTCCGTCCGCCGCGCCCCCGCCCAGCAGAAAGACGCCGCCGGCAGCCAGCACCACCAGAAGGACAGCCGCGGCGATCAGCGCCCGGTTGCGGCGGCGCTTTTTCGCCTGCTGCGCCTGCTCTGCCTGCCGCCGGGCCTCCTCCGTCCGTTGGGCCTGTTCCCGCTGCCGGGCTTCCTCCTGCCGCACGGCTTCCTCTGCCGCCTGTTGCTCCTGCGCCTGCCGGGCGGTTTCCTGCGCAAACTCCGCATATATCTTCTGCAGCCGGGCACGTGTCACGTCCGTCAGGCCCGGATTTTCCTGTGTCTCCTGCGCCTGCCGGGCCTCTGCCCGGCGGTTCACTTCTACACGCTCCCTGGCATGGCGCTGTCCGTCCTCATCATAGGTGTATTCCGTGACCTGCCGCCAGGTGACTTCCGCGCCCCGGCTGACGGTGCAGGTGTCCGTCAGACTGCGCCCGTCCTCGTCATAGGTGTATGTAGAGAGGGTCGTTTCGGCGGCGGTGCCGCCGTCATAACCGGCAATCTGCTTTGTCAGCAGCTTTCCCGCGCCGTCATAGGTTTCCTCTGCGCGATACTCGATGGAGCCGGCGGCGTCGCAGGAGGTCTCGGTTTCTGTCCGGCGGTTTCCCGCTTCGTCATAGGTGTACTGCAGCTCTCTGCTGCCGAGGACGGCGCCCGCGCCGTCATATTCGGTGCGGTTTTCCCTCAGAATTGCCCCGCTCCCGTCATAGACGCCCTGCCACAGCGCCTGTTTCTCGACTGCTCCGGTGCTGTCGCGGTTGATGCGCTGTTCCGTCCGGCGGTTCCCCGCGCCGTCGTAGGTGTACCGCCGCTCGCTGCTGCCGCTAACCGCACCGTCAGCGTCATAACCGGTGTGCAGCTCCGTCAGTTTGTTCCCGCTCCCGTCATAGCTCATCTGCCAGCACTTTCTGCTGAGGACGGCGCCGCTGCCGTCAAAGTCGGTGCGGACCTGCATCAGCATATTCCCCTGCCCGTCGTAGGTGTTCTGGTAACGCCACTGGCACTTGACTTCGCCGCTTTTGTAGTATTGGGTGGTCACAGCCTGCGCCCAGTTTCCCGCCTCGTCATAGGTGGACACCATTATGCTGCTCAGCGCACCGTCGCTGTCATAGGAGCGGCGCACCGTTTCATTGCCCCGCTCGTCATACTCCACCTCCGGAGGCAATGCCGCCTTCTGTTCTGCCTCCTGCCGGCCGGCGGTCAAAGCGGAAACAGGCCCCGCCCCCGCCGGAAGGGACGCCGTCAGGGTGGGGTAACGCTCATAGTCCCGGCTGCAGTCAAAGCCGCAGTCCGGACAAATCCAACTGTCGGCGTTCCGCCCGCCGCACACGGGGCAAGTCCATTTCATGGGGGTTCCTCCCTCTGCATCCGGGCAAACCCCCGGCACTTTCGTTCAGTATAACACAGTCTTTCAGAAAATACAATTTTTTGTTGGGAAATTCATTATTTCCCGCTGAAAAACGCCGTCAGCAGCCTGCCGCAGTCCTCCTCCAGCACGCCGCCGTACACGGCGGGCCGGTGGTTGAAGTTCTCCTGAAACAGGCTCAGCACGCTGCTGCAGCAGCCGGACTTGGGGCTGGCCGCGCCGTACACCACGGTGTCAATGCGGGCGTTGATCACCGCCCCGGCGCACATGGGGCAGGGCTCCAGGGTGACGTACAGGGCGCAGCCCTCCAGATGCCAGCTCCCCAGGGCGGCGCAGGCGGCCCGGATGGCCTCCACCTCGGCGTGGGCGGTGGCGTCCCCCAGGGCCTCCCGGCGGTTGCGGCCCCGGCCCACGACTGCGCCGCCCCGCACCACCACGCAGCCCACCGGCACGTCGCCCTCTGCGGCGGCCTCCCGGGCCAGAGCCAGGGCCTCCCGCATCCAGTTCACTTCCGGTTCCATCTGTTTTGCCTCCTTGTGGGGATAGGGTTTCCTTCTGCCGGGCAAGCTATGGGGGCAACCGCCTCCATCACCGTATACAGAAAGGAATTATGTTATGGAAAATAACAATCAGTATCCTGTCTTGCAGGAAATCTACAAGGGCGCGGCCATGGGAACCGCCGCCATTGACCGGCTGCTGCCCCTGGTGAAGAACGCCCGGTTCCGCGCCGACCTGCAAACCCAGCGGAAGCAGTATGACGGCGCCCAGCAGCGGGCGGAGGAGCTGATGAAGCCCCTGGCCAAGTGCCCCCAGGAGCTGAGCCGGGGAGAGCGGGCCATGCTCTGCGCCTGCCTCGGCGTGAAAACCCTCTGCAATAAAGAGACCAGCCACCTGGCCCAGTTGATGATTCAGGGCAGCAACATGGGGGTGCTGAATCTGACCAAACTGCTGAACTCCTGCGGGGACTACGAGCCGGACCCCGCCGCCGACGGGGAGGCGGCCGGCCCCCAGCCCCAGACCGACCCGGCGGCGGCTCTGGCCCGCAGCGTCATCTGCATGGAGGAGGACAACATCGACCGGCTGAAGGTGTATCTGTCTTAGCTGTTAGCTATTCGTAGGGGCGCACAGTGTGCGCCCGGTCAGTCTTTTTGTTTGCCGCTGCCTTTGCACAGGAGAACAGGGCTTTTTCAATGCAAATTCCCCCATTAAGCCTTTTTGAAAAGGGGAACTCAGCCGGGCGCACACTGTGCGCCCCTACTAGAGCGTGAAGCCTAAATCTTTACCTTTTTATGTAGGGGCGGCCCTTGGCCGCCCGGGGTAAGCAGGTGGTTCCCGAGGGCGGCCAAGGGCCGCCCCTACACACGCGGGTGCAAAAACAGAAACTATTTTCCTGTCTGAACAGCATCACAGGCAATTCCGGTGGCATTTTGCGATGGTTGAATGAAGTAAAGTTTTTGTTTTCACGCGCTACTACAAAAAAGGAAACCGCTGCAAAAAGCTCATCCCTCCACCGGCTGCCGGCGGAGGGGTGAGTAACAGCTAACAGCTACTAGCCACTAATCACTGGCCGCTACCCTTCCCTGGCGGGAATCAGCACCCGCAGCTCAAACCAGCCCCCCTCCGCGTGGACGGTGGCGGAGCCGTCGTACTTCTCCGCAATGGCGCAGATGCTTTTCAGGCCGAAGCCGTGGTTGCGCTTATCCTGCTTGCTGGTTTTGGGGAGGCCGCCGGTGACGGTCTCCTCCTCCCGGCACCGGTTCTCCAGCCGAATCCGGAGGAACCCCTTCTCCTGAGAGACGGACAGGTGGATCAGCCGCTGCTCCGGGTCGGGGAGCTGGAGGACCGCCTCCATGGCGTTGTCCAGGGCGTTGCCGAAGAGGGCGCTGAGATCCATCACGTCCATGAAGGACAGCGCCGCCCCGTCCACCACGCAGGTCAGCTGAATATGCTCCCGCTGGCAGTGGATGCTTTTGCTGGTCAGGATGGTGTCCAGGAACTGATTCCCCGTCTTGTTCTGGGTCTCATAGATCTGAATCTCCTCCTCCATCCGGTCCAGGTAGTCCAGCCGCTGGGTGGCGTCCACCTCGCTGCGGAGGATGGCGATTTGATGCTTTAGGTCGTGATACTTCCGGTTCACCATGTCCACCGACTCCTGGTTCAGCAGGTAGTTGGCGTACTGGGTGTTCAGCATGGACTCCAGGGTGTTCCGCTCCAAAGTGGTATAGCTCTCGCACAGCTGCAAATGGTGGGCGTAGAGGATGGCCACGCCCCCCAGGTAGACGATGGTGCGGATGTTAAAGGCTTCGGCGTAGGTGGTGCCGCCGAAGGGGGTGTCCAGGCCGGAAAAGCTGAGGCTGCTGAGCACATAGATGATGAAGGCAATGAGAATGGTGCTGCCGCAGGAGAAGGGGCTCACCGGCATCTCCGCGAGCTGCTTCCTGTCCCGCCGCTCCAGCAGGAACATCAGCACAAAAATCACCCCATACATGGCCAGCATAAAGACAATCTCAATGGGCTGGGCGTCCCAGGCCGGGTAGTGGTCCACCTGAAAGAGGTAGAGCTGCCAGGCCAGGGAGGCGGCGAAGCCTCCCAGGATGAAGGCCCTGGCGCAGTAGGTGGCGGAGTTGGTCAGTGCGGTTTTGCACAGGCACAGGAAGGGGACGAAGGTCAGCAGCGCAATGCCCACATAGGCCAGGTTGAACGCCGCACCGTTCAGGGGGGCGGCCTGCCGCATGGCCCCCCACAGCACCAGGAGACAGACCCCGGCGGTGAGCCAGAACCGCCACCGGGAAAACCCTTTGCGGCGGGGCAGGAAGTGGATATAGAGCATATCTGCCGTCCACAGAGCCAGGGCGTTCCAGAGGGGCGGGATGTTTTGCAGCTCACTGCTCATTTGCTTACCTCATTGATATAGTTGTTCAGGGCGTCCAGGAAGGGCTTCTTCCTGGCCCGGCTGACCGGGAGCTGCTGGTCCCCCACCGTGACCAGGTCGCCGTGGATGCTGTCCACATGCTCCAGATTCACCAGATAACTCTTGTTGCACCGGAAGAAGCGGCCCGACAGCTCCCGCTCCACCTCGCTCATGGAGCCGGAGGCGGTGACCTCCCCCTCGGTGGTGTGGTAGATCAGGGTGTGGCCCAGCACCTCCACAAAGCAGATGTGGGACAGCTCCAGCTTCCGGGTCTCCCCCTTGCCGGTGCTGACGGAGTGGAACTGCTTCGTCCGCCTGCGCATCCGCTCCATGGCCCGCCCGATACACTGGGTGAAGGCGTAATAGGAGACGGGCTTGAGCACATAGTCCAGGGCCTCCACCGCGTAGCCCCGGATGGCGTACTGGGACATATTGGTGATGAAGATGATCACCACCTCCCGGTCCACCCGGCGGATGCGCTCCGCCGCCGTCATCCCGTCCAAACCGGGCATCTCGATGTCCAGCAGGAGGATGTCATAGTCTGCGCTGTAGTGGTCCACCAGCTCCACGCCGTCGGAGAAGCAGACGGTCAGGAATTTCTCTCCGGATTCCTTCTCATACTGGGCCAGATACCGCTGTAACTGGTTGGTGTAAATCGGGTCATCCTCCACAATGGCGATCCGTGTCATGGCAATCTCGCACCTCTCTTTCTCAGGGTGAAAACGCTTCGTCTGTTCAGAAGTTTCTCAGTTTATTGTAAGGGATAATTCGCCAAACGTCAAGCCGTTCAAGGGCGGTTTCCCCGGCGGTTTTGACAGGGAAAGCCGGGGAAAACGGAAGTTCCCCTCATATTTTTACAAAAATTCCACCTTTATCCGGAATACTGTGTTATAATGGCATAAGAAGCCGGCCTGTGCGCCGGAGCAGTGTGATTTTGAAAGGAGACTTCACTTATGTCGAAACTTACCACCGGCGTCTATGAAAAGTACGGCGTCTGCTACCCAACCCTGACCCTGACCGATGGGGATTATGCCCTGACCGTCACCCCGGAGAAGGGCGGCATGGCCACCTCCTTCACGAAGGCGGGGGAGGAATACCTCTGGCTGCGGGACGGGAACTTTGAGTCCACCGACCGCCCCCGCTGCGGCATCCCCATCCTGTTCCCCAACTGCGGCAGGCCCGACGGCGGCGTGCATCAGTTCGGCGGGGCGGACTACCCCATGGAAATTCACGGCTTTGCCGACCTGGTGCCCTGGCAGGTGAAGTCGGCGGAGGACGGGGCCATCGAGCTGACCCTGGCCCCCAACGGGCTGACCAAGTTCGTCTATCCCTTTGAGTTCCTGCTGACCATGCGCTACACCCTGGACGGGGACACCGCCGGCCTGGCCCTGACGGTGGAGAACACCGGGGACAAGCCCTTGCCCTTCAGCGTGGGCTTCCACCCCTATTTTGCCGCCAGCCAGCTGGAGAACGTCCGCTTCGACGTCACCGCCGCCACCTGCTCCCAGGATGCCAAGGGGGAGCAGCCTGCCGCCCCGGCGGAGATCACCCTGACCAAAAATCCGGGCAGCGCCGACTCCATCCGCCTGATGACCGGGGTGAAAAGCCCCATGCGCTTCACCGACTCCGGCAACGGCCACACCGTGACGGTGGCCTTTGACGAGAGCGTGTTCACCAACGGCGTGCTGTGGCAGCAGGACGCGGAGCGCTTCGTCTGCATGGAGCCGTGGAACGGCTGGGCCAACAGCGTCAACGAGGCGGGCAAACATATCGAGCTGGCCCCCGGCGAAAGCCAGACCTTCGCCTGGAGCGTCACCGTTGGGTGATATTAGTGGCTGGCGGCTGGGAGCTGTCAGCTAACAGCTGTTAGCCGTTAGTAACCCCTCCACCTTCTTCGGGGAAATGTCATCAATTTCAGAGGATTGTTCCCTTAGAAAAAGGTATTTATATGGGAAATCCCGGCGTTCCACCCCTCAGTCCGGCCTTTCGGCCAGCCAGCTCCGCCGTCAAGCGGCATTTCCGCTTCGCTCCCTACCCTTTTAGGGGAGCCATTGACGTGGCGGTTTTCGCTTCCTCCTGCCTCCCCTGAAAGGGGAGGGGGACCGGCGGCAGCCGGTGGAGGGGTGCGCTCCCTAAGGTGATGACCTTGCCTGTCCCTGTAGGGGCGGCCCTTGGCCGCCCTTACACACGAGATTGCAAAAACCTGTCTTCTTTATCTTCCCTTTTTTAAGAAGAGAAGGTGGCCGGGCGCACACTGTGCGCCCCTACGGAAAGACGGGTAACAGAGTGCAAGGCCCTTTCAGTTGATGACATTGCCCTGCCAGGAAGCGGGGCCTGTTTTCCGCAAGAACCGTTCCCCATAGAACTTTAGACCGGCCGTCCCTGACGGGAAGGCCGGTCTAAGCCGTTATCGCCCACATTCTTTCAGGAGATGGCCGGGGAAAAATCGGCCCTTACGTTTCCGCCCTGCCCCCGTCCGGGCCGGACATCTTCTCCAGGCACCCCAGCACCAGGGCGGAGAACCGCTCCCGCCCTTCCTCGGCGGCCCGGAGCACCTCCTCCTCGCTGAGGGGAGTGTCCAGAATCCCTGCCGCCATGTTGGTCAGCAGGGAGATACCCAGCACCTGCATGCCGCAGTGGCCGGCCACCACGGCCTCCGGCACGGTGGACATCCCCACCGCGTCCGCCCCCAGCAGCCGGGCGGCCCGAATCTCCGCCGGCGTCTCGTACTGTGGGCCGGGCATATAGAGGTACACCCCATGCTCCACGGGGATGCCCTGCTCTGCCGCCACCGAAGCCGCCAGGGCCCGGAGGGCGGGGGTGTAGACCTGGCTGCTGTCCGGGAACCGGGGGCCGAACTGGGGCAGATTCTCCCCCCGGAGGGGAGAGTCCAGGGCCAGCTTGATATGGTCGTCCATCACCATCAGCGTTCCGGCGCTCCAATGGAGGTTGACGCACCCTGCCGCGTTGGTGACAATTAAAGTCTCCGCCCCCAGCAGCCGCAGCACCCGGACGGGATAGGTGACCTGTGGGAAGGAGTAGCCCTCGTAGTAGTGGAGCCGCCCCTGCATGACGGCCACCCGCCTGCCCCGGAGGCGGCCAAAGACGAAGCGGCCCGCGTGGCCCGGTGCGGTGGACCGGGCGAAGTGGGGAATCTCCCCATAGGGCACCGCCAGCGGCTCCTCCACCCGGTCGGCCAGATACCCCAGGCCGGAGCCGAGAATCAGCAGCACCTCCGGCCGGAAGTCCCCCAGCCGGGCGGCGAGAAAGTCCGCGCTCTCCTGATACTGCGCAAAGGGAATGGTTTCCATCGCTGATACCTCCTTGTCAGGACATGGATTTGAAGCGGGTGTCCCGAATCACCTTTAAGGCGTCCACCAGGGCGTCCGCGTCCGCCGGTTCCGTCTCCCCGGAGAAGGACACCCGGAAGGCTCCCTCCCGTTCCTCCCGGCTGAGGCCCAGGGCGGCGTAGACGTGGCTGGGCTTTCCCCGGTGACAGGCAGAGCCTGCGCTGACGCAGATGCCCTTGTCCCCCAGCTCCTGCACCAGCGGCTCGCTCTTGTAGCCCGCCATGGTCAGGGCCAGAATGTGGGGGGCCTCCCCCACCACGATGGGGGTCACCTCCGGCACCTCCGCCGCCAGCCGGGACAGCAGGTGGGCCTTCACCTTGGCTATTTGTGCAGTATCCTGTGCAAATGTGGATTTCTGCTGGCCGACAGCGGCGGCAAAGGCGGCGATTTGGGCGGTGGCCTCGGTGCCGGAGCGGAGCCCGGCCTCCTGCCCCCCGCCGCAGATCAGGGGACGGAGGCGCAACCCCTCCCGGATGTACAGCGCCCCGATGCCCTTGGGGGCGTGTACCTTGTGGCCGCTGAGGCTCACCAAATCCACCCCCAGGGCCCTGGGGGTGAAGGGGATTTTCAGGAATGCCTGCACCGCGTCGGTGTGGAACAGGGCCTGGGGGTTGGCCTTCTTCAGCAGCCTGGCGCACTCCTTCACCGGCAGCACCGTCCCCAGCTCGTTGTTCACCAGCATCATGCTGGCCAGTATCGTGTCCGGCCGGAGGGCGGCGGCGAAGTCCGCCGGGTCAATCGTCCCCTCCCGGTTGGGCGGGAGATAGGTGACCTCATACCCCTCCCCTTCCAGGGCCTTGCAGGTCTCCAGCACGGCGGCGTGCTCGATGGCGGTGGTGATGATGTGCCGTCCCCGGCGTTTGCCGTATTCCGCCCCGGCCCGGAGGGCCCAGTTGTCGCTCTCGGTGCCGCAGGAGGTGAAGAGCAGCTCCGGCGGGGCGGTCTGGATGGCCCGGGCGCTCTTGCAGCCCAGGGCGGCGGCGATGACGTTCCGGTCCGCCAGCAGCCGGGTGCGGGCGTCCTTCCCCGCCGGATAGCGGGCGGAGGGGTTGCCCCAGCCGGACAGCATGGCGTCCCGGGCCGCCTCCGCTGCGGCGGGGGATACCGGGGTGGTGGCGGCATAATCCAGGTAAATCATGGGTGCCCTTCTTCCTTGTTTCATGGTATGATTTATTATACTATATGTCGTCAAGGAGGGCAAGAGGGAGCATTTACCCTAACTTTCGGTCAAAAGCGCCAAAGAACCCCCTCAGTCCGGCCCTGGGGCCAGCCAGCTCCCCTTTCAGGGGAGCCATTGACATAGTGGTTACAACCACTTCCTGCCTCCCCTGAAAGGGGAGGGGAACCGGCGGCAGCCGGTGGAGGGGTTCCAGTGCAAAACGGATTTCAAACTTGATTTCTGTGTTTGCCGCCGTGGAAATCAAAGTTTCGGTCAAAAGCGTCGAAGAACCCCCTCAGTCCGGCCCTGTGGCCAGACAGCTCCCCCGTGGGTGCTGGCGGTGAAGCGCCCTCCGCGAACCTCAGATTTTGTGCGCTCCGTCACAAATTGTTTTTATTTCTTTCAGCTACGTTTCATGTTCGGCCATTATGATAGCGCCAGAGAGGGGATAAAAACCCCTTCCGAACCGGATACGCTTCACAGATTCCTGCACCTGTCGATAGAAAGGAGTTTTTTCCCATGAAAGCACTGAAACGCTTTGCCGCCCTGTTCTGCGCCCTGGCCCTGGCGCTCTCTCTGGTGAGCTGCGGCAGCTCAAGTGAGTCCACCAGTGACACATCCTCCTCCCAGACCGCGGCGGAGGTCACTCAGGACTACAGCGGCACCACCGTTGCCGGTCAGATCACCGCCATTGACGGATCCGTTGTCACCCTCCAGCTGGGGGAGCTGACCGAATCCGAAGGCTTCACCGGCGGCGACATGGCCAACGGCCAGGGCGGCGGCGATATGGCGGACGGCAGCGGCACCG
>JAJQCJ010000166.1:0-14530 GCA_021202775.1 Clostridiales bacterium | reverse complement strand
AGGGCGGCGGCGATATGGCGGACGGCAGCGGCACCGTCCCGGAAATGCCTGACGGCGCAGGCGGCGATATGGCGAACGGCGGCATGGGCGGCGGAGATATGTCGGGCGGCGGCATGGCCGGCGGCAGCAGCTTCACCGCCGGAGAGGACACCCTGGAGGTGGACCTCACCGATGTGACGATTACGCTCTCCGACGGGTCGGAGGGCAGCGTCTCCGACCTGGCGGTGGACGACATCCTTCAAATCACCTTTGACGAGGACGGTGGGGTTTCCTCCGTCACCGTGGCGGCGCTGACCGGCAGCATGGGCGGCAGCGTGGTGTCCGAGGCTGGCTTTAACGGTAGCTCCGCAGAGGTGGATCAGGGCACCGCCGCCACCACCCTGGACGCGGACGGGGACTACTCCGGCGAGACCTACACCTCCACCGGGGACGATGAGAACGCCCTCCGGGTGGACGGGGCCACCGTCACCCTGGACGGCATCACCGTGGACAAGTCCGCCGGGGCCACCTCTGACACCGAAACCGGCGACTTCTACGGCATGAACGCCGCCCTGCTGGCCACCGACGGGGCCCAGGTCACCATCACCAACGCCACCGTCACCTCCTCCGCCCAGAACGGAAACGGCGTGTTCAGCTACGGCGAGGGCACCGTGGTCACCATCTCCGACTCCACCATCACCACCACCGCCGACAACTCCGGCGGCATCCAGACCACCGGCGGCGGCACCACCAACGCCTCCAACCTGACGGTGGAGACCTCCGGCAGCTCCTCCGCCGCCATCCGCTCCGACCGGGGCGGCGGCACAGTGAACGTGGACGGCGGCACCTACACCACCAACGGCTACAACTCCCCGGCGGTCTACTCCACCGCGGAGATCACGGTGAGCAATGCCACCCTCACCGCCAACAACTCCGAGGCCCTGGTGGTGGAGGGGGAGAACTCCATCACCCTGACGGACTGCGACGTGTACGGCAACATGAGCGACACCCAGGGCACCAGCTCCGATGAGAACGTCCACAGTGTCATGATCTATCAGTCCACCTCCGGCGACGCAGAGGAGGGCACCTCCGTCTTCTCCATGACCGGGGGCACCCTGACCAGCAACAACGGGGACGTGTTCTATGTCACCAACACCCACTGTATCCTGACCCTGTCCGGGGTGGACATCGTGAACAATGAGACGGAGGGCAACCTGCTCACCGTCGCTGGCAACAGCGCCAGCCACGGCTGGGGCAGCGCAGGCTCCAACGGCGCGCAGGTGGAGTTCACCGCCGACGGCCAGACCCTGGAGGGGGACATCGTGGTGGACACCATCTCCACCCTGGACCTGACCCTGACGAACGGCTCCACCCTCACCGGCACCATCAACATCGTGGAGAATGAGGAGGGCGGCGCCGCCGTGGAGGACAACGCCGTGGTCACCATCGACGCGGGCTGCACCTGGACCCTCACCGGGGACTGCACCATCACCAGCCTGACCAACAACGGCACCATCAACTTCAACGGTTACACCATCACCCTGGCGGACGGCACGGTCCTCAGTGAGTGAGGGCGTTCCACAGGAAATGGCAGTAACGGAAGAACGTTGTTTTTCTTAGACAACCTTCGATATAGAGACATTGTCCGGCCTACCCTGGCAGGGGAAGGCCGGACAAATCTTTATATAACGTATCTAAGGAGAACCTAGGCAAACCGCAGTTCCTTCACCCTTCTCTGTCCAGGGAACCCAGCTCCGCCCCGGTGTAGTACCACAGCACGATCTCCTCCGCCGTCCAGCCCTCCCTGGCCAGGGCGTTGGCCCCGTACTGGCTCATCCCTACCCCGTGGCCGTAGCCGGTGACGTAGAAGGTGACAGCCTCCCCGTCCCCCTCCGCCGTCAGGGTGGGGGAGCGGAGACCGAACAGCGTCCGCAGCTCCGCCGTGGCGATGCTGACGCCCCCCACCTCCAGGGCCAGGGGCAGCCCCGCCTCGTCATAGGTCATCTCCCCCAGCCAGTCCGCCGGGGCGCCGGACAGGTCGGCGTCTGGGTAGGCGGCCAGAACCGTCTCCTGAAAGTCCGCCGCCTCCACCGTCACCACGCTGTAGTAGTTGGGGACGCCGCTGTCGTCCTCCGGACTGGACACACTGACCAGATAGGGCACCTCCTGGCCCCAAACCTCCAGGGCGCTGCGGGTGGCGCCTCCAGAGGAGGCGTGGAACACCGCTAGCAGCGGCTCCCCGCCATAGGTCAGATAGACCCCGTCGGTGTCCGCGATGGCGGCGGCGATTTTTTCCGCATAGGCCGCCCCGTCCTCCTCCGGCCAGGCCGCCAGCCGGTCCTCCCGGGAGATCCACGCCTGACAGCAGTTCGGGTCGCCGCACAGGGCCTCCCCGTGGCTGTCGGTAACCTGGGCCATGCGGTACAGGGTGTAGGTACGGGCGGCGATGGCCTGGGCCTTCAGGGCCTCCTCCTGGAAGGCGGCGGGCATCTCCGCCGCCACCACCCCCCACAGGTACTCGTCCAGGGTCAGGGTGCAGGCCTCCCCGTCCAGCAGCACCGTCACCTCTACTGAACTGTCCAGGGTGTCGGCGGTCTCCGCCGTTTCCGCCGCCGTCTCTGAACAGTCAGCTTCCGTCACCTGAGAGGCGGTTTCCTCCGCCGTGACGCCGGAGGAGGCGCTGCCCGTTTCGGTCAGGCTGTCCCCGGCGGCCTCCGCATGGCCCCCTTCCCCCACCGCCAGCGGCAGCAGGAACACCGCGCCCAAGAGGGCCGCCACCGCCGCCGCCATGGGGCGGAGGCCGCTTCCAATCCCATTTTTTTGCAAGGCTGTTTCCTCACTCCTTCATAATTCACAAAAACACGTTGACTATAACCCTAAAATACGCCTTTTTTTGACAATTTTAATTTGTTCCGAGAAGCGTGCATTGACCTTTGATTCAAATTATGGTATGATATTCCATGTAATCTTATGAGAGAAAGGGTGTTGAGCTTCATGCCGAATGCAGTCCCTGTGGGAGACAGCGCCTATATGCATGCTCTGTCCGAAGAATTTTCCAAATACAACTATATTGACCCTGATATCTACCGGAAGGCGGACATCAAACGGGGCCTGCGCAACAGCGACGGCACCGGCGTCATGGCCGGCGTGTCCGAGGTGGGCAGCGTCCGGGGCTATGTCATCGAGGACGGCGAGCGCAAGCCGGTGGAGGGCCACCTGATCTACCGGGGCATCGACGTGGAGGACCTGATTCGGGGCTTCATCACCGAGGGCCGGCTGGGCTTCGAGGAGACGGTTTACCTGCTGCTCATGGGCACCCTGCCCAACCGGCAGCAGCTGGAGGATTTCTGCACCGTCCTGGGGGAGATGCGCACCCTGCCCCATATGTTCTCTGAGGACATGATCATCCGCAACCCCAGCCGGGACATCATGAACAAGCTGGCCCGGAGCATCCTCACCCTCTATTCCTATGACGACGACCCGGAGACCAGAACGGTGGAGAACGAGCTGCGTCTGGCCATGCAGCTCATCGCCCGCACCCCCATGATCATCTCCCACGCCTATTCCGCCAAGCGGTGCTACTTTGACAAGGATTCCCTGTACCTTCACCGCTCCATCCCGGACAAAGGTGCGGCGGAGAACATCCTGGCCGCCATCCGCAAGGACCAGTCCTACACCGAGGAGGAGGCCAGGCTACTGGACCTCTGCCTGGTGCTCCACGCGGAGCACGGCGGCGGCAACAACTCCACCTTCACCTGCCGGGTGATCTCCTCCTCCTACACTGACATCTATTCCTCCATCGCGGCGGCGGTGGGCGCCCTGAAGGGCCCCCGTCACGGCGGGGCCAACATCCGCTGCAAGCAGATGATGGATATGATCTGTGACGAGGTTCACGACTGGAAGGACGACGACGAGATCAAATCCGTTCTGGAGCGCATCCTGAACCGGGAGCTGGGGGACGGCAGCGGCCTGATCTACGGCATGGGCCACGCCATTTACACCCTGTCCGACCCCCGGGCAGCCATTTTGAAGCGGTTCGCCCGCCGCCTTGCGGTGCAGAAGGGGATGGACGACGGCCTGGACCTGGTGGAGTCCATCGAGCGGCTGACCCCGGAGGTGTTCCGCCGGGTGAAGGGGAACGACCGGCCCATGTGCGCCAACGTGGACCTGTACAGCGGCTTTGTCTACATGATGCTGAACATCCCGGAGGAGATGTTCACCCCCTGTTCGCCGCCGCCCGGATGCCCGGCTGGTGCGCCCACCGGATGGAGGAGATCTTCACCACGCCGGGGAAGATCATTCGCCCGGCCTACAAGTCCATCGTGCCCAAGCGGGAGTTCATTCCCCTGGCAGAGCGGCCGTAAAGGGCGATATTATCAGGCCATTACACTCCTTAGGCAGGGTTTGATAAAGAAAATAGGTGTTTGCCCTTGCCAGGGCATGGCCTGACTGCTGCGCTATCACTTTTAGCATATCCTCCTCGGTCAGTGAGCCTTGCCAGCATAGCTGGCTGCGGTTTTCGGCTAAAAATATGCCGCTGGCATATTTTCTTAACGCCGCAAACTTGCTCCGCCAAGAAAAGCAGCAAAAGAAGGCGGCTCAAGAGGGGGACCTGTGGCCCCCTCTTAAGAATCTCCCCGTATCCCGCTGGGCTTCGCGCCGCCCGGCCTGCAAGTGGTCTATCAGGCAACAGACGATGTAACTTGACACGCACCAAAGCTGCCGCCGATGGCGGCTGGCGGGGATTGCCGCCCACGTTCCAGCCTTACGGCGGAACGGGCGGCAATTTTGTTGCCCATTGCTCGTGGAAATCTGACGGTAAGGGTACGCTTTTTCCCTCAGCCTAGGATAGATTGTATCCTAAGTTGCGACATTGTCATAAAAATAGGAACAGCGGCCTGCGATGCAGGCCGCTGTTCCTATAGGGAAATTAGGGAGGATAGAATGAAAAGAAGAAGTTGCTCAACTCATGTATATAAGATACACCCCGGATGTTACAGAAGTTCACGGGAAAATGTTACAGAAGTATGACATGAGGTTTTTTTCGGCCCCTTATTCGCCCTCGGAACTGTCGCCCGACGCATCGCCGTCCAGATCGTCCTCCGCCTCATACTCCACCATCGGCACTTCCTCGGCGTCCCCGGTGTCCCCGCTGTCCTCCTCTTCGGTCTCCTGGCTTGCGCCCTCGGTGACCTCGCCGGAGATGGACACGGAGTACAATCCGGTGTCCACCAGCAGCTCCAGGAAGTTGTCCCCGGTGACGGTCTCACCGGCGGTCAGGCAGTCCTCCACAGCCTCCCCGCTGCGGATCAGCTGAATCTGGGCCAGCACCTGCTCCGGATAGGTCACCTCCGGGGACAGGGTGGTCATGGCCAGGAAGCCGTCGCTGAGCCACTGGACGCTCTCCAGCCCGCACTGTGCCCCCACCACGATGGGATAGACGCTGCCGGCATAGGAGGCGTGAAGGGTGGTCAGGGCGGCGGCACAGGTCTCGTTGCTGGTGGTCAGCAGCACGTCCAGATTCTCCCCGCCGGAGTAGTAGGTCGTCAGCAAAGTCTCCATCCGTCCGGCGGCGTCCGCTGTCGCCACGTCCGCATAGTCCTGCTGGCCGGAGGGGATGGTCAGCTGGCCGGCGGTCAGGTAGGTTTCCAGCACCTCCATGGCCCCCTCATAGATGAGGCGGTCCACATCGGTGTCCCCCGCCACCAGCTCCAGGGTGTAGGTTTCGTCTCCGGCGTCCTCGGCGTCCAGCCCTAGGGCCTCCACGATGTAAGCGGCCTGGGCGGCCCCCATGGCGGCGTAGTCCGTCCCCACATAGCAGGTGACGGCGCTGTGATCCAACAGGGTGCCGCAGGCCAGGACGGAGATGCCCGCCTCGCCGGCGGAGGTCAGGGCGCTGTCAATGGCGTCCGCGTTCACCGCCTCCACGATGAGGATGGCGCACTCATCCTCAATCATGGCATTCAGCTGAAGGCTCTGGGTGCTGCCGTCCCCCTCTGCGTAGGCCATCTCCACGGAGAAGCCGGCATCCTGGAGCAGGGATTGCAGCTCCTCCGCCTGGCCGTTCAGGGAGTCGCCGGCCTCCGCGCTGCCGGCCAGGGCGATGCCGATCAGCGTCATGTTGGCGGTGGCGTCTGCCTCCGGCGTCAGCCCTTCGGACTGGGCGTCAGACACGGATGCGGATACGGAGGCAGACGCGGATTCAGAGGCGGCGCTGGAACCGGAGGAGGAGGTATCCTCCCCCACGGTGCAGCCGGTGAGGGCCATCAGGCCCAGGGACAGGGTCAGAAACGCTGTGAAAAATCGCTTGACGTGTTTCATAGTGGACGATCCTCCAGACCCGGACAGATGTCCGGGAAAATTTGAATATGATTGCCTCCGGGGCGCAGGCGGAAAAATCCATCGCCCCAAAAGCTGTACCTATCTTAGCACAAGACCGGCCCCTTGGCAATGGGAAAGATATGAATTTTTTCTTAAAAGTACGGAGATTTCCGGGTTTCGGGGGGTTTCAGGGCGGTTCCAATGGAAAGGAGACGAGGACAAAAGGGCGGCTCCCTCCGGAAGCTGCGGCTCTGGAAACCGCGAAAAATCTTTCCAATCCCGCGACACTGTCCGGATTATTGGACACCTCCTGTGCTATACTGGTCTCATCAAACAAAAGGAGGCCAATCGCCATGCAGGTAAAGGTACGTTATGTCAGAGGTCATGTGGAAGTGTACGATCAGTTTGGAGCGTTTCTGTTCTCCGCCGACAGCATCGGTGAGGCGCTGGCGGAGCTGGAGGAGGATGCCGCCTGACGGCCAGGAAAAATTTTGTCGGAAAATCGGGAAAAACCCCTTGCGTGAATCGAACATATGTGCTATTATAGGGAACAAGCAATAGAACAAACGTTCTTCAACGGAACCGGATTGGAGGAACTGTCATGGAAACCGTCTATTTTACCACCCGGAGCTTTATCCGCCACGAGGATAACGTCATCGATTTTGAGGAATATAAGGAAAAGCTGGCCGCCCAGCAGGCCCTGCTGGCGGAGCCGGAGGAACCGGAGGCCGCCCTCCCCCGGCGGGAGGCCGGGCCCTCCGCTGCCCCGGACCAGCGGACCGCCGTCGTCCGGCTGAAGGACGCCCTGGACCTGGCGGCCTCCGCCGCCATGCTGCTGGTGGCGGTGATCACTGCGGTGATCATTCTGTAGCCGGGCAAAAACGCAAAAAAAAGAAAACGCCTGAATGCATCACTCAGGCGTTTTCAAAAAGAAGATGCCCCTCTGTGTTTCTGGTAATGCGATTGCAGAACCCGCACAGCCGTTTCACCCTCAGCGCAATTATCATAGCACGTTTTTGCCGTTTTTGCAAGAAAACCGCGAAAGATTTTTTCACAAAAAGAAAAAACAATCGGGGCGGCTTTCTGTCAAAACAACGAATGGAGACGCGTTCCATTTTTTAAAAAGAGTGGCCGCATCCTTTGATTACAGGGTGTTTTCACAACTTTTCCTGACCTTCCCTTCGGTTACGGCAGGCATAGCGGCTCACAGCGCCGCCGCCAGAGCGGGCAGCTCGGACATGGAGCGGATGCGGAGCAAATCCTCCGTCCCGGTGACCTCTGCGTTCTCCATCCGGAACCACGCACTCTGCGTTCCCGCCTGGCCGTCCTTCCCGTCCTCCGGACGGAACAGGACCCCGTGCATCCCCGCCCGGTTGGCCCCGGCCACGTCCCGGCGGGGGTTGTCCCCCACAAAGAGGCAGTTTTCCGGCCCGCACCCCGCCTTCTCCAGACACAGGGCGAAGAACCGGGGGGCGGGCTTGTCCGCCCCGGCCTCCTCGCTGCACACCATAAAGTCGAAGTAAGGCAAAAATCCCAGCCGCTCCAGCTTGGTCAGCTGCCAGCCGGCGGTCAGGTCCGTGCCGATGCCCAGGCGGTAGCCCTGAGATTTCAGGGTGCGGAGGCAGTCCTCCACGCCGGGGGTCGGCTCCATGGCGTCCAGCAGGGTGTTCCAGTACAGCCCCTCCATTTCCCGGGCAAAGATCAGGGGCTGACCCAGCCACTCCAGAAGGATCTGGCACCGCAGCACCCGGCTGTGGGTGGCCCCGCACTCGTGGCCCACCCGGCGAATCTGCTCCCGGTACGCCTTCCAGTACAGGTCAAAGAAGCGGTCATAGGGGACGCCGAATTTTTCCCCGGCGTAGGCGGCCAGGGCCGGGAAGGCCGCGGCGTCCGCCTTCGTGTAGCTGTACAGGGTGTCATCAATGTCAAACAGGATGGTTTTGATCATAAGCGCACCTCACAGGGCCCGGAAGGCCCGCACCGCCGCCGCCACGTCCGGGGCGTTGAACACGGCGGAGCCGGACACCAGAATGTCCGCCCCGGCGGCCTTGCACAGGGGGCCGGTGGTGGCCAGGTTCACGCCGCCGTCCACGCTGATCTCCAGCGACAGACCCAAACGGTCCCGCTCCGCCCGGATGGCGGCGATTTTTTGCTCGCTCTCCGGCAGGAAGGTCTGCCGCCCCTGACCGGGCTGCACCCCCATGACCAGGGCCAGGTCGATCTGGCTCAGCCAGGGCAGCATGGCCTCCACCGGCGTGTCCGGGGAGCAGGACAGCCCCACCTTACACCCCGCCGCCCGGATGGCCCGGATGGTTTCGGGGATGCTGTCCTCCGCCTCCACATGGAAGGTGATCCAGTCCGCCCCGGCCTCCGAGAATGCCTTGACATAGCGCCGGGGATTGGTTATCATAAGGTGTACGTCAAAGACAGCGTCAGGCAGGGCCTTGTCCAGACTCTGCAGCACCGGCAGGCCGAAGCTCAGATTCTCCACAAAGTGACCGTCCATCACGTCGTAGTGTATCATATCCGCCCCTGCGTCCAGCACAGTGCGGCAGCACGCGCCCAGGACGGCAAAGTCGGCGGCAAGTATGGAAGGGCTCAGTTTCATACGATTTTTTACATCCTTTCGTCCCCGTTCAGGTATCATCTGCCTGTGGCGGCCTGCCCCATTATATAGCATTTTTTCCGGTGTTGCAACTATTCTGCGGAAAAAGACATTTTTTCTACTTTTTTGAAAGTTTTTACCTTTTTTACCGGATTTGTTTCAGTTTCCGGAGAAAAGACGTATTTGTATCACGGAGGCCGTTATCATGACCGGAAAAACCCATTTCGTCTGCGGGGAGGCCCTGGCCCTCTGCCTGCTGCACCCCGACAGCCCACGGACGCTGGTGCTCTGCCTGGGGGCGGCGGCGGTGGGCAGCGTCATCCCCGACGTGGACGTGACCACCTCCACCTCCCACCGGGAGCTGGTGCGCATCGTCTCCGTGGCCGGGGCCGCCCTGCTGCTGGGCTGGGCGCTGAACACCGCGTTCCAGCTGGGGATTGAGCGGTTCCTGCTGCGGTACGCCGGGGCACAGGAGATGGCGGCCTGGGCGGTGCTGTTTCTGGGGCTGTGCGTCTTTGGCACCACCCAGCCTCACCGCTCCTTTATGCACTCCCTGATGGGGCTGGCCCTGCTGACCTTCTGCGTCTGGCGGGGGGCGGAGCCTCTGGCGGGGGCCTTTTTCATCGCCATGGCCTCCCATATCCTGCTGGATCTTCTGAACCGGAGGGGGCTGCGGCTGCTGTACCCCTCCCGGTGGAGCTGGTCCCTGGGTCTGTGCCCCGCCGACGGGGTGGCGGACCGGGTGCTGTGCGCCGTGGGGGGCGTGCTGACGGCGGCGGGGGTTGTGGTGTGCCTGGTGTGAGGCGGGGGTTTCCTGCTTCCCGCAGGGGCGGGTTTCTCCTTAGATGAGGTTTGCCGTAAGCGCAACGCTCTTTTCTGACTTCGGAGGCTGCGCTCCTCAGGTAAAGCAGGATAGAGGAAACAGGTTTTTGCCCTTGCCAGGGCGGGGCCTACTTTTCTTGCTCCGCCAAGAAAAGTAGCAAAAGAAGGCGGCTCAAGAGGGCCGCTGTGCGTTCCTCTTAAGAATCTCCCTCTATCCCGCTGGGGCTTCGCGCTGTCTCATCTGTACGTGGTCTGTCCCGCCAGAGACGATGCAACTTGAAAGGGCACCAAAGCTGCCGCCGATGGCGGCTGGCGGGGATTGCCGTTCTGCCCTGCCGGTGGCGGGCAGAACGAGCAATTTTGTTGCCCTTTGGTCGTGAAAATCTGACTGAGCCACAACATTTTTCCTTCGGTGGAAACGCTGTGCTGCTCCTTCGCTCAGTAGGGGCGCACACTGTGCGCCCGGCCACGGCTTCCTTTTAGATAAAGTGCAGGAGTGTTCGACGGCGTCACCCCTCCGGCGCTTCGCGCCACCTCCCCTTTCAGGGGAGCCAAAGACGTGGTGATTCCCGCAACTCCCTTGCCTCCCCTGAAAGGGGAGGGGGACCGGCAACAGCCGGTGGAGGGGCTGCTAACAGCTAACAGCCGCGAATCATCCTTCCCCCAATGGTGTGCAACCCCCAGCCTGCCTCGGCAGGCTGGGGGTTGTTGTTTCATTTTATGATAGCGGTCAGGCCAGCACGTTTTTCGTCCTGGGATACATCATTTCCCGCCAGTCCAGGTCGCCCCGGTTCAGGCCCTGAATCAGCATCTCGGCGGTGCAGATGTTGGTGGCCACAGGCACGTTGTTGATGTCGCACAGGTGGCAAATATATTGCAGATCCCCCAGGTAGGCGTCATTGTCCGGCCCGGTGAAGAAAAAGATCATATCCAGCTCGTTATAGGCGATGCGTGCCCCGATCTGCTGGCAGCCCCCCTGGTCGTGGGAGAGGAACCGCTGCACCTTCAGGCCGGTGGCCTCCGCCACCATCCGTCCGGTGGTGCTGGTGGCGCAGATGGTGTGTTTGGCCAGAATACCACAGTAGGCGATACAGAACTGCACCATCAGCTCCTGCTTATTTTCATCTGAAATGAGGGCAATATTCATTGTGATAGGCTCCTTTCTTCCGGCCCGGTGAGGGGGAGGACGCTTCATCTGTTCCTTATACCCGCATCAGCGGGGTGCGCCAATGACCCAATTCAATGTAGGCTTCCGGTATACAGCTCCATCATATCCGCATCAGCGGGGTGTGCCGCCCGATGAGGCGGCTTGCGATATTGCGGTAGGCCCTGGCCGCGCCGCTGCGGGTGTGGAGGATCATCAGCTCCCCCCTGGCGCACAGGGCGGTGACCCGTTCATCCTCCGGGATGACCCCGATCAGCGGCAGCCCCGCCGTGTCCATGGCGTCGTCAATGCTGGTGTGCAGCTTGCGCATCAGCCGCTTGCTCACCCGATTCACCACCAGATGAATGGGAATTTCGTACCCCCGCAGCTGGGACACTGTCATCTGGGCGTCCCGGAGGGCGGTGGGCTCCGTGGTGGTCACCACAATGGCCTGGTCGGCGGCGCAGACCGCCAGCCGGAAACCGGAGCCGATGCCGGCGGGGCAGTCGATCAGCACATAGTCAAACCAGAGCCGGGCGCTGCCAATGAGATCCCGCATCCCCTGCTCTGTCACCCGGGCGGCGGGGAGGGTCACCGGCGCGTTCAGCAGGTACAGCCCCTTCAGGGTGGGATGCTCACACACTGCCGCCTCCAGAGGGCAGCGCCCGGCGATGACGTCGCTGAAATCCATCAGGGCCCGGTCGGCCAGCCCCAGGGTCACATCCAGGTTCCGCAGGCCGATGTCCACGTCCACGCAGAGGACGCGCTTCCCCAGCTCTGCCAATGCGGAGGCAATGCCACAGGTCACAGTCGTCTTTCCCGTTCCACCTTTTCCCGATGTGATCACAACTGAAATACCCATTTCGCATTCTCCTGTATTGTACAGTTTACCATATTTCCCGGCAGGATTGCAACCCCTCTTTTCCAAATTTCCTAATATTTTCAGGAAAATTTTTCCAGACAGGGGAGCGAGTGGTCAGTGACAAGCGGCTGGTGGACACCCCTTCGTCCCCTGCGGGGGCACCTCCCCTTTCAGGGCAATGTCATCAACTTAAGGGGATTGTTTTCCTTAGATAAGGATACTGGAAGAAAATAAGGCGTTTGCCCTTGCCAGGGCATGGCCTACTTTTCTTGCGCCGCCAAGAAAAGTAGCAAAAGAAGGCGGCTCAGGGGGGAGCTTCGGGGCCTCGCTCCCCCCTAAGAACCCCTCTCCTATCCCACTGGGGCTTCGCATTGTCCTACCGTCAAGTGGTCTGTTTCGCCAGAGACAATGTAACTTGACAAGCACCAAAGCTGCCGCCGATGGCGGCTGGATAACATTCCGGTTTTCCATTGGTCGTACTAATCTGATTTTCAGCGCGGAAACATATCTTTTCTTAGAAAAACAAAACTAAATTGCTAAGCTGATGGCATTGCTTTTCAGGGAAAATCGGCTGTTCCTGAAAGTACATTTTGTATAGATGCAGGAATAATTACTCCTTGTAATACTGTATTTTCAAATGGAACGCAGAAACAGGCCCAACCATAGCCGGGCGGCCAGGGGCCGCCCCAACTAACAACTAACAGCTAATAGCTGTTAGCCACTACAGCGGCGTCTTCTTGATTTTGGCGAACCGCCGGGGATACTGCCCCGGAGTCGGCCGCACCTTCTCCACCCGCACCAGCCGGTGGGTGACATCGGTGCCGGGGATGATGTAATCCACGGCGGGCAGCAGCCGCCCGCCCAGGAGGCTGACGGCGTGGGCGGCTCCGTCCACCTCGGCCCGGCTGTCCACGCTCTTCATGGCCACGAACAGCCCCCCACCCTGACGAAGGGCAGGCTCAGCTCCGCCAGGAGGCGCAGGTCGGCCACCGCCCGGGAGGTCACCACATCAAAGCCCTCCCGGAAGTCCGGGCTCTGGCCCAGCTCCTCCGCCCGTCCGTGGAGGCAGACCACGTCCCCTGCCCCCAGCTCCGGGGCGATGGATGCCAGCCAGCGCATCCGCTTCTCCAGGGCGTCCAGCAGGGTCATCTGGCAGTCGGGGACAATGAGCTTCAGCACCATGCCGGGGAACCCCGCGCCGGAGCCCACGTCCAGCACCTTCGCCCCGGACAGGGGGACGTGGGCGGCCAGGGCGGCGCAGTCCAGCATATGCAGCCGGGCGATTTGCTCCGGCTCGGTGATGGCGGTCAGGTTCATCACCTGATTTTGGGCTTGCAGCAGCCGGCCGTACCGGGCCAGGGCGGCTGCCCCGTCTGTGGGCAGGCCCAGCGCCTCCAGGCCGGAGGTCAGGATGGTTTCCATAGCGCTCCTTTCAGGGATGGCAGCTTTTAGTAACCCCTCCACCGGCTAACGCCGGTCCCCCTCCCCCTTCGGGGGAGGCAGGTTATCATACCACGTTCCGGTTCTCCGTAGGGGCGCACAGTGTGCGCCCGGCGAACCTTCCGGTTACCACTGAGTTTGGAAAAGAAACAGACTTTTCTGTGGGCAGGTGTATCGTGGAGAGCAAAGAATGCTGTCACCCATACAGACGATTTCCTCATAGCAGGCTTACGTAAGGGGCAAACGGCCGGGCGCACACTGTGCGCCCCTACTGGATGGAGGAAAGCGCAGCGGTTCTATCTACCGCCACTAACAGCTAACATCTGTCATTGTTCTGTCTGGCCCGGTCAAAAATCTCCCACAGCGCCGCCTCGCTGCGCTCCGGGTGGAGCTTGTCCGCCCGGTCAGCCACCAGTTCGTCAAAGCTGCCGATGACCCTGGCGGGCACACCGGCCACCACCGTACCGGGGGGCACATCCCTGGTGACGATGGCCCCCGCCCCAATGACGGCGTTGGGGCCGATGCGCACATCGGGCAGAACGGTGACGTCCGCCCCGATGAACACGTTGTCCATCACCTCGATGCAGCCATAGGTCTTGGTATAGGGCCGGTCATACAGGCCAGACAGGAGAATGTCAATCCGGTCATGGCAGATGAAGCGGACGCCGGTGGCAATGACCACGTTGTTGTGCAGCTTCAGCAGCCTGGGATCGCCGGGGTAGTTCCGGGAATAGTAATAGACGTGCTGACCGATCTCCCTCAGCACCTGATGCTTCCGCAGGTAGTCCGCCCGGCGGAAGCCGTCACTCAGGGTGGCGAAACGAGCCTTTCTCAGCAGCGTGTGGCAGCGGTTCAGTCGTTTTCCCATGTGCGTCGCTCCTTTTCCATGGGCAAAATCATTCATCTTAAAGTGATTTTACCATTAAAAGAGGCGGATTGCAATGGAAGATTCAGTTTGTTTGAAAATTTTATGAGGAAAAGGGAGCGCTCCCGCCGGGGTGGGCAAAGACAGACAAAGATTCTTTCGGAAGAAACTGTCATCACCCTAAAGATACTGCCTGTCTTGTGTTATGGCGCGTAACGTATCCTTACAGTCAGATTTCAGCGACCAAAGGGCAACAAAATTGCCGCCCGTTCCGCCGTAAGGCAGGAACGTGGCGGCAATCCCCGCCAGCCGCCATCGGCGGCAGCTTTGGTGCGTAATAAGTTACATCGTCTCTGACGGGATAGACCACTTACAGGTCGGGCGGCGCGAAGCCCGACGGGATACGGGGAGATTCTTAAGAGGGGGGCCACAGGTCCCCCTCTTGAGCCGCCTTCTTTTGCTGCTTTTCTTGGCGGAGTAATTTACGGCGTC
>JAJQCJ010000149.1 GCA_021202775.1 Clostridiales bacterium | reverse complement strand
TCCCTACCCCGCTGGGTCCCCTCCTGCTCCGGGCCTCCGGCGGCAACCTGACCGGCGTGAGCCTCCTGACAGGCGGAAAATTGGATGATAATCCTGTATTATCCGAGCAGGATATTGATAAACCCGTTCTGGAGCTGGCCGAAGCGCAGCTCACCGCCTATTTCCGGGGAAATCTCAGGGCCTTCACCCTGCCCCTGGCCCCGGAGGGCACTCCCTTCCAGCAGGCGGTGTGGGCGGCCCTCCGGGCCATCCCCTACGGCGAGACCCGCACCTACGGCCAGATCGCGGCGGCGGTAGGACGCCCCAAGGCTGCTCGGGCGGTGGGGGGAGCCTGCCACGCCAATCCCCTGCTCATCGTCACCCCCTGCCATCGGGTGGTGGGCAGCGGCGGGGCTCTGACCGGCTTCGCCTGCGGGCTGGCGGCGAAAGAACAGCTCCTGGCATGGGAGCGAAAGGAGGAACTTCTCTGTGAATCATAACGACCCTTTGAAGAAGGCGGCGGTGAAGGGCTTTCAAATCTGCCTGATCTGTGCGGCGGCGCTGCTCCTCGGTTCTGCCATCCCCATCCTGGGCTACCTGGGCGGTCTGTTTGACAGCCAGAAGGTGCTGGCCCTGGGGCTGGTGCTGCTGATTGTTGGGACGGTGCTGCTGGTCACCGGGTTCTTCGGCTTCGTGAAGCTGCTGGGGCTGGGGAAAGGGCAGCCCACTGACGGCCCGAAGGACGAGGATGGCTGTTAGTGGCTAGTGGCTAGAAGCCGTGAGCTGTTAGGGAACCCCTCCACCGGCTAACGCCGGTCCCCCTCCCCTTTCAGGGGAGGCAAGGGAGTTGCGGGAATCACCACGTCTTTGGCTCCCCTGAAAGGGTAGGGAGCGAAGCGGAAATGCCGCTTGACGGCGGAGCTGTCAGCGAAGCTGACTGAGGGGTGACTAACGGCTAACGGCTAACAGCTAACACCTCCCCTTGTGCCCCGGGCACAAAAAAAGCTGCCCTGACGGGAGTCAATCGTCAGGGCAGCTATGGTTCAGCGCATTTGAATGGAGAAGGAGATGCGCTGCGGATTTGCAATTACTTACTTGCTGTTGCGGAACAGGTGGGAGAAGCGGCGGCGCTCCTTCACGTCGCTGCGCTTGCTGGCGTCCCAGTTCATCTGGCTGATGGGGGCATAGAAGTCGTAGCAGCCCAGGTTGACATCATTTTCCATAATCATAACAAATACCTCCAAAAAAGTTAGAAAGATTAGAATTTAAGTGGCGCGTTCTCAGGTTTACTTGGCCTTGTGCAACAGGTGGGTCATCACATGGACCCGGTTATGGTCGTTCACCCGGACGCTCTGGCCGGCATCCGACCAGGGCTGTCCGGCGGCAGCGTAGAACTCGAAGCTGCCCAGCGTTGTGTCACTTGCCATTACCATAATCAAATACCTCCATTTCCTGTGAGGGGTTTTGCCTCTTGCGTTCCCCTCTTGTTGATACTATAATAGCACAAAAACGGGCGGATGCAATATGCCTGCAACCTAAAGGTTCAGCATAATTTTGTGCTGTAAGCACTAAATTTTGGGAAAACCGTTTGTGTACAGGAAGGAAACCGGGTGCGCAGACACTAATTGACGGCATTTGTGCAGAAAAAACTTACTGTGAAGGGAGAAATTCACAATGGCCCTGACCCTGCGGGAGCTTTACAACGAAATGCGGGAGCGGTTCCACCTGCGCTGCCTGGCCTCCGACAACGACGCCCTGGACCATGTGGTGACCTGGGTGCATCTGGCGGAGGACGACAGCATTGCCGACTTCTTCTGGGGGAATGAGCTGCTGGTCACCACCGGCTACGGCGCAAAGGACGCGGAGGGGCTGTTGCGCATGGCCCAGCGGCTGAACGAGACGAAATGCTCCGGCCTGGTCATCAACCTGGGCAAGTACTTCACCGAGGCCCCGGAGGAGGTGATCCAGTTCTGTGAGAAGAACCGGATGCCCCTCTTTGCCATGCCCTGGGAGTTTTCCGTCACCGCCTTTGTCATGGCCTCCTGCTCCCGCATCGACCAGAGCAATCAGGACATGAACCGGCTGGCCCGGGCCGCCATCAGCGTCATCCTCTCCCCCAACGCCGCCGGCACCGACCGGGAGCGGCTGCTGGACTACTTCGACAACGACGCCGGATACCAAATGCTGGTGGTGTTCGTGGAGGTGCCGGAAAGTGACCGCCGCCTGGGCATCCGCCGGGCGGAGCTGCGGTTCCACACCGCCCTGAACAAATGGGGGTTCCAGTATCTGGTGTTTACCTATGAGCAGCGGTTCGTCCTCCTGCTGAACCAGAAGGATACCGCCGTGACCGATGAGATCGCCCACACCGTCCTGGACACCTACCGAACCACCTATGGCTATGAGGAGCAGGACCTTCGCATCAGCATCGGCATTGGCTCCCCGGTGAAGGACGTGACCAAGCTGGACGCCGCCTATTACTCCGCCGTCTCCGCCGTCCGCCGGGCGCAGCTGACCCACACCGACCTGGTGCGGTTCCGGGACATGGGGTTTTACAAGCTGCTGTACTCCATCCCAGACGACGACCTGATGCTGGACTACTATCAGGAGGTCATGGCCCCCCTGCTGGAACACGACCAGCGCCACGGCAGCAATTATAAGGAGACGCTGTTCCGCTACCTGCTCCACGACGGCAGCCTCCAGGCGGTGGCGGATGAGATGTACACCCATCGCAACACGGTGAACTACCGCATGGGCCGCATCCGGGAGCTGCTGGGGAACCCTCTGGCCACCCACAGCGACTGCCTGCCCTATCTGCTGGCCTACCACATTGCGGTGATTTTGAAGATTCAGGACGACTATGAAGCGTAAGGGGGAACCACCATGATCTGTAACCTCTGCCCCCGCCGGTGCGGGGCGCTGCGGGACGAAACCCACGGCGAGGGCCGCTGCGGACAGCCCAGCGTTCCGGTGCTGGCCCGGGCCGCCCTCCACCGTTGGGAGGAGCCGCCGGTGTCCGGCACGAAGGGTTCCGGGGCGGTGTTCTTCTCCGGCTGCCCCCTGGGCTGCGTCTTTTGCCAGAACGACCAGATCAGCCGCCGGGGTTTCGGACAGCCTGTCACCGAGGCCCGGCTGGGGGAGATTTTCCGGGAGCTGGTGGCCCAGGGCGCCCACAACATCAACCTGGTCTCCCCCACCCACTACGCCCACGTGCTGCGGCGGGTGCTGGCGGCGGAAAAGCCCCCTGTCCCGGTGGTGTGGAACACGGGGGGCTATGAGCGGATGGAGACGCTGCGGGGGCTGGAAGGGCTGGTGGACGTGTACCTGCCCGACCTGAAATATCTGGACAGCCAGGCGGCCGCCCGGTACTCCGGTGCGGCGGACTACCCGGAGACGGCGAAGGCCGCCATTCTGGAGATGTACCGGCAGACCGGCCCGGTGGTGCTGGAGGACGGCCTCATCAAACGGGGGGTTATCATCCGCCATCTGGTGCTGCCCGGTCAGCTGGCCGGGGCCAGGGCGGTGATGGACTGGGTGGCGGAGACCTTTCCCCCCGGCGGGGTGCTGTTCTCCCTGATGAGCCAGTATGTGCCCTGCGGCAGGGCGGCGGACTACCCGGAGATCGACCGCCCCCTCCGGCGGGCCGAGGCTCGGAAGGCCAGGGAGTACATGGCCGACCTAGGGCTGGAGGGGTTCACCCAGGAGGACAGCGCCGCCAGTACGGGGTATATTCCCAGCTTTGACCTCTCCGGGGTGGTCGTTCCTTAGAGCAGGAAGGATAGAGAAGCAACGCTTTTCCCGGAGGGGGGTTTCCTTCCCTGAGGAACCCACCCCCTCCCTTGCCCTGCCCAT
>JAJQCJ010000008.1:2247-25898 GCA_021202775.1 Clostridiales bacterium | reverse complement strand
CCAGGATCGCCCCCTCCGCCCCCTGGGCCCGGCGGGAGCCGAACTCGGAGATAGGGCGGCCCTCCGCCGCCCGGACGATGCGGTTGGCCTTGGTGGCAATCAGGCTCTGATGGTTCAGGCAGAGCAGCAGATAGGTCTCAATGAACTGGGCCTGGATGGCCGGGGCGCGGACGGCGAGGATCGGCTCCCGGGGGAAGATGGGGGTGCCCTCCGGCACGGCCCAGATGTCGCCGGTGAACTTGAAGTGGCGCAGATAGTCCAGGAATTCCTCCTGGAAGCAGCCCTTCCCCCGGAGGTAGTCAATATCCTCCTCGTCGAAGCGGAGGTTCTGGATATAGTCGATGACCTGCTCCAGACCGGCGGCGATGGCAAAGCCGCCGTCGTCAGGTACGCTCCGGAAGAACACGTCGAAGTAGGTCATCTGGTCCCGCTTGGGGGATTGGAAGTAGCCGTTGGCCATGGTCAGCTCGTAAAAATCGCAGAGCATGGTGTAGTTTGTCTGAGCTTTCATAAAAATCTCCATTCTGCCGCTCTCCATTGGCATAAGGGGGCAGAAAACCTCCCAAGCGGCGGCAGAGGTTTTCGGTGTGTGCTGCGTCCCGGTTCCCCAGCGGGGGACCCTGCTGCGGAACCGCCCCGCCGGGACGCGCTTCCGGCGGTTTCAGATGCGTTTCAGGTTTTTGTCTATTATAAGAGTAACAGCGCGGAATTGCAAGAGTCAATTTGTCTTGACAGGTGTTATGACGCCGTTTTTTGTACGGAGGAGGGCAAAGTTGTCTATTCTATGCTGCCCAGTATGCGGGCTTCCCCTGGTGCGGGGGGACTCTGCCTGGCGCTGCGCCAGGCGCCACAGCTTTGACATCGCCAGGGAGGGCTACGTCCACCTGCTGCCCGCCAACCAAAAGCACTCCAAAGCGCCGGGGGACGACAAGGGAATGGCGGCGGCCCGGAACCGCTTTCTCTCCGGCGGCTATTACCGCCCCCTCCGGGAGGCGCTGGAGGCGCTGGCCCTGGAACACACCGAGGGCAGCGTCACCCTGCTGGACTCCGGCTGCGGCGAAGGGTACTACACCTGCGGCGTCTATCATACCCTCTGCCAGGCGGGGAAGGCGGTGGACGCCACCGGCGTTGACATCTCCAAATTCTCCCTGCGCTGGGCCGCTAAACGGGAGAAGGGCATTGACTTTGCCGTGGCCTCCGCCTACCGCCTGCCGGTGGAAAGCGGCAGCGTGAATCTGCTGCTGAACTGCTTCTCCCCGCTGGCCATTGAGGAGTTCCGCCGGGTGATGAAACCGGGAGGCACCTTCCTCTATGTGGTGCCGGGGCCGGAGCATCTTTGGGAGCTGAAGCAGCTCCTCTATGACCGGCCCTACCGGAATGAGGAACAGCGCATCCCCTACGAGGGGTTCTGTTATGACCGGGTGGTACGGGTGGAGCAGCGCATCCACCTGCCCGATCAGGAGGCCATCCACGACCTGTTCCAGATGACCCCCTACTATTGGAAAACGCCGAGAGAGGGCGCTGAGCGTCTGGCGGAGTGCGGCACGCTGGACGTTCAGATTTCCTTTGACATACACGTATTCCACCGCACAACACTCTGAAGAAAGGTCCTTCGCAATGAACAAGCAAAAAGAAACCCAGGCAAACACCAAATCGCCGCTGGGGCAGCGCTGCCCCGCCCTGTTCCAAAACCACAAAGACGCCATCCTCCAGTGGGTCAGCAGAGTGCTGTTCTGGGCAGGCCCCTTCGTTAACCTGCTGATGGTGGAGCTGCTGAACCAGAAAAATCCGCTGGAAAACCTGAATTTTACCGAATTCGTGATGAACATGGCGCTGTACATCCTCCTGTACGCCGTGGTGTGGCTGATTCTGGGCCGCAGGCGGCGGACGGCGGCGGCAGTCTCCGCCTTCTGCTTCCTGTTCGGCACGGTGAACTACTATGTGATCCGCTTCCGGGGGAAAATCCTGTTTCCTTCGGACATCACCTCCTGGCAGACGGCGGCCAACGTGGCCGGCACCTATGACTTTACGCCGGACAGCTGGTTCTTTGAGGCCCTGGCGGTCTTTGTGGTCTATCTGCTGGTTATTAAGTTTATTATGGTGCCCCAGCGCCATCGCTCCGGCTTCCCCCGGCAGAAGCACATCCCGGAGGTGCTGATGGCCCTGGCCTCCGCAGGCTACATCTTCGCCTTCTTCTTCTCCAGCTGGCTCCCCAATGCGGGCATCAAGGTGCAGCAGTGGAAGACCCAGAGCAACGGCTTCCTGCTGAACTTCTCCATCGCCCTGCGCTACAGCCGGGTGGAGGAGCCGGAGGGCTACTCCCTGGAGACCCTGACCGACCTGATTACCACCCTGACGGAGGAACAGGCGGACGACGACGGCACCATGGAGGTGATTCAGGACTATAACTTCTCCTCCACCCAGATGGCAGAGGCCCAGGACTACGACAGCGACCCGGACGAGACAATTACCCCCGTCAACATCATTTGCATCATGGACGAAACCTTTGCCGACCTGAGCATCTTTGACGCCCTGGACGTCAGCGGCGACACCTGCCCCTTCTTCCACTCTTTACAGGAGAACACCATCAAGGGCTGGATGTACTCCCCCGTCACCGGCGGCGGCACCGCCTCGGTGGAGTACGAGTTCCTGACCGGCAACTCCCAGACCTTCCTCCCGGAGGGCACCGTGGCCTACGACCTGTATATGAAGGACGAGCAGCCCTCTCTGGTGTCCTGGGCGGCGGCCCTGGGCTACAGCACCACCGCCTTCCACCCCTACTACTCCACCGGCTGGAACCGGCCCATGGTGTACGCCTACATGGGCTTTGACGACCAGATCTACACCACCGACCTGACAGACAAGGAGTACATCCGGGGCTACGTCTCCGACTCCTTCGACTTCAAGACCCTTGAGCAGATCACCGAACAGCAGAACGCCAACGGCGAGAAGAGCTTCATCTTCAACGTCACCATCCAGAACCATGGCGGATACGCCCAGAGCTGGAGCAACCTGACCCGCTACCTGACGGTGGGGGAGGACCAGGCCGGTGAGGATGAGACCACGGAGCAGTTCCTGGACCTGATGCGGGCCACCGACGAGGCGCTGGAGGAGCTGATCACCTACTACAGCAGCATTGACGAGCCCACCATCATCGTCTTTTTTGGCGACCATCAGGGCAAGCTGGACACGGAGGTCTATGAGGCCCTGTACGGCAAGGATTTGGACGACCGCACCCTGACCGAGGTGGAGCAGCAGTACGTCACCCCCTTCTTTATCTGGGCCAACTACGACATCGAGGAGGCCCAGGATGTGATGATCTCCACCAACTACCTGAGCACCCTGATGGTGGCCCAGACCAACCTGCCCATGACCGGCTATCAGCAGTTCCTGGCGAACCTCTATGAGGAGCTGCCGGTGATCAACCCCATCGCCTACATCGACAAGGACGGCAACATCACCGATGACAGCAGCGAACTGACGGAGGAACAGCAGGAACTGTTGACCCAGTACTCCTACCTGTCCTACTACAGCCTGTTCCAGCGTACCGATGATGAGACCGTGACCGGCTTCTTCTATCTGGACGGAGACGAATCGGACTGAGGCGACAGTCGAATAGTGCAAAACGGCTTCCGGTACACAGTGTGTACCGGAAGCCGTTTTATGATGTGAGGAATTTTTGTCAGGACGTTACCATCCACCGCCCCGGCCGCCGTTCATCCCGTTGTTCATACCGCCGTTCATGCCGCCTGCGCTGTTCATGCCGGAGCTGCCGCTGGAAATCAGGCTGTCCAGGGTGATTTCGGTGGAGGAGCCGTCCACCACCAGGGTGTAGGTCTCGCCCTGGGCCAGGTCGGGGGTGCTGATCTGCACGCAGCTGAAGCTCTTCTCCGCCGTGACGGAGACCAGCTCATTCCCGTCGCTGTCCAGCAGCTGCACCGCAGCGCCTGCGGAGCCGCTGACCGTGACCATGATGACCCCCTGAGAGGCGGAGGTGAAGTTCTCCGCCATGCCGGAGGCCCCCAGCGCCGCGAACACGCCGCCGGTGATCTCCGCTGAGATGCCGTAGTCCAGGGAGCCGTTGCTGCTGTCCGTGGGGCCGTAGACGTAAGTCGTGCCGCCGGTAATGGTCAGATAGCCGTTGGAGTCAATGCCGTCCCCTGCGGCGCTGATAATCAGGGTGCCGCCGGAAATCAGAATGGAGGCGTCGCTGTCGGTGTCAAAGGCGTCCATCTGATTCCAGCCGCCGTACATCCCGCTGGAGTCGTTGCCCCCGGCGGCGTTGATGCCGTCGTCGGTGGCGGTGAGCCGAATGTCCCCGCCGGAGACCTCCACCGTCTGCCCCTCCAGCCCCTCGTAGCAGTTGGAGATGGTGATGGCGCCGCCGGTGATGGTCAGGGCGTCGTCCGCGTGGAACCCGTCGTCCCCGGTGGCGATCTGGAAGGTGCCGCCGGTGACGGTCAGGTCGGCGTTGGAGTGAACGGCGTCATCCGCCGCGTCGATGGTGAAGGTGCCGCCGGTGATGGTCAGGTCGCCGGTGGCCTTCAGGCCCTTGGTGCTGGTGGCAGTGTCCTCCGTGACGGCAGCCGTCTGGGTGACAGATGCGCCGGAGACGGTGGTGCCGGAGGAGCCGCCGGCGGCATTGCCGCCGGACTGCTGGAAGCGGTTGTAGCGGTCGTCAAAGCTCTCGGCGGTGGAGGACTCGTTTTCGCTGCCCCCGCCGACGGTGATTGTGAAGTCCCCGTCCTCGATGAGGAGGGCGGCGCTGGCGCTGATGCCGTCCCCCTCCGCCGTCAGCACGAAGGTGCCGTCCGCGATATAGACGTAACCCAGGGAGGCGTCGTCGGAGTTGTCCGCCTGAATGGCGTCCTTCCCGGCGGTGATGGTGACGGTGCTGCCGGTGATGCGGATGCTGTCGTTGGCAGAGAGGCCGTGGCTGGCCGCCGTAATGGTGTAGCTGCCGCCGGTCAGCACCAGGTCGTCCTTGGAGACGATGCCGTGGCCCGCCGGGGATTCCACCGTCAGGGAGCCGCTGCCGTTCAGGGTCAGGTCGTCCTTGGAGAAAATCACTGCGTCAATGCTGTTCTCGTCAATGGCCACATATTCCTCCCCGCTGGAGAGGGTGTTCTCCGTCCCCTCCGCCAGGGTGAGGAACACCTTGTCCGCCTGACAGACGTAGATGGCGGCAGAGGTCTCGCTGTGGATGGTGACGCCGTTTAAGACCAGCTGCACCTTGGATTGGCTGTCCGTGTTGACAATGATCATGCCGTCCGTCAGGCTGCCGGAGAGGAGGTAGCAGCCCTCCTGGGTGATGGTGACGGTGCCGCCGGAGATGTCCACCCCGTCCCCGTCGCAGGCGGCGGTGTCGCCGGTGAGGGTGATGGAGACGGCGCTGTCTGCGTCATAGCTGCCCGCCAGGTCCCGGTCGGTGAACATATCGGAGGTGTCCAGGGCGTAGGAGACGTCGGCGGCGGATGCGGTGTCCTCCGTCCCGGCAGCAGTGTCTTCAGACGCGGCGTCGCCCTCTGCTGCGGAGGCAGTTTCGGCGCTGCTCTCTGTGGTGTCGGCAGTCCCTCCGCAGGCGGACAGGGTCAGGGCCAGGGTCAGGCACAGGGCGAGGAAACGAAAACCCTTCATATACAGCACCCCTTACAGCTCCGCCAGGTGGTTTTCCTGACGGGAGATGGTGATTTCCAGATTGCCGTTGCGGCAGCGCAGCTGATCCAGCAGCTCCTTCTCCCTGGCGGCGTCTTTCAGGGTCAGGTCGTAGGTCAGGCGGAACAGGCTGCCCATGTTGGTGGTTTTCACAGAGGACAGGGTGCAGCTGGTGGTGTAGGTCTCAAACAGGTCGTCAAAGACGCCGGTATAGTCCAAATCCTCCGGGATGGTGATGCGCAACGTCCGGTACAGGGCGCCCCGCTGTTCCACGGCAGCGCCCATGCGGCTATAGAGCATACTGATGAGGCTCATCAGGACGGTGAACAGGAAGGCGTAGCCCAGATAGCCCATACCGGTCAGCAGGCCCGCGCCCATGGCCATGAAGATGACGCTGATCTCCTCCCCGCTGCCGGGGGCGGAGCGGAACCGCACCAGGCTGAAAGCCCCTGCCACGGCCACGCCGACCCCCACATTGCCGTTCACCACCATGATGACCACGCAGACCACGGCGGGCAGCAGGGCCAGGGTGATTTCAAAGCTCTTGGAGCTGCGGTTCCCGTACAGGTGGGCCAGGGCCAGCACCAGGCCGCAGAGCAGGGCGCTGCCCAGGCAGAGCAGGAAGTCGGATACGGCGATCACCGCGGTCTGGCTGGTGTCAAACAGCCCGTTGAACAGTTCGCTCAGCATAGAAATGGCTCCTTTCTGTGACAAAGGGGGTGATGCGGCGGGTTTTGGGACAAATCATCTGCTCATAGGCGGCGCCGTATTTGGAGAAGGAGGTGCGGTAGATGCGCCCCTCCGTCAAGAGCCGGGTCATCCACAGGGGATAGCCGCCGGAGGTCTTGACCTCCATCAGCGTCCTGTCCTTCGCCAGCACCGGGGTACCGCAGGCCGGGCTCCGGAGGGAGAGGTCGGTCTGCCGGGCCAGAATATTCTCGTCAAAGGTGATGCGGAAGTCGCTGCCGTCCAGGGCATAGAGGGCCTCCCGCTCGTAGGACAGGAACACCATCGGCTTTAGACCCTGATAATAGTCCAGGAAGTAGGCGATCTCCCGGCCGATTTGGGCGTCCGGGGCCTGCCTCGTCCCCTCCAGCAGCCAGGCCATGGCCGCCTGCTCCGGCAGGGAGATACGGCGCTTGTAGACCACGGAGTCATACTTCTTTTTCAGCTCCACAAAGACGGGGGAGTCCTCCGTGGCCTGGGCGTAGCTGCGCAGGCGGAGCTTTTCCTTGTAGGCGGGCTTCTCCATGGAGCGGCGGGCCAGGCGGAAGGTGTCCGTGTCAAAGTAGAGGTTGCGGATGGTGGTGCGGCCGTACTGGTCCAGCTGCATATAGGGGGCGATACCCTCCAACATCATCTGCTTCTGCTCCGGGGTCAGCAGATATTTCAGTTCATAACGCTTAAACGTACCCTGATAAGCCATGGGGACGATGCTCCTCTCAATGTTTGTAAGGAAAGAATACCCGGAAAAGCTTAAAGTAACTTGAAAAAATGCCAACTCTTTGTAAATGAATTGTAAAGGAAAAGTCCATGTTTGTCAATAAACCGTGAATGGGATCGAATTGCGGCGGCGGCGCAGAGGGAGCAGGCGGTTCCCGCCCGGTCACCCGCCCGGCTGCGGCCCGAAAAACAGCCGTTTTTTCCGTTTTCCCTCTTGCAAAACCGGCGGCGCTGTGTTATAAATAGAACCAACAGGCTGAGAATGGGAAAATGACGGAGCCTGTGCGCGCAAGAGAGCCCCTGTCACCGGCTGAAAGCAGGGGCAGCGTACACCGTCTGGTTCGCCCGGGAGCCGCTGTGGAGACACAAGCCGTTCGTCCGCGTTAAGGCGTCAAGCGGCCCGCAGGTTCTGCGGGCAATGCGGGTGGTACCGCGGAGGGTTTGCCTTTCGTCCTGCTGTTGGCAGGATGGAGGGTTTCTTTTTTACCCGATTTTCCCATCACCGAAAGGAGATTTTATCGTTATGATGAAGGAGCAACTGGCAAAGATCAAAGAGGATGCCCTGGCCGCCATCCGCGCCGCCGGTCAGGCCGACGAGCTGGACGCCGTCCGGGTGAAGTACCTGGGCAAGAAGGGCGAGCTCACCGCCGTCCTGAAACAGATGGGCAAGCTGCCCAGCGAGGAGCGGCCCGTCATGGGCCAGATGGCCAACGACGTCCGCGCCGCCCTCACCGACGCCATCACCGAGCAGAGCAAGGCTCTGGCCGACGTGGCGCTGAACCTGAAGCTGAAGGCAGAGACGGTGGACGTCACCATGCCCGGCCAGCGGCAGGCCGTGGGCCACAAGCACCCCATCACCATGGTCATCGACGAGGTGACGGACGTGTTCATCGGCATGGGCTTCCAGGTGGTGGAAGGGCCGGAGGTGGAGCTGGCCGCCTACAACTTCACCAAGCTGAACACCGAGGAGGGCCACCCCGGCCGTGAGTGGACGGACACCTTCTATATCACCCCCGGCGACGTGGACCCCAAGAACGACGCCGTCCTGCTGCGGAGCCAGACCTCCCCCATGCAGGTGCGCACCATGGAGACCCGGAAACCTCCCATCCGCATCGTGGCCCCCGGCCGGGTGTACCGCAAGGACGAGGCCGACGCCACCCACTCCCCCATGTTCCACCAGATCGAGGGCATGGCCATCGACAAGGGCATCACCATGGCCGACCTGAAGGGCACCCTGAACGAGGTGGTGAAAAGCCTCTACGGCGAGGAGGCCCAAACCCGGTTCCGCCCCCATCACTTCCCCTTCACCGAGCCCAGCTGCGAGGTGGACGTACAGTGCTTCGAGTGCCACGGCAAGGGCTGCTCCGTCTGCAAGGGCGAGGGCTGGATCGAGGTGCTGGGCGCCGGCATGATCCATCCCAAGGTGCTGGAGGGCTGCGGCATCGACCCGGACGTCTACTCCGGCTGGGCCTTCGGCATGGGCGTGGAGCGCCTTGCCATGATGCGCTACGGCATCAACAATTTGAAGCTGTGCTTTGAAAACGATGTCCGCTTCCTGGAGCAGTTCTGAGAGAGGAGAGGAATACCATGATTTTATCCAGAAAATGGCTGAATGAATTTGTGGACGGGGTGTCCGTGGCGGAGGTCAGCGACAAGGCCTTCTCCGAGGCCATGACCCTGTCCGGCTCCAAGGTGGAGACCATTGAGGACCACGCCGCCCAGTTCAAAAACGTGGTGGTGGGCAAAATCCTGTCCATGGAGAAGCACCCCAACTCCGACCATATGTGGGTCGTCCAGATGGACGTGGGGGAGGCGGAGCCTGTCCAGATCTGCACCGGCGCGTGGAACATCCATGTGGGCGACCTGATGCCCGTGGCCCGGCATAACGCCCTGCTCCCCGGCGGCGTGAAAATCACCAAAGGCAAGCTCCGGGGCGTTCCGTCCAACGGAATGCTCTGCTCCCTGACGGAGCTGGGGGTGGACACCCGGGATTTCCCCTATGCCGCCATTCAGGCCGCCGCCATTCTGGGGGACTACCACGTCCTCCCCGGCGAAAAGCCCTCCATTCCGGAGAACGTACAGCCCGGTCTGCGCATTTACGGCAAGGTGTACACCGCCAAGGTTCTCTCCTGCGAGACGGTGGCTTATTCCACCTATCGGCTCACCGTGGACTGGGGCAAGGGGGAGAAGGAAATCTCCACCAACTGCGCCAACATCCACGCAGGGGACATGATCTGCGTCAACACCGCCTCCGGCGAGGTGCTGACCCTGGCGGGCCTCCACGCCCAGCAGAAGGAGTTCCCCAACTGCATTGAGGACGGCATCTTTATTTTGAACGAGGACTGCAAGCCCGGCGACGACATTCCCACCGTGCTGGGCCTGGACGACCATGTGGTGGAGTTTGAGATCACCCCCAACCGCCCGGACTGCCTGGGGGTCATCGGCCTGGCCCGGGAGGCCGCCGTCACCTTCGGCAAGGAGCTGAAACTCCACGAACCGGAGGTAAAGGGCTGCGGCTCCTCCATCCTGGACTATGCCGATGTGGACATCCTGGACGGCGACCTGTGCCCCCGGTACTGCGGCCGTCTGGTGAAGAACGTAAAAATCGGCCCCTCCCCCAAGTGGATGCGGGAGCGGCTCCGGGCCTCCGGCGTCCGCCCCATCAACAACATCGTGGACATCACCAACTATGTCATGCTGGAGTACGGCCAGCCCATGCACTCCTTTGACTTCTCCTGTGTGGAGGGCCATCACATCAACGTCCGCCGGGCCTACCCCGGTGAGAACATGACCACCCTGGACGGCAAGCCCCACAAGCTGAAGGAGTCCATGCTGGTCATCGCCGACGAGGTGAAGCCCATCTGCGTGGCTGGCGTCATGGGCGGCGAGAACTCCGAAATCACCGACGGCACCACCGAGGTGTTCTTCGAGTCCGCCAACTTCAACGGCGTCTCCGTCCGCAAGACCGCCATGGCCCTGGGGATGCGCACCGAGGCCTCCGCCCGGTACGAGAAGGGGCTGGACCCCATGAACACCCTCCCCGCCGTCCAGCGGGCCTGCGAGCTGGTGGAGCTGCTGGGCTGCGGCGAAGTGGTGGACGGCGTCATCGACGCGGTGGCCCAGGACTATGTCCCCACCCTGGTGAAGCTGGAGCCGGACAAGGTCAACGGCCTGCTGGGCACTGCCTTCTCCAAAGAGGAGATGACCGCCATCCTGCTGCACCTGGGCTTCCAACTGATGGAGGACGATGTACTGGTGGTGCCCTCCTGGCGGAGCGACGTGTCCCACTACTCCGACATCGCGGAGGAAGTGGCCCGGTTCACCGGTTACAACAACCTGCCCACCACCCTGATGCGGGGAGACACCACCCGGGGCGGCCTGACCGTGAAGCAGCAGGGGGAGCATCTGGTGGGCAGCGTCTGCCGGGGCCAGGGCTATGACGAGATCATGACCTACTCCTTCATCAGCCCCAACTATTATAATAAGATTCGCCTGCCGGAGGACGCGCCGGAGCGCAGCAGCATCCGCATCCTGAACCCTCTGGGGGAGGACACCTCCATCATGCGCACCACCGCCCTGCCCTCCCTGCTGGAGACGCTGGCCAGAAACTACCAATACCGCAACCCCGTCGCCAGGCTCTACGAGCTGGCCCGGATCTATCTGCCCCAGGAGGGCACCGCCATGGCGGACGAGCGGCAGATCGTCTCTCTGGGCGGCTATGGCGGGAAGCAGAGCTTCTTCACCCTGAAAGGGGATGTGGAGGCGCTGTTCGACGCCTTCCGCATCCAGGGCGTGACTTATCAGGCGGAGCGGGAGAACCCCACCTGGCACCCCGGCCGCTGCGCCAACATCCTGCTGAACGGCAAGGTGATCGGTATTCTGGGGCAGATTCACCCCCTGACCGCCGCCAATTATGACGTGGACGTGCCGCTGTACGCCGCCCAGATCAGCTTCAAGGCCATTCTGGACGCCCAGCCCCACGCCATCGTCTACCAGCCCCTGCCCAAGTTCCCCGCCGTGGAGCGGGACATTGCGGTGGTCTGCGACCTGGACACCCCGGTGGCCGACCTGGAAGCCTGCATCCGCAGGAGCGGCAAGGGCCTGGTAGCCGAGGTGGAGCTGTTCGACGTTTACACCGGCAAGCCCATCCCCGCCGACAAGAAGAGCGTGGCCTTCGCCCTGAAGCTGCGCCACAATGACCGCACCCTCACCGACGCCGAGGCCGACGAGGATGTCCAGGCCGTCCTGGCCGCCCTGGAACAGGAGCTGGGGGCCGTGCTGCGCTGAGTTTTAGCTGAATTTTAACTGTATCCCGCCGGGCGGCCCCTGCATCCGCGGGGGCCGCCCTTCTGCGCAAATTGGTAAGCTGCATTTTTTTGAAATCCTGATTGCAAAAAGAAGCCGAACCCTGTAAAATAGAAGGCAGCGAGGTGGAATGTTATGTTGTTTCTGATTTTTCTGGCAATCAGCGTTGTGGCAGGCGTGCTTGCCTTCCTTTTCTCCGGGTTTGCGTTTGGCTGGCGGCTGCTGTTGGCCTTTGCGGTGATTTTGGCTGTAATGCTGCTGCTGTATGGGCTGTTCCTGCTGCTGTGCCGCCTGGTCGGATGGCGCGGGCCGGACGACAGGGAGCATTTTGCCGCCCGCTGGCTGGCGCTGGGCGTGTACGATATGGTATGCTTCGTGAGCGGTGCCCGGCTGAATCGGAAAAGCCTTGCCCCTCTGAAAGAGGGCGGGCAGAAGATCGTGCTCTGCTTGCAGGTCAGTGAACTGGACGCACCCATTGTGCTGTCCGGCCTGCGGGACGCCAACCTGCTCCTGTGCTATCAGGATGAATTCACCACGGGCAAGGTGTTCCCCCGGCTGCTGGAGCGGGCGGGCTGCCGCCGGGGCGCCGGGCAGGAGGCCCACGAGGCCCTGATGCAGCGGGCGGAGCTGGGCCGCAGCGTGTTCTATTCCGTGCCGAAGAAGAACCGCGCCATGGTGCGCAGCGCGCTGGAGGTTGCCCAGGCGAACCATCTGCCCATGCAGGTGATCACCGTCACCGGGACGAAGGACGCGCGGCTTGCCAAGGAAAAGATGCAGCTGCGGGCGGAGGTGCATCTTCTGCAAACGCTGAGCGCGGAGGCGGTGCAGCGGCAGGATGCGGCCGGCATGCAGCGCCTGCTGACCCAACTGCAGCGGAAACGCTGATGAAAAAGCACCTCGGCTGCGCATTATTGATGCAGTCGAAGTGCTTTTAATGAGTATGACCTTGTAAACGGTGAAAGCAGTTCACCGGGGCGGCGGCTGCCTTTTGTGCGGAGCGTTACAGCCCGTCGCCGGATGGGGCTTACCCCTCCCACGGCTCCTTCGCCTCCGGCAGCGGCGGGTCGCAGTACCGCCGCACCTGGCCCAGCACCTTGGGGGTGCAGACGGCGGAGACACGGATGGTATCTGCGTACTCCACGCTTTCCACCTTCGCCTCCCGGTAGAGCAGGTCCAGGACGCCCCCCTGGTCATAGGGAACGGACAGCGTCACCTGCCGGGTGCCGGTGTCCAGCAGACTGCGCAGCAGCGCCAGCAGGTCGTCCATGCCCTCGCCGGTTTTGGCGGACACCCGGACGATGCCCTCCCCGTGGGGGAGCAGCTCCGGTGCGCCGTGGCTGTCCACAAACCGGTCGCACTTATTCAGCACCCGGACGCAGGGGGTCTCCTGTGCCCCCAGCTCCCGCACCAGCCTGTCCACCACCTCCGCCTGAGCGGGCCACTCCGGGTTGCTGACGTCAATGACGTGGAGCAGCAGGTCCGCGTATTGCAGCTCCTCCAGCGTGGCCTTAAACGCCTCCACCAGATGGGTGGGTAGCTTGCGGATGAAGCCCACCGTGTCGGAGATCAGCACCGTGCAGGTGTCCGACAGCTCCAGCATCCTGGTGGTGGTGTCCAGGGTGTCGAACAGCCGGTCGTTGGCGGGGATATCGCTGCCGGTGAGCCGGTTCAGGAGGGTGGACTTGCCCGCGTTGGTGTAGCCGATGATGGCCACCACCGGCACCTCGTTCTTCTCCCGCCGGTCCCGCTGGACGGCCCGCACCCGGCGCACCTCCGCCAGATTTTCCTCCAGCTTCTGAATCTTCCGGCGGATGTGGCGGCGGTCGGTCTCCAGCTGGGTCTCGCCGGGGCCCCGGGTGCCGATGGGGGACTTGCCCCCGGCGGCGTTCTGCCGCACCAGATGGGTCCACATGCCGGTGAGCCGGGGCAGCATATACTTGTACTGGGCCAGCTCCACCTGGAGCCGGCCCTCACTGGTGCGGGCCCGCTGGGCGAAGATGTCCAGAATCAGCGCCGCCCGGTCCATGACGTGCAGCTCCAGCTCCTCCGTCAGCACCCGCACCTGGGCGGGGGACAGCTCGTTGTCAAACACCACCAGGTCGGCCCCCAGGTTGTGGGCCAGCTCCTTCACCTCGGCCACCTTGCCCTCCCCGATGAAGGTGCGGGAGTCCGGGGTGTCCCGGTTTTGGAGGACGACAGCCAGGGTCTCGCCCCCGGCGGTCTCTAAAAGGGCCTGCAGTTCCTCCATGGTGGTGTCGCTGGAATTGTCCTCCCGGCGGAGGTTGTGGGCGCAGAGGCCCACCAGCACCGCCCGGTTGATGTTCGTTTCCTGTAAAGTCGTCTCTGTCATATTGTGTGAAAAATCTCCGTTCTGCCCCGCTGCCCCGCGGGGCGGCGGTTACTTTTGATAGGCCTCCACGATCTCACCGATATACATGGTGTGCCAGTCGTGGGTGGGATAGTGCTGGGCGTCAATGGAGGGGTCGGTGAGATGCTCCGGCCCCAGCTCCTGGGCGTACAGCTTTTTGCACACCAGCACCAGCTCCGCCTGGGCGATATAGGGGGCGCCGCAGTCGGCATAGGCGGGGGTCAGGCCGGTCTCCGCAAACTTGTCATAGTCCCGGCCGGATTTGGAGCCGCAGAAGGCCAGGGCCTTCCGGTAGTCCTCCGGCAGGACGGACAGGGTGAAGTAGCCCTCCCGGTCCACAAACTCCTTGGTGTACCGCTGGGGGCGGATATAGCAGGTGGCCACCGGCTTGCCCCACAGGATGCCCACGCCGCCCCAGCTGGCCGTCATGGTGTTGCACTGCTCCCGGTTCCCGGCGGTGATCAGCATCCAGTCGTCGCCGATCATGGCAAAGGGATTCCTGGTAATGGTTTTCGGGTCGATTTTCTGAATCATGACAGTTCCCTCCAAACGATAAATTGCGGGCGCGTTCCGCCAAAGCGGAACGGTTCCGACAAAAACAAACACAGATGGAAAAAACGCCGCACCTTCGCTCAGTGCAGCGTTTTTCACATACAAGTCACTTGTCCAGACCGAACTTCTTATTGAAGCGGCTGACACGACCACCTGTATCCACCATCTTCTGCTTACCGGTGAAGAAGGGGTGACACTTGGCGCACACTTCCACGCGGATGTCCTTCTTGGTGGAGCCGGTGGGATAGACAGCGCCGCAAGCGCAGCGAATGGTGGTCTGCTGATAATTGGGATGAATCCCTGCTTTCATGTTGGTTCACCTCTCTCATGAAAAGATACCATTACTTTTCTACAAAGCATCAATTATAATAGCACACCTCAACGGGAATTGCAACTGTTTTTCAGAATTTTTTGCGGGGGTTTTGAAACCCCTCCGCGCCCGGTGATTTTCCCCTTGCCATTTGACAGGAAACGTGCTATAATCATTCTTGCAATGCCGGTGTGTTGGAATTGGTAGACGAGGCGGACTCAAAATCCGTTGCCAGCGATGGCGTGTGGGTTCGAGTCCCACCACCGGCACCATAGCTGGACACCAGTTTTGATACAAATTAGTATCGAAATAGGTGTCCAGTTTTTCTTTGCAAATGCCTGAACTGCGTTAATTGTATTACTCGCAGGCACAACAAATGGAGGGGGAATCTTATGGGTGCAGGAAGACGGCCAAGTTATAATCCTAGAACAGGAACATGGACAAGACCTAAGGCGTGGTATGATAAGGGGAGGAAAAGAAAGAAAAGGAGAAAAAAGAGTGGCTGTTTTGTAGCAACAGCTGTCTATGGTAGCTATGACTGTCCTGAGGTTTGGACGCTTAGAAGGTATCGCGATAATTATCTGGCAAGGAAATTTCTTGGGAGAGTGTTCGTGAAGGTATACTATTCTGTAAGCCCCGCTCTTGTAAGCCTTTTTGGTAAAACGAAATGGTTCAACAAGTTACTCCGAAGCAAGCTCGATAAAATGGTTAAACACTTGAATTCTCAAGGATACTCATCTGATAGATACGAAGATATTGAGTGGTAAACCCTCGCAAAATTCAAATATTGCGTAAATATCCTAGGATGATTAGAAATGGCAAAACGTATTTCCCTCAAAGAGCCATACCTAAGGGATAACGTCTTTTACATTTAAAGCGCCTCTTTCGCCGCATCTAACCGGAGAGGCGCTCTCTCCTTTCTGAAATTGAATACAGTTTGTGCCAAATATCTGCATATTGTGCCAGTGAATCCATTTTCAAAAACAATCTGCTATAATGGAGGGGAGAGCCGTACACGCGGCACCCTGTCCCCGGCGGACAGCCCTTGGAGAGGGGCTATAAAAACTACTACTACTGTGCAAAGGAACGACAACTGATGAAATTTGACAAGAAAGCGGTCATCTTCGACCTGGACGGCGTCATCTGCTTCACCGACAAGTACCACTATCAGGCATGGAAGGCTCTGGCCGACCGGCTGGGCATCTACTTTGACGAGAAGATCAACGACCGGCTCCGCGGTGTCAGCCGTATGGCCAGCCTGGAGATCATTCTGGAGCGGGCCACCGAGACCTATACTGAGGAGCAGAAGGAAGCCTTCGCCACCGAGAAGAACGACACCTATCGTGACCTGCTGAAAAATATGAGCCCTGCCGACCTGACCGATGAGGTGAAGGACACCCTGAACGAGCTTCGCGCCCGGGGCTACAAGCTGAGCATCGGCTCCTCCAGCAAGAACACCAAGTTCATCCTGGGCCAGCTGGGCCTGGGCGACTTCTTTGACGCCATCGCCGACGGCACCGACATCACCCACTCCAAGCCCGACCCCGAGGTCTTCCTGAAATCCGCCGCCAAGATTGGCATCGACCCCGCAGACTGCGCCGTGGTGGAGGACGCCAAGGCCGGTATCGAGGCAGCCAAGGCCGGCGGCATGACCGCCCTGGCCCTGTTTGGCGACGCCAAGGGCTGCGGCCTGGAGGACTATGACCTGACCTCCTTCTCCGACCTGCTGAACATCCTGTAACGTGAGCGGGGTGGAAAGGCAGAGAAGAGCAATGTTACCATATGTCTTTGGCGTGGACATCGGCGGCACCGCCATCAAGCTGGGGGCCTTCCGGACGGACGGGACGCTGCTGGAGAAGTGGCAGATTCCCACCCGGACCGAGAACGGCGGCAAAAATGTCCTGCCGGACGCCCTGGACGCCCTCCGGGGCTGGATGGCCCGCAATCAGGTGACCTGGAGCCAGGTGGAGGGCGTCGGCATGGGGGTCCCCGGCCCGGTGAAGATGGATGGCACCGTGTCCGGGTGCATCAACCTGAACTGGGGGGAGCAGTTCCTTCCCGCCGTGATACAGGAACTGGAGCCCGGCATTTCCAAATTCCGGGTGACCAATGATGTGAACGCCGCCACCCTGGGGGAGCTGTGGAAGGGCGCCGCCAGCCATTGCAGCAGCGCCGTCATGGTGACCCTGGGCACCGGCATCGGCTGCGGCATAGTGGCAGACGGACGAGTGATGTCCGGCAGCGAGGGCGCCGCCGGGGAGATCGGCCACTTCTGCGTGGACCGGGAGGCCACCGTCCCCTGTAAGTGCGGCAAATACGGCTGTCTGGAGCAGTATTGCTCCGCCACCGGTCTGCTGCGCTGCGCCAAGCTGGAGCTTTTCCGGCAGTCGTCCCGGCCTTCCTCTCTGCGGGACAAAAAACGGCTGAGCGCCAAGGATGTCTGCGACGCGGCCCGGGAAGGGGACGCCCTGTCCCTGGAGCTGCTGGAGGAGCTGGGCGAAAAGCTGGGCTGGGCGCTGACGGCCATGGCCAGCACCGTCAACCCGGAGGTGTTCATCATCGGCGGCGGCCTGTCCAAGGCCGGGGAGGTTCTGCTCCGGCCCATCGCGGCCAGCTACCGGAAGTATGCCTTCCACGCCTTCCGGGATACGGAGTTCGCCCTGGCGGAGCTGGGGAACGACGCGGGCATCTACGGCTGCGCCAAAATGGTGCTGGGCTGAGCAGCGCCGCAATCACAGCATTATATCATGATATATCATGAATCAGACATTGTAAGGAGCTGAAACACTATGTTAGATTTTAACCGCGAAGGCCAATGGGAGATCGTTGAAACCAACTTCGACCCCAACGCCCTGGGCAAGGCGGAGGCCAACTTCTGCCTGGGCAATGGCTATCTGGGCCTGCGCTCCGCCACGGAGGAGCAGTACCTGGGGGAGACCCGTGACCTGCTGGTGGCGGGCACCTTTGACCAGTTCTCCCCGGAGGAGGTCACCGAGCTGCCCAACGCCGCCGACGTGACCAACATTGAGCTGACCCTGAACGGGGTCCGGTTCGACCTGACCCAGGGCACCATCCACAGCTATGCCCGGACGCTGAACCTGAAAACCGGCCTGCTGACCCGTGAGGTGGAGTGGAGCTCTCCCAAGGGTGACCGTTTTCAGCTGAACTTCGAGCGCATCGTCTCCCTGAAGCGGCTGCACACCATCGCGGCCCGGGTCTCCGTGACCCCCTGTCAGGATTCCACCGTCACCCTCCAGTCCGGCATCGACGGGCGGGTGTCCTGCGACGGCTCCCAGCACTTCACCGAGGGCCAGACCCGGTTCTATGACAAGAAGTACCTCCAGTTCATCCCCCGCACCATCCAGTCCAACATCACCTTTGTGGTGGACGCCACCCATCGGTTCACGCTGGACGGGACGGAGGTTGCCCCCAAGAGCGACATCAACATTCTCCGCCGCCGGATGTTCTCCAAGTTCACCCAGGACGTGAAGGCGGGCCAGACCCTGGTGATGGAGAAGTATTCCAACGTCTACACCACCCGGGACAAGGAGGCCATCAGCCTCACCGTGGCCCAGGTGCAGGAGTACGCCCTGGCGCAGCTGAAGGAGGACGAGGCCGCCGGATTCGACGCCCTGGCTGCGGAGTCCGCCGCCTGCTGGCAGGAGAAGGTTTGGGACCGGGTGCCCATCACCATCGACGGCCCCGCCTTTGACCAGCTGGTGATTCGCTTCGCCCAGTACCATATGCAGCTGATGACCCCCGCCCATGATAACCGGATGAACATCGGCGCCAAGGGCTTCTCCGGCGAGGGCTACAAGGGCCATACCTTCTGGGATACAGAAGTGTTCCTCCTGCCCTACTTCACCTTCACCATGCCGGAGGTGGCCCGGAGCCTGGAGGAGTACCGTTATCTCTCCCTCCCCGGCGCTCATGCCAAGGCGAAGCACAACGGCTATCAGGGCGCCCAGTTCCCCTGGGAGTCCGCTTGGCTGGACGACGGCGAGGTGACCCCGGAGTACATGGGCACCGACATCGTCACCGGCCAGCTCATCAAGGTCTGGACCGGCTTCATTGAGATTCACATCACCTCCGACGTGGCCTTCGGCGTGTGGCAGTACTATGAGTGCACCGGCGACCAGGACTATATGGACAAGTACGGCTATGAGCTGATTCTGGACTGCGCCAAGTTCTGGAGCAGCCGCCTGGAGCCCGGCGAGGACGGCAAGCTCCACATCAACGATGTGGTGGGCCCCGACGAGTACAAGGAGCACGTCAACGACAACGCCTACACCAACTACATGGCCTGGTGGAACATGGGCAAGGCCATCGAGTACACCGACCTGCTCCGGGCGGAGAAGCCGGAGCTGTACGCCGCCCTGGACGCCAAACTGGGCCTGGCGGAGTGCTACGCCAAGTGGACGGAGCAGCGGGACAAGATCTTCCTGACCCAGCCCACGGAGGACGGCGTCCTGCCTCAGGACACCACCTACCTGACCCTGAAGGACATCGACCTGACTAAGTACAAGCAGCAGGCCCATGTGGGCGGCATCTATAAGGACTACAACCAGGAGCAGATCACCAAGATTCAGGTCTCCAAGCAGGCGGACGTCATGGTGCTGTTCTATCTGCTGGAGGAGCTGTTCCCCCACGAGGTCAAGCTGGCCAGCTGGGATTACTACGAGCCCCGGTGCCTCCACGACTCCAGCCTGTCCCTCTCCACCCACTCGGTGCTGGCCTGCGACATCGGCAACCCGGCGCTGGGCTATCAGATGTTCGAGAAGGCCTGCCTCATCGACTTGGACAACGCCAACCCCCACTCCTCCGACGCGGGCATCCACGCCGCCTCCTACGGCGGCCTGTGGCAGTGCGTGGTCTATGGCTTCGGCGGCCTGCGGATGCTGGGCGGCAAGCTCCGCATCAGCCCGAACCTCCCCGAGGCGTGGAACAGGCTGGACTACACCATCCTGTGGCGCGGGCAGAAGCTGGCGGTCACCGTCACGCCGGACGCGGTCTCCATCGTCAACGAGGACAAGACCGCCCCTGTCTCCCTGGAGATCTGGGATAAGCAGTATGAGTTCACGGACGCGCTGACCGTGAAGAAGTAACACCCCCACAAAAAAGGCTTCCGGTACACGTTTCTGTACCGGAAGCCTTCCTTTTTTACGTTTGCCTGTCACACGAACTTGTTCAGCGCCTCATCGTACTCATACCGGATGGCGGACAGGGCGGCTTTCAGCTCCGCCTCCTCCACGCACTCCGCCTTGCACAGCTCCGTCAGGGAGGGGTAGCGGTCCCGCAGGAGGGTGTTCACATAGCTGAGCAGGATGACAGGGTCCCTGGGCATACTCATGGCAGCTCGCCTCACTTTTCTGATGATTTTCTGCCATCAGTATAGCGAAACCGGGAGAAAAAGGGAACCGTCAGAACAGACAAATCCGCAGGGCGCGAGCCCCGCGGATTTTGCCTTTGAAAGAGAGAGGAGAAAAACACATTCTTGAAACAACTGTCATCGTCTAATGATATAGTACTACAACCCGGCAGGAAAATCTTGAACAGAGTTCTAAAAAACTGTAAAGCGTTTGTGAACAGCGGGGATTCCCGCCTTGACAGGCGGCGGGAAAATCCATACAATAAAGCCACAGGCCCTTTGCAAAACTTTTTCAATGTTCTGGCATTCTAATGAAACTCTCATGAAACCGTGGTATGCTAACGGTATCCTGAATAAACTGGGGAGGTATGAGCCATGCGCATTTTACTGGCAGAGGACGAACGGGATTTAAACAGCATTATCGCCCAAAAGCTCACCGCCGACGGGTACAGTGTGGACTGCTGCTATGACGGGGAGGAGGCGATGGAGATTCTCTCCTACACCGAGTATGACGCCATCATCCTGGACATTATGATGCCCAGAGCGGACGGCTTCACCGTGCTGCGGAAGCTCCGGGACGGGGGAAAGACCACGCCGGTGCTGTTTCTGACGGCCCGGGACGCGGTGTCCGACCGGGTCCGGGGGCTGGACAGCGGGGCCAACGACTATCTGGTGAAGCCCTTCTCCTTTGAGGAGCTGACCGCCCGGCTCCGGGTGATGACCCGGACCTCCTTCGGGGCGGCCAGCAGCGTGCTGCGGGTGGGCGACCTGACCATGGACTGCGCCGCCCATGTGGTGCAGCGGGGCAGCAGGACCATCACCCTGTCCGCCAAGGAGTACGCCCTTCTGGAGTACCTGATGCACAACAAAGGGGTGGTCCTGTCAAGGGAGAAGATCGAAAACCACATCTGGAACTTCGATTATGAAGGCGGCACCAACGTGGTGGACGTGTACATCAGCTACCTGCGCAAGAAGATCGACGGCGGGGAGGCTCAGAAGCTGATTCACACCGTCCGGGGCCGGGGCTATGTGCTGCGGGAGGAGACGGGCCGGTGAAGAATCTATCCATCCGCATGAAGGTGACGTTGTGGTACACGGTGGCGCTGATTTTCGTGGTGGCCATGACCTACTTTATGGTCATCTTCGTCAGCAACCAGGTGCTGCAAAAGACGGTGCGGGACAGCCTCATCGAGACGGTGGAGGACAACGTGGACGAGGTGGAGTTCTTCGACAGCATCGAGGGCATCGACCTGACCAGCGATGTGGACCACTTCGCCGCCTACGGCGACGGCTACCTGGAGGTGGACGACGACTTCCTGGACGAGGTCAACGAGGTCTACACCGCCCTGTACTACGCCGACGGCACCATGCTGTACGGCGAGAACCCGGTGGCCCGGGAGGTGTCGGAACTGGACTTCATCGACGCTCAGGTTCAGGCCATCACCATCGACGGCACCCTGTACTACGTCTTTGACCGGCAGCTGGTGCAGGAGGGGCTGGAGGGGCTGTGGCTCCGGGGCGTGGTGTCCGAGGCCCAGGGCCGCTCCCAGATGGAGACCATCTCCCGGCTGTCCCTGATTCTGCTGCCCTCCCTGGTGGTGCTGGCGGCGGTGGGCGGCTACCTGGTGGCCCGGCGGGCCCTCAGGCCCATTCAGCAGATTTCCGAGGCCGCCTCCCAGATCAGCCAGGGGGACGACCTGAAAAAGCGCATCGACCTGGGCAAGGGCAAGGATGAGCTGCACCAACTGGCAGACAGCTTCAACGAGATGTTCGCCCGGCTGGACACGGCCTTTGAGGTGGAGCAGCAGTTCACCTCCGACGCCTCCCACGAGCTGCGCACCCCCATGACGGTGATTATGGCCCAGTGTGAGTACTCCCTGGAGGAGCCACGGACAGCGGAGGAGTACCAGCAGGCCCTGGAGGTGATTCAGCGCCAGGGGCGGAAGATGTCCCGGCTCATCAACGACATGCTGGACTTCGCCCGGCTGGAGCTGCACACCGAGCGGTACCAGAAGGAGCCGGTGGACCTGACGGAGCTGGTCTCCTCCACCTGTGAGGATCTGGCGCTGATTCAGGAGAAGGGCATCACCCTGACCTGGGAGGCAGACCCGGCGGTGACGGTATATGGGAACCGGGAGCTGCTCTCCCGGCTGCTGGTGAACCTGGTCAGCAACGCCTACCGCTACGGCACGGAGGACGGCCACATTTGGGTCGCCCTGCGGGACGGGGAGGACACCCTGACCCTGTCCGTGGCCGACGACGGCATCGGCATCGCCCGGGAGGAACAGGAGAAGATTTTCGACCGGTTCTACCAGGCGGACGCCTCCCGGTCGGGGGCCGGCTCCGGTCTGGGGCTGTCCATGGTGGCCCAGATCGCCCAGTTCCACGGCGGGGCCGTAACGGTGGAGAGCGCGCCGGGGCAGGGCAGCACCTTCACCCTGACTCTTCCAAAAAAATCTGAAAAAAATTGAAAAAGAGGAAACCATTAATGTTGCTCTAATCTTCGGCGTCTATAATGAAGCCAGAATCAAGGAAGCAAACAAAATCAATCATAAAATTCAGCTTCCATTATTAGATGCTAGAAAGGAGCATTCCACATGACACACTTGAAGAAGTTCTTTGAAACCCCCATGAAGGCCGTAATCTCCTCCGTCTGTGCACTTGGTATCCTGGCAGGCGTTGGCACCGGCACCGCATACGCTGCAAGCGCGATTGCGGAAAACACCTCCATCGGCGCAGAGAACGCCCAGAACTTCGCCTTTGCAGACGCCGGCGTGGACCCGGCGGAGGCGACCCTCACCCGCACCGAATTCGACTTTGAACAGGGCCAGTTCGTGTACGAGGTGGAATTCACCGCAGGCGGCACCGAGTATGAGTACTGGATCAAGTCCAGCGACGGCACCGTGGTGAAGAAGGAAGTGGAGCTGGTCAGCCTTGCTGACGCCGGCACCGCCGAAGCCGCCCAGATCACCCTGGAGGAGGCCAAGGCCGCGGCCCTGGCGGACGCGGGGCTCACCGCCGAAGAAGTCACCTTCACCCAGGGCAAGCTGGATGAGGACGACGGCATCACCGTCTACGACATCGAGTTCTACACCGACACCCATGAGTATGAGTACGAAATCAACGCAGCCACCGGCGCGGTCTACAGCAAGAGCAAGGAGACCCTGACCACGACCGGCACCGGCAGCACCGACACCGCCACCGAAGCCACCGGTCAGCTGACCCTGGAGGAGGCCAAGGCCGCGGCCCTGGCGGACGCAGGGGCCGCCGAGGCGGACGTGACCTACACCAAGGCCAAGCTGGACAACGAAAACGGCGCAGCGGTCTATGACATCGAGTTCTACACCGACACCCAGGAGTTCGAGTATGAGATCGATGCCGCCACCGGCGCTGTCCTGGACAAGAGCGTGGAGACCCTCACCGCCACCGGCACCGGCACCGCTGACAGCAGCAGCGCCGCCTATATCGGGGTCGACAAGGCCAAGACCATCGCCCTCTCTGACGCAGGTGTGTCCGCCTCCGACGCCACCTTCACCAAGGCGAAGCAGGATACGGATGACGGCGTCGCAGTCTACGACATCGAATTCTACACCACCACCAAGGAGTACGAGTACGAGATCAACGCCACCACCGGCGCCATCATCGACAAG
>JAJQCJ010000008.1:0-2147 GCA_021202775.1 Clostridiales bacterium | reverse complement strand
GGAGTATGAGTACGAGATCAATGCCACCACCGGTGCCATCATCGAGTATGACGCCGAAATCGACGACTGACCGCCTCTGACGCAGCGATACCCGCAGACACACCCCAGCACCCAAAAAGGCACCCCGCCGAATCCTCGGCGGGGTGCCTGCTTTCTTTTGTCGTTGTGACGGCAGACGGAGTGCGCGTCTTACCCGTTCATCTGCTTCCGGCGGGACAGGTTCATGGTGCCGTCCTGCATGGTGCTGAGGTCCTCCAGGCTGGCCCCGGTGCCCTTGACCACGCAGGAGATGGCGTCGTCCGCCACACGGGTCTCGATGCCGGTGTTGGACTCGATCAGCCGGTCAAAGCCCCACAGCAGGGAGCCGCCGCCGGTCATCACAATGCCGTTGGTGGAGATGTCCGCCGTCAGCTCAGGGGGCGTCCGCTCCAGCACGGCGTGGATGGCCTCCAGGATGCGCTGAATCGGCTCCTCAAAGGCTTCGATCATCTCATTGGAGGAGACGGTAAAGGTCTTGGGCAGGCCGGTCATCAGGTCGCGGCCCTTGATGTCCTTGGTGACCTCCTCCTCACGGGGGTAGACGCCGCCGATGCTGATTTTCAGCTCCTCAGCGGTGCGCTCGCCAATGAGGACGTTGTACTTGCGGCGAATGTACTTCACCACAGCGTCATTGAACTGGTCGCCGGCGATTTTGATGGATTCGGACTCCACCACGCCGGACAGGGAGATGACGGCGATATCGGTGGTGCCGCCGCCGATGTCCACCACCATATGGCCTTCGGGCTGGGAGATGTCAATGCCCGCGCCGATGGCGGCGGCCACAGGCTCCTCAATCAGGTACACCTTCCGGGCGCCCGCCTGGATGCCGGCGTCGATGACGGCCCGCTCCTCCACCTCGGTGATGCCGGAGGGGACGCAGATGACGACGCGGGGCTTAAAGAGGTGTACCGGGGCGACCTTATTGATAAACTCCCGCAGCATACGCTCGGTCATATCATAGTCGGAGATGACGCCTTCCCGCAGGGGCCGCATGGCAACGATGTTGCCGGGGGTACGGCCCAGCATCATCTGCGCCTCCTTGCCCACCTTCAGCAGCTTGCCGGTATTCTTGTCAATGGCCACCACGGACGGCTCCTGAAGGACGACGCCCTTCCCCTTCACGTGTACCAGAATGGAAGCGGTACCCAGGTCAATGCCAATGTCTTTTGCAATGCTCATTTCACACACTCCTGAATATGTTTGATGAAATCCAGTATTTCCAGAAGGCAGGCCCTTTAGCCATGCCTTCGACGCTGCACTTTGCCGCAGGAACCCTGTCAAGCCCCCAAAGCTCCATACTAACATCTTATTATAGCGGGTTTTCCTCCAGATTTCAACGCTATTTTGAAAGATTTTATAGAATTTTCAGATTTTTCCACGATTCCTGAAGAAACTCTTAAAACAAAACAATACTCTGCGTTTTTCGTCTGTTATCACGTTTTTTCATCTCTCTGCATGCTGTCCGTCCTGTGCATCAGCCGCAGCACCGGCTCCGGCACATAGGGGGACACATCCTTGCCATAGCTCGCCAGCTCCCGCACCATGGAGGAGGAGATGGCCGTCACGTCCGCCCGCAGATAGAGGGATTCCAGCTCCGGGTGGATCAGCTTATTCACCTCGGCGATGTTTTCCTCGTAGTCATAGTCCATCCCGTTGCGCAGGCCCCGCACCAGGTAGCGGATGCCCTCCTCGGCGCAGTAATCCGCCACCAGGCCCTCGTAAAAGATCACCTTGGTGTGCAGGATGCCGTCCGCCGCCAGCGCCTCCTCAATGGCCGTCTTCATGTCACGGGCAGGGTACTGGCGGCGCTTCAGGGCGTTGACGCCGATCAGAATGTGCAGCTCATCAAACAGCCTGGCCGACTTCTTCACAATGGCGTGGTGACCCAGGGTATAGGGGTCGAAGGAGCCGGCAAAAAGCCCCTTGACTGGTTCTCTCATTGGGTGTTCCTCCTGTTGGAAAGGATTCTTTTCCCATTCTATGCTATAACCATCGGCTTGTCAAGGTCGGATTATGGGACCCGTCTTTGTCAGGTCTGCGAAGGAAAAATTGCAAAAAAAAAAAAAAAAAAAAAAAAAAAAAAAAAAAAAAAAAAAAAAAAAAAAAAA
>JAJQCJ010000091.1 GCA_021202775.1 Clostridiales bacterium | reverse complement strand
CCTGATGCTGACAACGATGGATATGGGCACAAATAATGTGAATGACCAGACTTCCGCATTCAGCATCCAGAATATGCGCACCGCCTGCCATAATATCCTGTATGTCACAGTGAACAGCCGGGCCTACGCCGAGGAGAACCTGAGTGAAGGCATGGCCGGCTGGCAAATCGCCCTGATTGCCGTTGATGTCATTGTGGCAGTGGTTGTGCTGGGCTGCGAGGTGCTCATCTTCAAGGGCTACAAGAAGCGCAAGGCAAATGTAGAGTAACAGACGGCTTTTCCTCCCCGTCATTCCATAATCGGACAGGACGCTACGCTTTCCAACAGACCTGTCCCCAAATGCGCACACCAGTCACGAAATGCTTCCCCTACGGCTCTTGACTGACACGGACATTGCGCGGAAAGGCATCCACATTTTGTGGGTGCCTTTCATTTTCCCTCTTTCCGAAATCAGTTTTCTATGCTATACTATGTAAAATCGGAAAAAGAGGGGTGATTGGTCATGCATACGGCGATTGTGGAGGATGAACAGATGGAGACGAAGCGGTTGAAACAGTACTGTGCCGACTATGGGGCGGAAAAACGGCGGCAAATCACAGCCGATTCCTTTTCCGATCCAATAGCCTTTCTGGAACAATACAACGCCTGTTATGACCTGGTGCTGCTGGATATTCAGATGCCCGGTATGAACGGGATGCGGCTGGCGGAGCGCCTCCGGGAGATAGACAGCGAGGTGCTGATCGTCTTTGTCACCAACATGGCGCAGTACGCTGTCCAGGGTTACCGGGTGGCAGCGCTGGATTTTATCCTGAAACCCATCTCCTACTTTCAGTTTTCCCAAATGATGGACCGGGTATTCCGCTGCCTGGAGCAACGCAACCCGGCCAGTCTGGTCGTAACATCCAGACGGGATACCCACCGCATTCCCATCGCCTGCATCTGCTATATCGAGGCCCAGAATCACAAGATTGTCTTCCACATGGAGGACGGCGTGCTGGAGGCGTGGACAGCCCTCTCCGCGGTGGAGGAGAACCTGCCCCCGCGTCAGTTCTCCCGGGTCAACGCGGGGACGCTGGTGAACCTGGGGAAGGTGGCCGGAGTGCAGCGGGATAACGTGCAGCTCCTGTCCGGGGAGGAACTGCCCATTGCCCGCCGCCGGAAGAAGGAATTCTGCGCAGATTTGGCCTATTACTATGGGGAGAAGTCCTATGTTTGATATTTCCAGTTTATTTTCCTCCTATAAAATTCAGTTTGCGCTGGAGCTGATGGCGGCCCTGGCCATCGTCACCGGCACCCTGAACCGGCGGAGCCACTTCGGGTGGCGGGTGCTGCTGGGGGCGCTGGGGGTGCTGGCGGTGGCCGTGCTGCTGCCGGTGCTGTGGAGCGATGCGGCCTATATGTCGCTGCTGTTCCTGGTGATTTTTTTCTCCAGTCTGGTTGCCCTCCACTTCTGCTTTCAGGAGTCAATGGAAAACATTGTTTTTTGTGGTGTGCTTGCCTACACCACCCAGCACCTGGCCTACCAGACCTATAACTTCCTGATGACGGTCAGCGGCCTGAGCAAGTACGGCGATATGTACCGGGAGTCCGCGTTCAATGACGCCACCCCTCTGACCCTGCTGCTCTACGCCGTCAGCTACGGGCTGGTGTATTGGGGGATCTGGGTGTTGGTGTCCTATCTGATTTACAGCGAAGAGAACCTGGACATCGGCGGCTTCTCAGCCCGGCTGGGGTTGTCCTTCGTCATCGTGCTGGTGGACGTGGTGCTGAACGCAATGCTGGTGTTCCGCGTGGATGTGGACGCAACGCTGCCGGTGGTGGTGGAGGTGGTGGTCTATGTGCAGAGCGTGCTGTGCTGCGCCCTGGCCATGGCGATTCAGTTCACCCTGCTGCGGAAGGAGTCCGCCGTCCACGAAGCCGCCGAGATCAGGCGGCTCTGGAAGCTGGACCGGGCCATGTACGAGCGGTTCCGGGAGAGTACTGAGCTGATCAACATCAAGTGCCACGACCTGAAGCATCAGATTCAGACCCTGCGGCAAACCGGGGGCGCCCTCAACCATGCGGCGCTGGACGAGCTGGAGCGGGAAATCTCCGTCTACAGCCGAAAAATTGAGACGGGCAACCAGATTCTGGACACCATCCTGGACGAGCAGAATATGCAGTGCGAATACGAGCATATCAGCTTCATCTGCATCGCCGCAGGCGGCGAGCTGGGCTTCCTGTCCACAGAGAGCCTTTGCTCCCTCTTCGGCAACGCCATCACCAACGCCATCGAGGCGGTGAAAAAGGTGGACGACCTGGAAAAGCGGGTCATTTATCTGAACGTCTCCCGCCGGCGGGATATGATTTTCATCCACGTGGAAAACTACTGCGCGGACGCTTCTCAGCTGGTGTTCAAGGACGGCCTGCCCCAGACCACCAAGGAGGATAAGGAGTGTCACGGCTACGGGATGCGCTCCATGCAGCTGATGGCGGAGAAGCTGGGCGGCGGGCTGGACGCCCATGTGCAGGAGGATATGTTCCATCTGAATATTTTCCTGCCTGTGACAGAGAATGCGTAAGCGGTGCAGTAAGCAGTTTTGTATATTCCATGTGTATTTCTCAAACAGCGCCCTCCTTATTTCCGCAAGCGTCCCAGCCATTTAAGACAGCCGGCCTGAGCTGCATAAGACAAAAATTTTTGCATTTTGGGGGTAAGGGGGCAGGATGCTCTTTCTTTCACTATAACTTGCAAAAAACGAAGGTTCCTGCTTCAGCAATTGCTGAAGCAGGAACTGATTTTGCAGGAGGCTTTTTTCACAGCCCTCCTTCTGCTTTTTGATTGGAATCCCAAAAGTAGCCCTATTGGTGCTGCCGGGTAGCACTATCAGTGCCACTACAAGGCCGTACATCCCTGCTATACTGGAATGCAAAGAAGGCCACCGACTTATAGGCAAGAGCAGTTAAGAAAATCCATGAAGCCCCCTTCTATGACCTGACAGGCCCTCTCCAGATATATCCTGCTTTGATAGGATGTATAAAGCTGGTGCGGATTCCAGCAAAGGTAATCCTGCGAGGATTGGAAAGCGGTTTTGTGAGAGCCTGCCTCACTTATTCACACCGCTTGCCGACGTGTAGTAGCCGTAGTTCTTTACGCTCCTTCCTTTCGGCAGCAGGAAAAACAATTTACAGCGGCAAAATCTCTCTGATAGACGTTATGCGGCAGCAATTACTTTTATCTGTTCTGAGCAGCTGTTTCTAAGATATGTACAACTCCTTCTATCCCAAAAACGCCGCTGTCAATGCAAAGGTGGTAATGATCCGTCTTTCCCCATTCCGCGTCTGTATAGTAGGAGTAATAATTTGCTCGGTTTTTATCGGTGTTTCGTATGCGCTTTTTTGCTTCATCTTCGGAAATATGATTTCTGTTTGCAACACGCGCAATTCGCAAAGCCATGTCCGCATAAATAAAAGCAGAAAAAACATTATCCTGTTCTTTCAAAATTTGATCTGCACACCGCCCAACGATTACAGCTCGGCCGCATTTTCCGATTTTACGAATTTCCTCAAACTGGCCAAATGCCACTCTCAGCGGAAGGGGGAGTTTATGGTGTTCTGTAGCTCCCGACATTCCCAGAGATGCATTCATCCATTTGTCTGCCAGTCTTTCGTCATATCGCGCTATAACATCCTCAGATAATCCGCTGCCCTGCGATGCTTTTTCCAAAAGAACCGTGTCATAGTAATCGTAACCGAGTCGCTCTGCAAGCCTTTTCCCTATTTCTCTGCCGCCGCTTCCATATTGGCGACCGATTGTTATAATTAAGGAACCTCTGAATAAATGCGCAAGAGCGGATTGCGAGGAAATTTGCGTCAGAAAAAGGCGCAAAAGCGCAGGAATCCTGACGGATTTCAAGCTTTTGCAACGCATTTATGGCGGAAATTTACCGCAAGACGCCGCAGCTGTATTTATTCAGAGGTTCCTTAAATTTTTGCTCATCATCAATACCTCCTCACATCAGAGCTTTTTCCAGTTGATTCTCAGCAGAATTACCGCCACAATAAAGGCCAGTACATCTGCAAACGGTCCTGCCCACAGGACGCCCTCCACTCCCAGCGCCAGCGGGAGCAAAAGCGTTGCAGGAAGCAGAAAAATAATCTGCCTTGTAAGAGATAACGCCGTTGCCTGCGTCGGTTTTCCGATTGCCTGAAAAAACACGCCGGACACCATCTGACAGCCGTTTATCGGGCACGCCAAAAGGAAAATACGGAAGCACTTCACGGCAAATTCATTGTAAAGCTCCGATTCTGAACCGAACAGGCTGACAATGCGCATCGGCGCAAATTGAAAAATCAAAAAGGCGAAAATCAGCACAACCGTTGATACTGCCAATACGATCTTGTATGTTTGCTTTACTCTGTCTATCTGCTTGCAGCCGTAGTTATAACCGAAGATTGGCTGTGCGCCGGTTGCCATACCGAGTATAATCGCCGTCAGTATCTGGTTGACCTTCATTGTTATGCCGATGGTGGTCAGTGGAATATCCGACCCATAGACGGATTTTGCGCCATATGTGACAAGGACATTGTTAGTAACCGCAATGACGAGAACCATTGCTATTTGTGTGATAAAGCTGGACAGACCAAGGCTGCATACCTTTGCTGTTATTTTGCCGGAAATGACAAAACACTCTTTTTTGAGCCTGATGCTTTTAAACCGACGTAAATATGCGAGGTAGAATATCGCATTAAATATCTGCCCCAGAATAGTCGCCAGCGCAGCACCTTTCACACCCCATTGGAAAGCAAAAATAAAGATTGGGTCAAGAATGATGTTTGTGATGCAGCCAATCAGCAAACCTGCCATACTGTACCTTGGACTGCCGTCTGCACGAATCATACCTGCAAGAGAGGAATCAATTGCCGCAAACAAAACTCCCCACGCAATAATGCGGCCATAATCAAGCGCATAAGGCAGAATATCTTCCGTTGCACCAAACAAAAGGCACAACGGTTTGAGGAAGATTTGAAATAAAGCACATAAGATGATTCCCACAACGAATGTCATGCTGACTGCATTTCCAACGCCTTTGGCGGCAGAGGAAGAGTCTCCCTGCCCCAACTTCAAGCTTAGGTAAGCCGATGCACCGTCTCCGATCAGCAGCGCCAGCGCAATGACAATAATCGTCAGAGGCATAATTACGTTTGTTGCACCATTTCCGAGATACCCCACGCCCTGACCAATAAAAATTTGGTCTATAATATTGTAAAGTGCGTTAACTACCATGGAAATGATGCTCGGTATACTAAAGCGTAATATCAATTTGCCAATTCGCTCCGTTCCCAACGGGTTGGCTGTTGCATTGTTTTGAGCCATATGGAATACCTCCGTGTCAGTAGTTTATATTTGTTTCGGACTGCTCAGTCAGCCTGCAAGGTTGATGAGCCCATGCCCGATTAATATTGTAACATCCAGCACCTTGATTCAGACATGAAAAAGTGGTATTATTAATGACGAAAACGCAATAATTGGGGGTGAATTGATTGAACACACAGCAATTAGAAACCTTCATACAGGTAGCCGATAATCTTAACTTTGCAAGAGCTGCCGAGGTTCTGAACATGACGCAATCCGCTGTTTCGCGGCAAATTCGTGCACTTGAGGATGAGCTTGGCACACAGCTTTTGATTAGAACAACAAGGACGGTAACGCTTGCTCCGGCGGGAATCAGTTTCCTGGAGGACGCAAAAAAGGCTATAGGGACACTCCGCGCAGCCGCAGCTAAAATTCATCAAAACACAGAGGATAATGTGCAGCTTCTCACAATGGGATGCGGAAATGAAGTTGACCTGAATTTTCTATGCCTGGTTCTAAAGGAGTTAAGAAACAGGTTGCCGAAGATTCATCCCTTTCTGAAGGTAATTCCGCATAGATCTATTCTGTCGCTGTTTTCGCAAGGGGATATTGATATTCTTTTCGGATTTAGAGACGATATTCCCCTACGAGACGGTGTGGCGTATACAGAGCTTTCCCGGATTCCTCTTTGCTGTGCCATTTCCGATACACACTCTTATGCCAATAGAGAAACGCTTTCCGAATCAGAACTTTACGCAGAAAATATAATTCTATGCAATGCAGTCCCGTCAAAAGCAAAAGCCATGCAGGAGCAGATTGCCTCGCATATTCCACTTGAAAAAACCTATATATGTGAAAACCTACAGGCGGCGCTGGCACTGATCCGAGCGAGCTATGGGTTTACTATAGTTCCTAAAATAGACCCTCCTGATGATGGAATAAAATTTATTGCTGTCAATGGTTCTGCAAAACTCTCCTACGGAATGTTTTATAAGAAGGACTCTTTACCCTCAACAGCAAGAGAGTCAATTGCAATCATCAAAGAAATAGCAATCAACTAAAATAACGCCTGCCAGGGAAATCAATTCCCGGCAGGCTGCGGAGGTTTGTTTATCTTCGCCCGTTGAAGGGCTGGAATCCCGACTTCCCACCCCGTTGGAGGAGAATTGAAAGCTGCTGACCCGCTTGCCCTGTACTGTGGCAGTGGAATCAAAATCCTGTGGGGAATGGACGGAATTTATTGCCGCCCGGTTCCGGTTTCGCCGCGCCTGCGTCCCGACTGCAAACGCAGAAAAATGTATAAACTCCTCCATTTTACAGAGAATACGTTCAGCAGACAGGGCAGGAAAGAACCGTGTAGAGACAGAAGATGGAGGAGCTTGCTATGAAGGCAACGGGTATTGTAAGGCGGATTGATGACTTGGGCCGCGTGGTCATCCCCAAGGAGATTCGGAGAACCATGCGTATCCGGGAGGGCGACCCCCTGGAGATTTATACAGACCGGGACGGCGAAGTGATTTTCAAGAAGTATTCCCTGATGGGCGGGATGTCGGAGTGCGCGGTGCAGCTGTGCGAGAGCCTGTACAAAACCACCGGCTGCCCCACCCTGATCACAGACCGGGACGCGGTCATCGCCGTCTCCGGCATCCCCAGACGGGAGGCGCTGGAGAAGCACGTCTCCGCGCCGCTGGAGAACATTATGGAGGGCCGCAGCATCTACCAGTACCGGGAGGGCAGCAACCGCCTGCCCGTTGTGGAGAACAGCGACAGCCTCCAGGTGGCTACGGCGGCCCCCATCCTCACCGGCGGCGACGTGATGGGCTGCGTGGTGTTCGCTGCCCAGGACGGGGCCGTGCCGGGAGGCGAGACGGAGTTTAAACTGGCCCAGACTGCCTCCGGGTTCCTGGGGCGGCATATGGAGAGTTAATGGTGCGCTGCTGCGTTGCCGGGCAGGCAGGGGATTTGCGTCCCCTGCCTGCCCGTTCCCTTTGGTCAGATTTTACCCTTTCTGCGAATGTGGTTACATTGTATTGACGCAGCCCCCGGAACATGGTATACTGTACGATATCCGAAGAAAGGACTGATTTGGAGTGGATACGACGCTGACTGTTGCCACCGCGCCGAAAACCGGCACGTTTCAGATGCGCATGAACCCTGAGGTCAAGCGGCAGGTGGAGGAGATTTATGCGGCCTGCGGCATGACGCTGACGGACGCCATCAATGTGTTCCTCCAGCAGTCCATCAACGTGGGCGGGCTCCCCTTCCTTGTGACCACCAACGGCAGGGAGGCCCTTCGGGCGCAGGCGCTGTTCCTGCTGATGCAGGACGGTCAGGCGGCGGAGCCGTCTGTGCCGGCTGCCGACGGCTCCGGGGCGGAGCCACAGGCTGAATTTGGAACCTGACACCCACAGAGAGGAGTGGTACTTTGACAACCGGAACTGTTACGAACCAAAAGGGCAGGATCTCCCTGCCGACTGTGATACTGCTGGCAGCGCTGGCGCTGCTGGTGGCCGCCGGGATTGTATATGTCGTGCAGGCCACAGGCTATGGGGAGAAGTTCCTCCCCGGCACCTCCATCAACGGGGTGGACGTCTCCGGGCTGGCGGCGGACGAGGCGGAGCAGGCCCTGGATGACAGCCTGAACCACTACACCCTCACCCTGACCGAGCGAGATGGCCGCACGGAGACCATCAGCGGCGCAGACATCGGGATGGCGCTGGATTTGGGGGACTCTGTGGAGCAGCTGCTGGAGGCGCAAAACGGCTGGCTGTGGCCCCTCTGCGCCCTGGGGACGCGCAGCGATGAGGTCACGCTGGAGGCCGGGTTTGTCTATGACAGCGACGCCCTCTCCGACGCCATCGCCGCCCTGACCTGCCTGGACAGCGCCTCCGCCGTCCGGCCCACGGACGCATACATCTCCGGTTACGACAGTGAAACCGGAGGCGTTGTCATTGTGGCGGAGACCCAGGGGACGCTGGTGGAGGAAGAAGCCCTGACCGCCGCCATTGTCGCCGCTGTGGACGCCATGGAGACGGCGCTGGATTTGGACGAGGCCGGATGCTATGTCGCCCCCACCGTCACCGCTGATGACCCGGACCTGGTGCTGGAGGCGGAGACCCTGAACGGCTATCTGGGCGTCACCGTCACCTACGAGATGGGGGAGGACACCGTTGTCCTGGACGGCAGCACCCTGATCGACTGGCTCACCTACAACGGGGACGGCACAGTCACCCTGGATGAGGACGCCGTCACTGCCTTTGTGAAGGACTTGGCCTCTGCCTATAACACCATCTTTTCTGACTGAACCTTTACCACAAGCTATGGAACAACCGTCACCGTGGAGGGCGGCGACTATGGCTGGTGGATGAATCAGTCCTCCGAGGTGGAGGGGCTGACCCAACAGATTCTCAACCAGGAGAGCGGCACCCGGGAGCCGGTGTGGAAGGGCACGGCGGCTGTGCTGGGTGTGGGCGCCGACGGCGATTACGGCGATACTTATGTGGAGATCAACCTGACCGCCCAGCACCTCTACTATTATAAGAATGGTGTGCTGGTCGTGGAGTCCGACTTTGTCTCCGGCAAGAACGACGCCACCCCCACCGGCACCTACGGGATTCAGTACTGCGAGCGGTACGCCACCCTGAACGGGGAGAACTATTCCTCCCCCGTCAGCTACTGGATGCCCTTCTACGACGGGGTGGGGCTCCACGACGCATCCTGGCGCACCAGCTTCGGCGGCACGATTTACAAGACCAACGGTTCCCACGGCTGCATCAACCTGCCCATCAAGGTGGCGAAGCAGCTCTACGAGAGCTTGAGCGCCGGTACGGCGGTGATCGTCTACAAGCTCAGCGGCACGGAGAGCAGCACCACCACCAGCCAGAGCAATGAGGACATTGCCTCCGGCCTTGTGAACGCCCTGGAGGTGATCACAGAGCAGGGGGAAATCACCTCCGGCAATTACTATAAGATGTCCAAGTGGATTCGGTGGGCAGAGGCCGCCTATAACGCCCTCAGCAGCAGCGCCAGGGCCCTGGTCAGCAACTACGACCTGCTGGAGGAGGCTGTCGCCGCACTGGCGGAGTACGACAGCACGCATTAACCGGGAAATTGTTATGATATGATAGGAATGCGGCCCTTCATCTAAAGAAACCAGCCCGCCGGGAGCGCAAAACCTTTTTCCTTTCTTCCTCCTTCCCTAAGAAAGAAAACCGTGACGGGAAAATCAGATCAGCACGACCAATGGAAAACCAGAAAGTTCCCCAGCCGCTATCGGCGGCAGCTTTGGTGCGTGACAAGTTACATCGTCTGTATTCTGATAAACCACTTATTGATTGGACGGCGCGAAGCCCCAGTGGGATAGGAGAGGGGTTCTTAGGGGGGAGCGAGGCCCCGAAGCTCCCCCCTAAGCCGCCTTCTTTTGCTACTTTTCTTGGCGGCGCAAGAAAAGTAGGCCATGCCCTGGCAAGGGCAAAAACCTATTTCCTTTATCAATCTTTATCTAAGGAAATAATTCCCTTAAGTGAATGACATTGCCTGGGAGGAATACCTATGTTGACCCCGGAACTGGACAGCACCAGCCCGCAGCCCCTGTATGAGCAGCTCTACTATTACCTGCGGGGGGAAATTGAACACGGCGCACTGGCCCCCGGGGAAAAGCTCCCCTCCAAGCGGAATCTGGCCAGCAGCGCCAAGCTCAGCGTGATGACGGTGGAGCGGGCCTACAGCCAGCTGACGGCGGAGGGCTACCTCCGCAGCGAGGATCGCCGGGGCTTTTTTGTGGAGCAGGTGGCCGCTCCCGGCCCGTCCCTGCCCGCCGAACCGACGCCGAAGGCGGCGCCCCCGGCGGCCCCCGCTCCGCAGTACCAATACGACTTCGCCACCAACGTGGTGGACGCGGAGGCGTTCCCCTTCTCCACCTGGGCGAAGCTGACCCGCGAGGTACTGTCCAGCCGGGACAGCGCCCTCCTCTCCGCCACAGACCCTCAGGGGGTGCCGGAGCTGCGGGAGGCCATCGTCCGCCACCTGTACCAGTTCCGGGGCATCCGGGTCCAGCCCTCCCAGATCGTGGTGGGGGCCGGGTCGGAGATGCTGCTGTCCCTGCTGGTGCAGCTGCTGGGCCGGGAGCAGGGCTACGCCGTGGAGGACCCGGGTTACCGGAAGACAGCGCAGATTCTGCGAAAAAACGGTGCGCCGGTGTTCCCCATCCCCATGGACGAGGGGGGCATCGATGTGGGGCGGCTGGAGGATTCCGCCGCCAGCGTGGTTCACGTGACCCCCTCCCACCACTATCCCCTGGGTATCATCATGCCCATCAGCCGGCGCTATGCCCTGCTGCACTGGGCGGAATCCGCCCCGGAGCGCTACATCATTGAGGACGATTACGACAGCGAGTACCGCTTCACCGGCAGGCCCATCCCCGCCCTCCAGGGGCTGGACCGGGCGGGGCGGGTGATCTATCTGAACACCTTCACCAAGAGCCTCTCCCCCTCCATGCGTATCAGCTACATGGTGCTGCCCCCGCTCCTGGCGGAGCGGTACCGGAAGGAGCTGTACTTTTACTCCTCCACCGTCCCCTCCTTCGAGCAGTACAGCCTGGCCCTGTTCATGCAGCGCGGACACCTGGAGCGGCATATCTGGCGCACCCGGAAGCGGTACCGGCTCCGCCGGGACGCCCTGATCACCGCCGTCAAAGAGACTGGCCTGACCGCCTACAGCCGGCTCAGCGGCGCGGACGCCGGCCTCCATCTGCTGCTGACCGTCCAGAACGGCAGGCGGGAATCCGACCTCATCGCCGCCGCCGCAGAGGCCGGGGTCCGCATCAATCCGGTGTCCGCCTGCTATGACGGGCCGGTGCCTGAGGCCTATCTCCCCACCTTCATCCTGGGCTATGCCAGGATGGATGAGGAACATCTGACCACCGCCTGCCGCCTCCTTCAGGAGGGCTGGCAGGCCCTGCCCTGAGCCTCGCCTGCCGGAAAAATTTCTGCCGGAGGGCTGAAAGCCGGAGTTTTTGCGCGGAGCGGGGCTGTCTTTTTCGTTACATTTTGTTACACTTTTGTTTCTAATCGCCCCTGCACTCTGGATTTTAAAACTATTTTCAGCGCTTTTTAGGTCGACAAAATTATTTTTTCACTTTTTTGTTGAGAAAATATTGACTTTTGCCAGGTTTTACGCTATAATATCCCATGTTAGCAGTTTGTCATCACCGGTTACAATTCGTTACCGGCCATCAAAATGTGAAACATGGAGGCTCGTATGACGCATAAAATCTTACACCCCGCCCGTGTGCTGAAGATGCTGATGATTCTCGCCATGTGCCTGTCCTTTTTGCTCCTGTGCAATCACTCCGCAAAGGCGAAAACCGTCTATGAAATTTCCGACGAAGCGTCCACCGTCACGGTGGAAACCTATACAGACAGCGTGGATGAGGTGCTGACCGAGGCCGGCGTGGACCTCTCCGCCACCGACTTCGTGGAGGCCGACGCCACGGAGGACACGGTGCAGCTGTCCATCACCCACGCACAGTATGCCACCGTCGTCTGTGACGGCGCCACCGTCACCGCCCGGATCTCCGACGGGGACACGGTTGGGACGCTGCTGGAAAAGCTGAACATCACCCTGGGTGAGGATGACATCATCTCCCATGACCCCTCCTCCGCCGTCTCCGCCGGGGACACCGTCACCATTCACCGTGTCACCGTCACCTATTATACCGAGGAAGTCACCACCCCCTATGACAGCACCACCATCTGCGACTCCACCCTGGCCCGTGGCACCACCACCGTGCTCCAGGCGGGTGTTGACGGCAAGACGGTTTACACCTATGAACAGAAATCCATCGACGGCGGCGAGCCTGTGACCACCCTGGTCCAGACGGATACATATGATATGCAGACGGAGATCGTCGCCTACGGCACCCGGGTCCACTTCCAGGCCCCCACCGGCCTGAGCCAGTCCAGCAACTACATCACCAACATTGACGACCAGACCAACACCATCACCCTGGCCTCCGGCGCCACCTATCACCTGTCCAGAACCGTCAGCTGCTCCTGCACCGCCTACACCGCCAGCGCCGGGGCCAAAACCGCCTCCGGCCGGACCGCTCAGGTGGGCGTGGTGGCTGTGGACACCTCCGTATTCCCCATGGGGACGAAGCTGCTGATTCAGTCCAGCGACGGCTCCTTCCTCTACGGCGTGGCCGTGGCAGGGGATACCGGTTCCGCCGTGAAGGGCTACACCATTGACCTGTACTTCAATACCCTCAGCGAGTGCTACTCCTTCGGCCGCCGCACCTGCACCGTCTATGTGCTGAGCTGACAGATTCCGTGAAATTCAAAAAGCACCTGTGTGATTGCCATACAGGTGCTTTTCTTTTGCCCGCTTTTCTGCTATACTACCAGGAGAACAGGAGTGACCCACATGAATTTATGCGACATCCATGAAATCAAACCGCTGCTGGCCCGCCACGGCTTCCACTTTTCCAAGTCCATGGGGCAGAACTTCCTCATCGACCCCGCCGTGCCCCAGGCCATTGCGGAGGCCTCCGGCGCGGACGACACCACCGGCGTGCTGGAGATCGGCCCCGGCATCGGCGCCCTCACCGTCCAGCTGGCCCGTCGCGGGGCGAAGGTGGCGGCGGTGGAGCTGGACGCCGCCCTCCTCCCCGTTCTGGCGGAGACCCTGGCGGACTGCCCCAACGTGGAGGTCATCCCCGGCGACATCATGAAGCTGGATTTGCGGGCGCTGGTGGAAGAACACTTCGGCGGCCTGACCCCCATCGTCTGCGCCAACCTGCCCTATAACATCACCACGCCGGTGCTGACCCGGCTGCTGGAGTCCGGCCTGTTCGCCTCCGTCACCGTGATGATTCAGCGGGAGGTGGCCCGGCGCATCTGCGCCGCCCCCGGCAGCGGGGACTATGGGGCCTTCACCCTGCTGTGCCAGTACCACGCGGACTGCCTGCCGCTGTTCGAGGTGGAGCCGGAGTGCTTCCTGCCTGCGCCCAAGGTGACCTCCCAGGTGGTGCGGCTGACCCTGCTGAAGGAGCCCCCTGTGGCCGTGACGGATGAGGGGCTGCTCTTTCAGGTGATCCGGGCCTCCTTCGCCCAGCGTCGGAAGAAGCTCCTGAACGGCCTCTCCTCCGCCTTCCGGAACCGGGTCGCCAGGGAGGAGCTGGCGGACATCCTCCGCGCCTGCGGCCTTGGGGAGAACGTGCGGGGGGAGGAGCTGAGCCTGGCCCAGTTCGCCGCCATCAGCGAGGAGATCGGCAAACGATAATGTGTTCGCCTCCGGCGCACAGTTTTGTTCAAAATGAACGGTCTTCTGCCGCCCCCTCTTTGTGCAGAATGAAACTTGCATTTTACTGCAAAGCATGATAAAATACAATCAACGAGTAGCTGAAACGGCGTAAGTCCAGTCGTTTCGCTGCTCGTTTTTTGTTTGTCCATTTTTAAATTCGGAAAACAGAGGGCTTCTTGGGGCAAACCGGATGTTTTCCGCATGTTCAGGAGGTATTCATTTTATTATGGAAGAAAAATCCAACACATTCCTTGAGACGGAAACCATCGGCAGACTGATGCGGAAGTATGCCATCCCCTGCATCATCTCCCTTTTGGTGGCCGCCCTCTACAACATTGTGGACCAGATTTTCATCGCCAACGCGGACTATCTCGGTTCCTACGGCAACGCCGCCAACACGGTGGTTTACCCGCTGACCATTGTGGCCCTGGCCCTGGCCGTGCTGATTGGCGACGGCTGCTGCGCCTATGTCAGCATCTGCCTGGGCTCCAACAAGCAGAAGGACGCCCACCGCAGCATCGGCAGCTCCGTGCTGCTCTGCATCGTCGTCAGTCTGGTGCTCACCGCCGCCTATTTCCTGTTCCAGGAGCCGATTCTGACCCTGTTCGGCGGCCGGGTCAATGAGGAGACCTTCGCCCAGTCCAAGGAGTATTTCACCTTCATCACCATGGGCATCCCCTTCTATATGTTCGGCCAGGCCATGAACCCCATCATCCGCTCCGACGGCAGCCCCAGGTTCGCTATGGCCTCCACCCTGGTGGGTGCGGCCTTTAACATCGTCTTTGACCCCATCTGCATCTATGGGCTGAAATGGGGCATGATGGGGGCGGCCCTGGCCACCATCGGCGGCCAGATCATCACCGCTATCCTCTCCGTCTGGTACCTGTGCCACATGAAGGCGGTGAAGCTGGAGAAGAGCAGCTTCGGCTTCTATCCCAGCCTGATGCGGCGTTACCTCCCCCTGGGGGTTTGCAGCCTGCTGTCCCAGATCTCCATGGTGCTGTCCATGGCCGCCGTCAACAACATGATTCAGAAGTACGGCGCGCTGGACCCCATCTTCGGCCAGGAGGAGTATGCACAGATTCCCATGGCGGTCATTGGCATCGTTATGAAGGTGTTCCAGATCGTCATCTCCATCGCCATCGGCATTGCCGCCGGCTGCATCCCCATCGTGGGCTACAATGTGGGGGCAGGCCGGAAGGACCGGGCGCTGGAACTGTTCCAGAAGCTGCTGATTTCCGAGTTTTTGGTGGGCGCTGTGGCCCTGGTCATCGTGGAGCTGTTCCCGAAACAGCTGATCGGCCTCTTCGGCGCCGCCAACGAGAGCGCTTACTACACCGAGTTCGCAGTGAAGAGCTTCCGCACCTATCTCTGCCTGATGCCGCTGGCCACCGTCAACAAGGGCACCTTCATCTATTTGCAGTCCCTGGGCAAGGCGTTCTTGTCCACCCTGCTGTCCCTGGTCCGTGAGGTGGTGTTCGGCGTGCTGTTCCCCATCGTGCTGCCCATCTTCTTCGGGCTGACCGGTATCCTGTACTCCATGCCTGCCTCCGACTTCCTGACCTTCATCATCTCGGTCATCGTCATCGTCTATACCGTGAAGCTGCTGAAGCAGGAGGAAAAGCCCTCCACCGCAAAGCTCCACGCCAACGGATAAGACAGTTTCATCAGAAAACCGCATAACAGCATGACAGCGAGGTCGGCTCCGAACGGGGCCGGCCTCGCTGCCTTTTGGTCTGCGGTTGACGAAATTGGGATTTCTCAGGCGTAGCGCAGATTCAGGAACTGAATCAGGGCCTCCGCGGTCTTTTCCACCCCCAGCAGGGAGGAGTTGATGCACAGGTCATAGGTGCGGCTGTCCCCCCACTTGTTTTCGCAGTAGAAGTTGTGATAGCTCTTGCGGAGCTTGTCCTCCCGCCGCATCCTCAGGGTGGCCTGCCGCCCGTCCAGCTGGTACTTCTCCATGATGCGCTTCCGCTTCGCGTCCTCATCGCCCAGCACAAAGATTCTGGTCAGGGCGGGGTTGCCCACCAGGAAGCTCTCCGCACAGCGGCCCACCACCACGAAGGAAATCTTGTTCACATTCGCCTGCTTATTCAGGTAGGTGAAGGTGCGCAGGGCGATCTGCTGCTCCATGGACAGGTTGCCGCCGTCGCCGGGCATGGGCCGGGCAAACACGCTCAGGGGCTTTTCGTCAAACTGGGCAACTACGGAGGGGCTGAGCATGCCGTCCTCCGCCACTTCCTGAATCAGCTGCTTGTCATAAAGGGGGATGTCGTAGTGGGCGGCGATACGTTCCGCAATCTCGTGGCCGCCGCTGCCGAATTCCTGTCCGATGGTGATGATCATTTGTCCGTTCATAGGCTTGCTCCTTTCTCTGGGCCGGGTGAAACTCATATTTGCTCCATTATACCCCGACACGGCGGAAAAGTAAAGCACTTTTTAAAATAGAGAAACGTTTTTTTGAAATTTCTCAGCGCCGCCCCGCCAAATGTGACGGAACCGATTCCGCCGAACAGGAAGGAACCCCACATTTGGGCTTCTCACAGGGGGAAGGCACAAAATAACCACAACAGCATGAAGGTTCCACAGGCTTTGCATTGCAAACCGGCCCCTTGCGCCGCAGCGTTGGCGCGGATGCCCTCGATGACGGCGCACGCCATGGCCCGGCGGCAGTTCAGGGCGCAGGCCGCCGGGGCGAAGGGGTCACGGGTCACCCGAAATAGGTCTGCATCAGCGATTTTTTCAGCGTCTCCAGCTCGTCCAGGCTGGACTGGATGGTGGATTTGATTTGGTCGGTGGATTGGACGAAGGCGGCGAATTGGGTTTGCAATTCAACGGGAGGCAAGATTATTTCAATGCCAAGCAATCGTTCTTTTGAGATATTAGACATGGATTTTGCAGAACCGGTAGCGATTGCCTGTATACGCTCTCTGAAAAGTTCGTGGTTGATTAACTTCCAAAGAAATATTTTGTTGCATTTTTCCGTTGTATTTAACCGAAAAATAAGGTCTGGCATCATCAGGTTGCTGGGAGTGTCATAAACATATGCACACATACCAACCAATTCCGGTGTATTTTTCCGTGTAAATAACAGATCTCCAGCACGAACAGCCGATTCTTCAACAAATTGCTTTTTATCAAGCAATGCTTTATTTTCTTCCGGACGATAATAGCCATATGTTGCCGCACTGAGTTTGAGAATGGCAGGCCAATCGTCTTGTCGCGCAGCAGAATCGCATACAAAACTCTTTCCGTTATCAATGCTTTTCACGCAGGCGGAAAGAGGGGCTTGATTCCAGCGCTTTTCATTTAAAATAGGATTTCCAAACATCTCAACAAACCGGGCTTTTACCAGTTCATCCATTTTGGTAAGCTGCTGCTTGCGGAGGGAAATAAGATGTTCTATTTTATCCAGTTTCTCCACAATGTCCTTCTGCTGATTCAGTTCAGGTATATCAATACTTATCTGGAGCAGATTTGCTTTTGTAAGGCTCGGAATTGTAACAGTAGTATTTAGTCTTTCAAAATCGTAATGCACACAAAAGTAGTACAAATACTTAGGCAATAAAATCTGCCTGTTGGCTACCAATCCGAAGGCTGTGTCAACATTCCAGAACGGTTCATTCACAAAAATAGGATTGTTAATGCTGCCCTTTCTCCCAATTACAACAGTTTCGGCATCACAGATAAAGTCATCGGCATAACCCATCACGCCGCCGCTCCCGTAAATGGGATATTTCCCTTGGGGGTTTTCTACCTGCCGTTGGTTTTTACCGTTGCGGATTTCTAAAACATCTGCAAATTTTGATCTCATAACATCCCCCTCAACTCCCGCAGCCCCGCCGTCACCGGAAAGCCGGAGGCGCCACAGGCGGGGCCCCTTTGTACTTGTGGATTTGCGTCAGCAGAGCCACAATGCCGGGAGTAAATCATTTCTCCCATCCTCTGTGTATATGATAACTGTGCATGGCACACCTCATTTTGAAAAAGTTTTCACAGGTTGTATTATATCCACATTCGCCTCAGCTGTCAAATCGACTTTATCATTTTGCAAAAATGATAAAGCTGGACGCCGTCGAAACCGTCGGCATCCCTGGATGAAAGTGGTATCAAAGCTGCGATTCCCCTGAAAACAGAAAACGGCCCATGACAGCCTGCCGCCGCCACGGGCCTCGTGTGTTTTGGAACGTGCTACGCCGCCGCGTCGGAGTGGGCGGCGATGGCGAAGAATCTCTCCTCGCTGTCGCTGTAGGTGACGGTCTCCGCGCTGTCCGTCACCACGGCCCCGGCGATGGAGTTCGGGTCGTTGTCCTCATAGCCCTTGTAGAGCACCACCATCTGGGTCTCGGAGCCTTCTTCCTTCACCCCGTTCACCGTCCGGTAGCGGGTGTAGACCGCCTTGCAGTTGTAGACGGAAATCCAGGAGGCGCGGGACAGTGGCACCCCCGCGCTGTCCTCTGCGGGCATGGAATGGTTCCAGGGGCGATAGGCCCGCTGGCTGATTTGGAACTCCATGTCCTCCAGCACGGCCACCTCCACTCCGTCCACCGTCTCACAGAGCAGCACTTCCCCCTCATAGGGCGACCCCACCAGGGCGGCCAGCTCCGCCGTCAGGCGGTAGCCGTCGCTGCCGCCGCCGCTGACCTGGGCGTGGCGGAACACGCTGTAGACATCATAGACGGCCAGCAGCAGAAGAAGGAGAATCAGCAGCCGGCGGAGCCAGTACCGCACCGGCAGCCTTTCCTGAACGTTTGCATACGGCATAATCATCCCTCCTGTCTCTGTCAGACGAATTGGTTTATTTGAATAAAACATTTTATAATCTTGTTTCCTGTTCTTATCATAGCACGCGCCCCGTCGTTTGTCAAGGGAATCCGCCGGGAGAAGGGGGAATTCTCCGCCACTCCCTGCAAAAAACGACAAAAAGGCGTTGACAAGGCCGCCTATTAGCGATAAAATGTAAAAACGCTGAGAGAAAGGGGGGCGTTCTGTGCCGGAGAAGAAGGGCATCAAAATTGTGGCCACCAACCGCAAGGCCCGCCACGACTATTTCATTCTGGAGACCTACGAAGCCGGCATTGAACTGGTGGGTACGGAAGTGAAGAGCATCCGGGCCGGCCACGTCAACCTGAAGGACGCCTTCTGTCAGGTGAAGAACGGCGAGATGTACGTCTATCAGATGCACGTCTCCCCCTATGAGCAGGGCAACATTTTCAACAAGGACCCCATGCGCCCCCGGAAGCTGCTGCTCCACCGGCGGGAGATCACGAAGCTCTACGCCCAGGTGAAGCAGGACGGCTTTGCGCTGATCCCCCTGAGCATTTACTTCAAAAACTCCAGATTAAAGCTGGAGATCGGGGTGGCCAAGGGCAAAAAGCTGTATGATAAACGGGCCGCCATGGCGGAACGGGACACGAAGCGGGAGATGGATCGGGCCATGAAGGCCAACCGGTTCCGCTGAGTGCAACACGGAGGAGGTTTTCACGATGAGTCAGAATCCAATCGTCACCATTGAAATGGAGAACGGCGGCGTCATCAAGGCGGAGCTGTATCCTGAGGTGGCGCCCAACACGGTGAACAATTTCATCTCCCTGGTGAACAAGGGCTTTTACAACGGCATCATCTTTCACCGGGTTATTGCGGGCTTCATGCTCCAGGGCGGCGACCCCAAGGGCACCGGCGTGGGCGGCCCCGGTTACTGCATCAAGGGTGAGTTCACCAGCAACGGTTTCCGGAACGATTTGAAGCACAGCCGCGGGGTGCTGTCCATGGCCCGCACCGCCGTACCGGACAGCGCAGGCAGCCAGTTCTTCATCATGCACGCCGACGCCCCCCACCTGGACGGGGAGTATGCCGCCTTCGGCAAGGTCATCGAGGGCATGGACGTGGTGGACCGGATCGCCGCTGTGCGCACCGACTGGAGCGACCGCCCCCGTCAGACGCAGAAGATGGCCAAGGTCACGGTGGACACCTTCGGCGTGACCTATCCTGAGCCAGAGAAGTGCTGAGACGTAAGCGAGTTTTCTTTCCGCAGGCCCCGTGCCTGCGGACCATATGGGGATGTACCGGTTTCGACGGGGATGTTGAGGCTGGATAAGCGGGCAGCGGCGCCCAGCCGCTTACCAATGGGCACCTATAAATTAAAGAACAACGATAATCAGAATTACGTTGCTGTCGCGGCCTGATTAGGCTCTGCGATCTCCGCCCACTGTGCGCGGACGCCGATCCCGGGAGGGCCACGAACCGGGCTGGGTGATGCCTTTTAGCGGCGAACGTGCGGGGCTTAAGCTTTGCGGCCTCCATGCATAAATGAAGCTACCAAGCCGTCTAGTGTGTCGGTTCACGATTCGGTGAGGGAATGTAAATAAGCGACTGCGCCCGGAGAAGGTCCAGAGGAGGCATTTTCGGACAGGGGTTCGACTCCCCTCATCTCCACCACCCATCCCATCCCGAACGCCCCGGCGTTCGGGATATTTTTTTGCCCCCGCGCAATCCGTTCCGGTTCCGGAAAAACTGCGGAAAATCCTTGACAGATCGGGGGAAACTCATTATAATAGGCGTGTATATTGGAAAACGTTGATGGGGAGAAGTATGCGCATCCGAAGGCAAAGAGACGGGGCGGCCGGTGTAAGCCCTGGCGGAGGTGCGCAGAAAGGTCGCCCCGGAGTTCCGCGGCTGAACGGCAGGCCTGCCCATTAGGCTGCGGCGGTGGTCCCCGTTATCGGGCGTTGAGTGTCCTCACCCAGTGGGCGGGGAAATTCAGGTGGTACCGCGGAAAATGCGCCCGTTTTCGCCCTGAACCGAGAGTTCAGGGCGTTTTCTTTTTGAGGCGAAGCCCCGCGGACGAAGCCGGGGCCCGCCGTCACCGAGAGGAAGGAGTAAACAACATGGCAAAAGAACTGCCAAAGGTGTACGACCCCAAAGAGGTCGAACGCCGCATCTATGAGACCTGGGAGTCCAGCGGCTGCTTCCGGGGCCACCGCGACCCGGACAAAAAGCCCTACACCATCGTCATGCCGCCCCCCAACGTGACGGGGCAGCTCCACATGGGCCACGCCATGGACAACACCATGCAGGACATCCTCATCCGCTTCAAGCGGATGCAGGACTACGCCACGCTGTGGGTGCCGGGCACCGACCATGCCGCCATCGCCACCGAGGCCAAGGTGGTGGAGGATATGCGCAAGGACGGCCTGACCAAGGAGGACCTGGGCCGGGAGAAGTTCCTGGAGCGGGCCTGGGCCTGGAAGGAAAAGTACGGCGGCCGCATCGACCAGCAGCTGCGCACCCTGGGCTCCTCCTGCGACTGGGAGCGGGAGTGCTTCACCATGGACGAGCAGTGCTCCGACGCGGTGAAGGAGGTCTTTGTCCGGCTGTACGACCAGGGCCTGATCTACCGGGGCAACCGGATGGTGAACTGGTGCCCCCACTGCAACACCTCCGTCTCCGACGCCGAGGTGGAGTATGAGGAGCAGGACGGCCACTTCTGGCACCTGCTCTACCAGGTGAAGGAGACCGGCGAGTATCTGGAGCTGGCCACCACCCGTCCCGAAACCATGCTGGGCGACACCGCCGTGGCCATCAACGAGGCCGACCCCCGCTATGCCCACCTCCACGGCTGCCACGTCATCCTGCCCCTGCTGAACAAGGAGCTGCCCATCGTCTGTGACGAGCACGCCGACATGACCAAGGGCACCGGCGTGGTGAAGATCACCCCCGCCCACGACCCCAACGACTTTGAGGTGGGCCAGCGCCACAATCTGCCCATCGTCCGTTGCTTCACCTACGACGGCCACATGACCGGCCCGGCGGACGTGGCGGCGTATCAGGCACTGGTGGCCAGCGGCCGGCTGGCGGAGAACGAGCCGGAGGTGCTGGACTGCGGCAAGTACGCCGGCATGACCACCCAGGAGGCCCGGAAAGCCATCCTGGCCGACCTGGAGGCCTGCGGCGCTTTGAAATCCGTGGAGCCGCTGAAGCACGATGTGGGCACCTGCTACCGCTGCCACACCTCCATCGAACCCATGGTGTCCAAGCAGTGGTTTGTGCGGATGAAGCCTCTGGCGGAACCCGCCATCGAGGCGGTGCAGAAGGGCGAGATCAAATTCGTCCCGGAGCGCTTCACCAAGAACTATCTGAACTGGATGAACAACACCCGTGACTGGTGCATCTCCCGCCAGCTGTGGTGGGGCCATCAGATTCCCGCCTGGTACTGCGACGACTGCGGCGAGACCGTGGTGGCCAAGGAGGCGCCCTGCGCCTGCCCCAAGTGCGGCAGTACGCATCTGACCCAGGACCCGGACAGCCTGGACACCTGGTTCTCCTCTGCCCTGTGGCCCTTCTCCACTCTGGGCTGGCCGGATGAGGACAGCGAGGATTACAAGTACTTCTACCCCACCAACACCCTGGTCACCGGGTACGATATCATTGGCTTCTGGGTGTCCCGGATGATTTTCTCCGGCCTGGCCTACACCGGCAAGGCCCCCTTCGATACGGTGGTGATTCACGGCATCGTCCGGGACAGCCAGGGCCGGAAGATGTCCAAGAGCCTGGGCAACGGCATCGACCCCCTGGAGGTCATCGACCAGTACGGCGCGGACGCCCTGCGCTTCATGCTGATTCAGGGCAGCACCCCCGGCAACGACATGCGCTACAGTGAGGAAAAGGTCACTGCCATGCGCAACTTCTGCAACAAGATCTGGAACGCCAGCCGCTTTGTGCGGATGAACCTGACCATCGAGAGCTGCACCCTGCCGGAGACGCTGGAGCTGGAGGACAAGTGGATCCTCTCCAGGCTGAACACCTGCATCGCCGAGACCACCGCCAACCTGGAGAAGTTCGAGCTGGGCGTGGCCGCCCAGAAGGTCTACGACTTCCTGTGGGACAGCTTCTGTGACTGGTATATCGAGCTGACCAAGGCCCGCCTCACCGGTTCGGACGAGGGGGCCAAGACCCAGGCCCAGCAGGTGCTGTGCTATGTGCTGACCGAGACGCTGAAGCTGCTGCACCCCTTCATGCCCTTCATCACCGAGGAGATCTGGCAGGCCCTGCCCCACGAGGGCGACTTCCTGATGCTCCAGTCCTGGCCGGAGTGCCGGGCCGAGTTCGACTTCCCGGAGGACGCCGCCGCCATGGAGAAGATCATGGACGCCATCAAGGCCGTCCGCATCCGCCGGTCGGAGATGAATGTGCCCCCCTCCCGGAAGGCGGACATCCGCATCGTCACAGCTGAGCCGGAGGTGTTCACCCGCAGCGCGCCCTTCCTGAAACGGCTGGCCTCCGGGGCGGAGATCACCGTCACCGCCGAGGCCCCCGCCTCCGTGGAGGGGCTGGTCAGCGTGGTGACGGCGGACGCCAAGCTGTTCATGCCCATGGCGGAGCTGGTGGATTTGGACGCCGAGCGGGGGCGCCTGACGAAAGAGCTGGAGAAGAAGCGGAAGTACCTCACCGGCATCCAAAACAAGCTCTCCAACGAGAGGTTCGTCTCCAAGGCCCCGGCCAACGTCATCCAGCAGCAGCGGGACAACCAGGCCCGGACCGAGCGGGAGATCGCCCAGCTGGAAAGCTCCCTGGCGGCCCTGGGCTGAGCCAAAAAAGAACCGGATTGCTCCCATAGACGCCGGGATTTGACAAAATAATCACAGCAGAACGATTATAATCACCTTGTACGGGAAAACCCGTACAGGGTGATTTTTTTGCGCCGCCGGCGCGTCAGCCATACAAAGGAGGCAGACCATGTCTGTAACATGTAAAGAGGAGGGCCGCACCCTCTACGCATCCCTGTCCGGGGAGATCGACCACCACGCCGCCCGGAGCATCATGCTGGAGCTGGACCGGGAAATCGAGTCCCGCTTCCCCAGCGAGACGGTGCTGGATTTCAGCGGCGTCACCTTTATGGATTCCTCCGGCATCGCCATCGTCCTGCGCACCTGCCGCAGAATGCAGGAGTCCGGCGGAAGGCTCCGGGCGGTGGCCGTGCCGCCCCAGGCGGGGAAGGTGCTGCGGGCCGCCGGGGTGGAGCGGATGGTGTCCGTCACATATCAGCAGGATGCGAAGGAGAAGAGCGCTACATGAAAAAACCGATGAACCAGGTGAAGATGGAATTTATGAGCAGGAGCGTCAACGAGGGCTTCGCCCGGGCCAGCGCGGCCTGCTTCGCCGCCCAGCTGGACCCCACCCTGGACGAGCTGAACGATTTTAAGACCGCCGTCTCCGAGGCGGTGACCAACGCCATCGTCCACGCCTACCCGGAGGAGCTGGGGCGGGTGTCCATGCGGCTGCGGCTCTACGCCGACGGCCTGGTGGAGGTGCAGGTGCGGGACTGGGGCATCGGCATCCCGGACATCCCCAAGGCCCGTACCCCCCTGTACACCACCGGCGGGGAGGAGCGCAGCGGCATGGGCTTCACCATTATGGAGAGCTTCACCGACGGCGTCCGGGTCCGCTCCACCCCCGGGAAGGGCACCACTGTGACCCTGACGAAGCGCATCGCCCGGCGCACCCGGGAGGGAACCGTGTGACGGTGGAGCAGGGGGCGCTGCTGGACGCCGCCCGGAAGGGCGACCGGGACGCCTGCGCCCAAATTCTGGAGGAAAACCAGCGGCTGGTCTGGGCCATCGTCCGGCGGTACACCGGCCGGGGGGTGGAGGCGGAGGATTTGTTCCAGCTGGGGTGCATCGGCTTTTTGAAGGCCCTCCAGGGGTACGACCCGGCCTACGGCACCCAGTTCTCCACCTACGCGGTGCCGAAAATCGCCGGGGAGATACGCCGGTTCCTCCGGGACGACGGGGCGGTGAAGGTCAGCCGGACGGTGAAGGAGCAGGCGGCCCGCATCTATCTGGAGGCGGAGACCCTCCGGGAGCAGCTCCGGCGGGAGCCCACCGTCACCGAGCTGGCCGCCGCCACCGGGCTGACGCCGGAGGAGATCGCCGCCGCCGAGACCGCCACCGCCTCCGTCTCCTCCCTCCAGGCGGAGAACGAGGACGGCCTGACCCTGGAGACCGCCCTGGGGGACGAGGGCATGGAGGACAGGGTACTGGAGCATCTGGCCCTCCGGGAGGCGGTGGCCCGGCTGCCGGAGCGGGAGCGCACCGTCATCCTCCTGCGCTATTATAAAGGATACACCCAGCAGCGGGCGGCCCAGGTGGTGGGGCGTTGCATTTCTATGGTTTCTTCTGTGGAGAGGGTCTTTTTTCACAGTAGAAATAAATTGGGTTATACTGGGGCGGCGGCTGCCGCATTGGTTGGCCCTCAAAATTCGGGCTGGAATCAGCCCATCACGAAAGAAGGACAAGCAATGAAGAAACGAGCAAAAAGGCTGACTGCCTTGCTCCTGTCGCTGGCTATGGCGCTGAGCATGCTCTCTGCCACCGCCTGGGCCACCAACGGCTCTGATACGGGGACGGGAACTGTGTCTGCAACTACGTCTACGACTGGGACAGGCGATTCCGCCACTTCCTCCGATTCGTCTTCAGCTGTTGCTGGCTCTATGGGCATTTTGGACGCCCTGGATAGTACAACGCTGAGTGCAATGGTCGCTGTGGCAGAGGCAGAGGCAGCAGCGGCAGCCAGCGCCAACGACGGCATCGCCACCATCTCCGACGATGAGGACGAGGAGACGGACATCATGCTGGCCGAGGCGGAAGAGGAAGCCGGCAACATCACCGTCATCGATGAGGACGGCGAATCCACCGGCCTGACCGATGAGGAGCTGCAAACCGTCCTGTACCTGTACAGTCAGTACCTGGACAACTACAACGAGAATGTGGGCTATCTGGGCCGCCAAACACCCTGGTTCACCTCCTACGAGGAGGACAGCGACGATGGCCTTGGCCCTCTTGGCTCCATGCTGGTGTTGGCCGGCGTCACCGTGGATGACGTGCGCAACGGCAACTACACCTATGACGAGCTGGTAGGCACCATCTATACCTTCTGGTACGGCAATAAGTATGGCGTTGAGTATTATGGCAGCGACATTATTGCCGCCAAGAACGACGCACTCTCTGCCGTGGAAGAATCCGGCGCAACCACCTACGCCCAGCAACTGCTGGTTCTGAACGACTGGCTGGCCGACAACGTCTCCTTCGACATGGCATACATCATGAACATGTCCAGCGACGACTATGACATGATGTCTGCCCCGGTGCCTGTGAACAGCGAGCATTATGAAGATCTGTATAATGTGTTCTACGAAATGTATTACGATACGATGGTAGAATCCTATGGCTCTGATTACGGCCCCGTTTATGCCCAGTATGCTGCGGCTCAGATGGTCACCGCCGTGGAAGGCATGTGGAACGGCTGCCTGATCGGCGCACTGGCCCTGGGCAAGGGCGTCTGCATGGCCTACACCAGCGCTTACACCTATCTGGTGCAGTGGATGAACCCTGACGTCTATTCCGTGGACGGCACCCTGACCACCAACTCCAGCAGCTGGAAGACCGTGGAAGAGCTGAACTATGTGACCACCACCGAGGATGTCACCACCACCAGCACCGACTGGGACGGCGTCACCTATTACTCTGTGACCGAGGACAGCTCCGAAGGCGAAGAGGGTGACGGCACCGAAGGCGAAGAGGGTGACGGCACCGAAGGCGAAGAAGGCGACGGCACCGAAGGCGAAGA
>JAJQCJ010000014.1 GCA_021202775.1 Clostridiales bacterium | reverse complement strand
GGCAACTACAACGAAAAGACGGCGGAGCAGTACACCGACCTGTGCCTGATGACCGCCGACCAGGAGATCGGCGAGGACGCGGCACTGCTGTTCCAGAACATGGCCACCGCCAACCTGAACGGGAAGTATGACCGGCTGCTGGTGTCCCCTTTCGCCCTGCGGGAGCGGGTCATGGCGTGCATCGACGGAGAGATTGCCAGGGGGAAGGACGGCTATATCTTCCTGAAGCTGAACTCCCTCACCGACCGGAAGCTCATCGACAAACTGGCCCAGGCCTCCCAGGCGGGGGTAGAGGTGGTGATGAACATCCGGGGCATCTGCTGCCTGCTGCCCGGCGTCGAGGGGCTGACCGACCATATCCGGGTGTTCTCCATCGTGGGGCGCTACCTGGAGCACAGCCGCATCTACTGCTTCGGCAGGGGGGATTCGGCCAAACTCTACATCGCCTCCGCGGACTTTATGACCCGGAACACCGAGCGGCGGGTGGAGGTGGCCTGTCCGGTGCTGGACCGGCAGACCCGGGCCAAGCTCTTCCACATCATTGACGAGCTGCAGCGGGACAACGTGAAGGCCAGGGTCATGGGGCCGGACGGGGTCTACCACCGGAAAAAGGACGGCGAATCCCCCCGGAGCTGTCAGGAGGTCTTTCAGCAGGAGGCCATGCAGGCCCCGGAGCGGGAGAGCGCCCGGACGGGGAAATCCACCGGCAAACTGCTGACCCGGCTGCGCCGGAGGTTCCTAGAGCAGTAACACATAAAAACCATTCCTTTACATTCCTATACAAAATCCTGCGTTCTTTCAGAAAAGAGCGCAGGATTTTTTGATGAAATGTGGAAGGATATGACATAAAATTGAGAACATAAGAACTTTTTCAAGGAAAAGCCGGATTCCTGCGAAAAATAACCGAAATTTTACCGCCCCGTGGTTTTACACTTTACACCCCGCCGCTATAATGAAAAGCAGGAAACGGCAGGGCGCTGCCGGGGCCAATTCTCCGGAGCGCCGCATCCCCGCGGCGCTCCGGTTTACATAAATCCTTTCCAGAAAAGAATATTAGGAGGAACAAGAAACTTATGAAAGCAAACAACACATGGAAGAGGCTGACCGCCCTGATTGCGGCGGCTGCTCTGATGGCCATGCCCCTGACCGGCTGCGGCAGCACCGGCACCGGCGACGCGGACAGCGACAGCGGCGAAAGCGCCACCCAGTCCGCCTCAGAGCCGGAGAGTACCGAGGAATCCACCAACGAGGAAACTACCGGCCAGGAGACCGACGGCGACAGTGAAGGCGACACCGCAGAGCTGGCAGAAACCACCACCGTCACCCCCAAGTATGTCTTTCTGTTCATCGGCGACGGTATGACCTACTCCCAGTTCCAGCTGGCCTCGTCCTATCTGGGCGCGCTGGAGGATGACAGCAGCGACGACATTCTGGACGGCAACGTGGCCCTGAACTTCATGTCCTTTGACTATGCCGGCAGCGCCACCACCTACGACTCCAGCTCCTTCTGCCCGGACTCCGCCTCCACCGCCACGTCCATCGCCTCCGGCTTCAAGACCTACAGCGGCGTCATCAACATGGACGAGACCAAGACCGTCAGCTACACCACCATCGCCGAGCAGCTTCGGGATGAGACGGACTACAAGATCGGCGTCATCTCCTCCGTCAACCTGAACCACGCCACCCCGGCGGCCTTCTACGCCCACCAGGCCAGCCGGAACAGCTACTATGAGATCGGACTGGAGCTGATTGACAGCGGCTATGACTACTTCGCCGGCGGCGGCCTGCTCCAGACCACCGGCGCGGATGGCGAGCAGACCGACCTGTACGAGCTGGCGGCGGAAGCGGGCTACAACGTGGTGCGCACCCAGGCCGAGGCCGAGGAGGTCACCGCTGAGGACGGCAAGACCATCATCGTCACAGAAAACCTGGCGGACAGCGACTCCCTGAGCTACGAAATCGACCGTGAGGACGACGAGTGGTCCCTGGCGGACTACGTCTCCAAGGGCATCGAGGTGCTGGAGAACGACAGCGGCTTCTTCCTGATGTGCGAGGGCGGCAAGATCGACTGGGCCTGCCACGCCAACGACGCGGGCACTGTGGTGCAGGACGTGCTGGCCCTGGCGGACGCGGTGCAGGTGGCGATTGACTTCGCCGAGGAGCACCCGGACGAGACGCTGATCATCGTCACCGGCGACCATGAGACCGGCGGTCTGTCCATCGGCTTCGCGGGCACGGACTATGACACCTATCTGGACAACATTCAGGATCAGGAGATCTCCTTCGCCAAGTACGACTCCGACTATGTGGAAGGCTACATCGAAAACGGCACCGACTTCACCACCGCCATGGCGGACGTGGAGGAGCTGTTCGGCCTGATTCTGCCGGAGAACGCCACCGAGGACGACAACGACACCCTGGTGCTGACCGACTACGAGGTGGAGCAGCTGAAGGAGGCCTATGAGCTGACCATGGACGGCTACGCCACCGACACCGAGGGCAACACCGTCCAGACCGAGGGTGAGTACATCAGCTACGGCACCTACACCCCCTTCTCTGTCACCGTCACCCACCTGCTGAACAACAAGTCCGGCATCAACTTCTCCTCCTACGCCCACACCGGCCTGCCTGCGGCAGTGTTCGCCCAGGGCGTCGGCGCCGAGACCTTCGCCGGCTCCTATGACAACACCGACATTCACGACAAGCTCATCAGCATTCTGGGCCTCACCGACCTGACCTGATTTGAGGGGCAGTACACACACATTCTCCATTCACCGGCTGCGGCCTCCGTCCTGCAAGATACAGCTTCCGCTGCGCCAAGCGGCGGGTATCCCCAGGGGGCCGCAGCCCTCTTTGTTACGATCAGAAAGGTTGCAAGCTATGTCAAAAGGGAAAGAGAAGCAGACCTGGGCCTCCATCCTAGTGTGCGCGGTGCTGATCGTCGTCCTGGCGCTGGTGCCCACCGGCTTCGAGGAAGCAGGGGCGGCTTACCGGGACGGCGGCGAACGGGTGCCGGCCCGGGTGGTGGCGGTGGACAACTCCACCGTCATCAACACCGGACTGGTGCAGTCCGGCGACCAGAGCTGTCAGGTGACGCTGCTGGGGGGCAGCCATAAGGGGGAGACCTATTGGGCCACCAACCTGCTCAGCGGCTCCCTGGAGCAGGATAAAATCTATGAGGAGGGCGACCGGGCGCTGGTGTTGGTCAGCCTGGACGGGGACGAGGTGGCGTCGGTCAGCATGATCGACCACTACCGGCTGGATTTGGAAATCCTGCTGCTGGCGGCCTTCTTCCTGTTCCTGGTGCTGTTCGCCGGATGGACGGGGGTGCGGGCCATCTTGTCCTTTCTGCTGTCGGTGCTGGCCATCTGGAAGGTGCTGGTGCCCTGCTGCCTCAAGGGGGTGGACCCCATCCTCATCGGCGGCGCCATCACCGTGGGGCTGACGCTGATGATCATTGCCCTGGTGTTCGGCTTTGACCGCCGGTGCCTGGCCGCCGTCACCGGCGCCTTTGCGGGCATCGCGCTGACCTGCGTGCTGGGGGTCCTGTGTACGTCCTCCTTCCAGATTCAGGGGGCAGTGATGTCGTTTTCCGAGACGCTGCTCTACAGCGGCTATGAGAATCTGAACCTGACCCGCATCTTTATGGCCAGCATCTTTGTGGGCTCCTCCGGCGCGCTGATGGACCTGACGGTGGACATCACCGCCGCCGTCAACGAGGTGGTGCAGAAGCGGCCCGACCTGTCCCGGTGGGAGGCCGCCCGCTCCGGCATTCAGGTGGGCAGGGCCGCCATGGGCACCATGACCACCACCCTGCTGCTGGCCTACTCCGGGGGCTATATCGCCCTGCTGATGGTGTTCATGGCCCAGGGGACGCCCCTCATCAATATGCTGAACTAT
>JAJQCJ010000111.1 GCA_021202775.1 Clostridiales bacterium | reverse complement strand
GTATCCTCATCTAAGGAACGAACGGTCCCCCGGTCAGGCAAAGCGTAGTTCCTTTCTCTTTTCTCGCTTAAGGAACGGACGCCCGCCGGAAGCGCAAATCCTGTTTCCCTCCTCCTTCCTTGTCTAAGGAATCCGCCGCCGCCGATTTTCCGCTTGCAGGGAAGGGGCGGCCATGCTATAATACCAAAAAGAGAAAATCAGCCCTGAGGGCGTATCCGATACAGAAGGGGAGAGGCAGCCGTGAATACCATGCTGGAAACCATTATGAACCGCCGTTCCGTGCGGAAGTACAACTATGACGAGGTGTCGGAGGCGCAGCTGGCGGACATTCTGGAGGCCGGGCGCTGGGCCCCCACCGGCGGGAACTGCCAGACGGTTCACTTCATGGTCATCACGCAGGAGAAGGTGCGCAGCGAGCTGCGGGCCAGGGTGCAGTCTGCCTTCGCCCGGATGGAGCTGACGGAGGATCTGTACGCCAGCATCAAAAACTCCATTAAGGCGTCCCGGCTGGGCACCTATGCCTTTGACTACAAGGCGCCCATTCTGGTGGTGGTGTCCAACCGGCGGGGGTATCCCAACGCCATGGCGGACTCCGCCTGCGCCCTGCAAAACATGATGCTGGAGGCCACCAGCCTGGGCATCGGCACCTGCTGGATCAACCAGCTCCACTGGCTGGACGAGCATCCCATGATTCGGGAGTATCTGGAGCCTCTGGGCCTGGGCGCGGACGAGACGATCTGCGGCGCACTGGCCATCGGCTGTTATGACGGGCCCCTGGCGGCAAAGCCCCGCACCGGCATGAAGGTGGACTTCATCCGCTGAACGGGGAAAGAGAGGGTCTCCGCAGCGAAGCGGGGACAGGGAAAGGCACTTGACAGACGCGCCCCCTGGAGGGAGACGGTTGCGGCTGGACAGGTGCCTTCCGTCGTGCATCCACAAAGTGGGAAGTTCGTGCAAATAGGCGGTTGATAAAACGCTCTTTATAGTGTATAATGAAGAAAATGTAAACTGGGTTTTGCCGGGCTTTTTTGCGGGCCGCCCGATGGGGCCCGCCGCCGGGGACCCTGTCCCGCCGTCCTCTTTTGCCGTTTCCGGAGGGCGACAGCGTGCGGGAAACTGAAAGCGGCAGAATGGAGCAATACGATGACCAGAACGACTGCCAGAGAAATCGCGGTGCATCTCGCCTATGAGCTGGGGTTCAGCGGCCTGTCCGCCCAGCAGCTGCTGGACGATCAGCTGACAGAGGAAAACTTTGCTGTCCTCGCCAAGGACGCCCCCCTGTATGAGGAGTTTCCGGACGAGGCCCAGCTGGCCTATATCCGCCGGGTGGTCACCGGCGTGGGGGAGCATGGCTATGAGCTGGACTCCTACATCGCCCGGTACGCCATCGGCTGGAAGTTTGAGCGCATCCCCCGGGTGGCGGCGGCCATTATGCGGGTGGCCATGTTTGAGGTGCTGTATATGCCGGACGTGCCCAACAGGGCCGCCATCAATGAGGCAGTTGAACTGACCAAGCGCTATGAGGACGAAAAGGTGGTGTCCTTCCTCAACGGCGTGCTGGGCACCTTTGTGCGCAGCGAAGCGACGGAGCCCCAGCGGTCATGAGCGTCTGTCTGGGCATCGACACCAGCAATTATACCACCTCCGCGGCGGTGTACCGCCCCGACGGAACGGGACGGAACGAGGGCCGGCTTTTGACGGTGCCGGAGGGCGGCATGGGCCTGCGGCAGAGCGACGCCCTGTTCCAGCACGTGAAGCGGCTGCCCGACCGCATCCGGGCGCTGCGGGAGGCGGGCTGGCTGGAGGAGCCGATTGTGGCCGTAGGGGCCAGCACCCGGCCCCGGAGCGTGGAAGGGTCCTATATGCCCTGCTTTTTAGCGGGGGAGTCCCAGGGCAGGAGCCTGGCGGCGGCGCTGGACGTGCCCTTTTACGGCTTCTCCCATCAGGAGGGGCATCTGGCGGCGGCCTGCTGGTCCGCCGGGCAGATGGAGCTGCTGGAGCAGCCCTTTCTGGCCTGGCACCTGTCCGGCGGCACCACGGAGCTGCTGCTGGTGGAGCCGAAGGGGAGAAGCGTGACAGCGTCCTGCATCGGCGGCACCACGGACCTGTCCGCAGGGCAGCTCATCGACCGCACTGGCAGGCTGCTGGAGATTCCCTTCCCGGCAGGGAAGGGGCTGGACGCCCTCAGTCAGGAATCCGGCAGCCAGGGGTTTTTCAAAGTGAAGGTGGACGATACGCTGCGCTTCTCCCTCTCCGGTATGGAGAACAAGGCGAAGGAGATGATGCAGCGCCACAGGGCGCCCTGCGACGTCGCCCGCTTCACCCTGCTGACCATCGCAGAAACGGTGCGAACCGTCACAGACCGGGCCAGGGGTCGCTATCCGGGCCTGCCGGTGCTGTGCTCCGGCGGCGTGGCCTCCAACAGCCTGCTGCGGAAGGTGATGGAGGGCGCCGTCTTTGCCCAGCCGCAGTATTCCACAGACAACGCCATGGGCATTGCAATTTTAACCGACCGACAGTTGAATGGGGACTGAGTATGGCAGCACAGGAAATTTTTTCCGTCTCTCAGGTGAATCAATATATCAAAGGAATGCTGGACCAGGACAGATTTCTTGGCCGCATCTATATCCGGGGGGAGATCTCCAACTACAAGCGCTACCCCTCCGGCCACCACTATTTTTCCCTCAAGGACGAGGGAGGCGCGCTGAAATGCGTCATGTTCCGCTCCGCCGCCTCCCGCCTGCGGTTCCAGCCGGAGGGCGGCATGAAGGTGATCGCCTTCGGCCGGGTGACGGCGTACCCCCGGGACGGGGTCTATCAGCTCTACGTGGAGGCCCTGAGCCCCGACGGCATTGGGGAGCTGTATGTGGCCTTTGAACAGCTGAAGGCCCGGCTGGGGGCGGAAGGACTCTTTGCGGAGGAACACAAGAAGCCGCTGCCCGCCATCCCGGAGCGGATCGGCGTCGTTACCTCTGAGGCCGGTGCGGCGGTGCATGACATCATCCGTGTGCTGCGGGCACGCTGGCCCCTCTGTGAGGTGCGGCTGCTGCCGGTGCGGGTGCAGGGGGCGGAGGCCCCGGCGGAGATCGCCTCTGCCATCGCCTATGCCAACCGCTGGCAGGTGGCGGATGTGCTGATCGTTGGCCGGGGCGGTGGCAGCATGGAGGACCTGTGGGCCTTCAACGACGAGCGGGTGGCCAGAGCCATCTACGCCTCTGAGCTGCCCATTATCTCCGCCGTAGGCCATGAGCCGGACGTGACCATCGCCGACTTCGTGGCAGACCGCCGGGCGGCCACCCCCTCCAACGGGGCGGAGCTGGCGGTGCCCGACTGGCAGGACGTCTACAGCGGCCTGACCCAGCTGGACGCCCGGCAGCGGCAGGCGCTGCTCCGGCGCTTGCAGCAGGCCAGGGCGGCGGTGGACCGCTGTGACCGCTCCCAGGCGCTGAAAAATCCCTGCCTGCTGCTGGAGAGCAAGCAGATGGAGCTGGACCGGCTGACGGAGCGGCTGACCAGCGCGGGGGAAAAGACACTGAACCGGCAGCAGGTGCGCCTCGCCGCCCTGACCGCCGGGCTGGACGCCATGAGCCCGCTGAAGGTGCTGTCCCGGGGCTATTCCGTGACCCGGAACGCGGCCGGCGCCATGACCTCCGTGCGGGAGACCGCCGTAGGCGAACAAATTGATACCACGCTATCGGATGGCACCCTCACCTCTGTGGTAACGGCGGTGAGCGAGGGCCGGAAAGGAGCTGTCTGACCATGGCAGGCAAGAAAAAGACCTTTGAAGAATCCCTCCTCCGGCTGGAGGAGATCGTCACCGCCCTGGAGCGGGGGGATGCGCCGCTGGAGCAGTCCATGGCCCTCTTTGAGGAGGGGACGAAACTGGTGGCCTCCTGCAAGAAGCAGTTGGACCAGGCCGAACAGAAGGTGGTGCGCCTTTCCAAAGGAGAGGACGGCGCACCGGTGGCCCAGCCGCTGGAAGGGACGGAGTGACCCATGACGTTTTTACAGGAGCTGGAAACCTGCCGGGGGCAGGTGGAGGAGGCGCTGGCGGGCTACTTTCAGGCGGACGTGCCCCAGAAGTACCTGCTGGACGCCATGCGCTACAGCCTGCTGGCCGGAGGCAAGCGCGTCCGGGCAGTGCTGGTGCTGAAATTCTGCGAAGCGGCGGGGGGCAAAGCCGACGCGGCCATGCCGCTTGCCTGTGCAGTGGAAATGCTTCACACATACTCTTTGATTCATGACGACCTGCCCTGCATGGACAACGATGACCTGCGCCGGGGCAAACCCACCAATCACAAAGTCTATGGGGAGATGACCGCCACCCTGGCCGGGGACTCCCTGCAGGCCGCTGCCTTTGAGACGATTCTATCCGCCGATTTGCCGGGGGAGGTCCGGGCGGAGTGCGCCCTGACCCTGGCTCAGGCGGTGGGGCCCCTGGGGATGTGCGGCGGCCAGCAGCTGGACAAGGAAGGGGAGAGCCAAACCTTCTCCCTGGAGCAGGTGGCCTATATGAACGGCCTGAAAACCGGCTGCCTGCTGCGGGCCGCCTGTGAGATGGGCGTGCTGGCGGCGGGGCTGCCCAAGGACAGCCCCCAGGCCGGGGCGGCCCGGGCCTATGCGGACGCCATCGGCCTGGCCTTCCAGATTCGGGACGATATGCTGAACGTGACCTCTACGGCGCAGACCATGGGGAAGCCCGTGGGGAATGACGCGGTCCTGCGAAAATCCACCTATGTTTCGCTGCTGGGGCTGGAAGGCTGCCGGGAGCGTGTGACCCGGCTGACGGCTCAGGCTCAGGAAGCGATTGACCCTGTGTTTGCCCATCCGGCCTTTTTGCAGGAGCTGGCCGGGTATCTGTCGGAGCGGCAGATGTAAGAAAAAGAAGAAAAGGTGGGAAAACCGAATGCTTCGCATCACATTTGGGAATCAAATTCTGGTGTTCTCTGTCCTGTCATGGTTTCTTGCCCAGGTGACGAAGGGTGTCATCCAGCTCGTCACTGAGGGGAGGGTGACCCTCCGGCGGGTGCTGGCCAGCGGCGGTATGCCCAGCTCCCACTCGGCGATGGTGACCTGCTGCGCGGCCACCACCGGGATTCTGTACGGGTTCGACTCCAGCATGTTCGCCATCGCCTGTGTGCTGGCCATCGTGGTCATGTACGACGCCTGCAATGTGCGGCGGCAGTCCGGCGAGCAGGCGAAGGCCATCAATCTGATCCTGCAAAACTGGAACAATATGACCCCGGAACTACAGGCATTGCAGCTAAAGGTGCTGTTAGGCCACACACCTTTACAGGTATTTTTCGGCGCGTTGATTGGAATCGCGGTTGCCCTGGTTGGCACCCATGTGATTGCAATCTGAGCGCCATCTGGCCGGTTGAGACAGAAAAAACAGGGAGGTTGTGACGCTTTGCAAAACGGAAACCGTTATGATTTGTCGCAGTTGACAGACCAGGAAGGCGTGGCACTTTGTGAGGAATTACGGAAGAAACTGATTGCGTCGGTATCCCAGACCGGCGGACATTTGGCCTCCAATCTGGGCGTGGTGGAGCTGACGGTGGCCATTCACAGGGTATACGACACATCGAAGGACCGCCTGGTCTTTGATGTGGGGCACCAGTGCTATGTACACAAGATTTTGACAGGCCGTGAGGAGGAGATGGACACCCTCCGCTCCTTCGGCGGCATTTCCGGCTTCCCGAAGCCGAAGGAGAGCGTCCACGACGCCTTTATCGCGGGCCATGCCTCCAATTCGGTGTCTGTGGCGGTGGGGATGGCCCGGGCCCGCACCCTGCTCCATCAGGATTACAACGTGATTGCGCTGATCGGCGACGGCGCGTTGACCGGCGGGCTGGCCTATGAGGGGCTGTCCGACGCCGGCGCCAGCGGTGAAAACATGCTGGTCATTTTGAATGACAACGGGATGTCCATCACCAGGAATGTGGGGGGCGTCTCCAAGCTGCTGGCGCGGCAACATCTCCGCCCCCGGTACCTGGCCCTGAAACGGGGCTACCGCAACGTGATGATGAAAACCCCTGTCGGTGCCAGCGTCTATAATGTCTCCTCCAAAATCAAGAAGGATATCAAGGGGACGCTTCTGCCCTCCAGCTTCTTTGAGGATATGGGCTTCACCTACCTCGGCCCGGTGAACGGACACGATCTGTCGGAGCTGACCCGGCTGTTGAAGTGGGCCAAGAGCCTCAGCGGGCCGGTGCTGCTCCATGTACGCACCGTAAAGGGAAAGGGCTATCCACCGGCGGAGCGCACCCCGGACAAGTTCCACGGCGTCTCACCCTTCGACGTCGCCACGGGGGAACCCCTCTGCCAGGGCGGCCCCAATTTTTCCGCCGTATTCGGCGAGGCGCTCTGCCAGTTGGCGGAGGAGGACGAACGGGTCTGCGCCGTCACGGCGGCGATGCAGTCCGGCACCGGCCTCAGTGAGTTTGCCAAACGGTTCCCCAGGCGCTTCTTTGACGTGGGGATTGCGGAGGGCCATGCGGTGACCATGTGCGCGGGCATGGCCAGTCAGGGTCTGATCCCCGTGTTTGCGGTGTACTCCACCTTTTTGCAGCGCTCCTTTGATATGATGATTCACGATGTGGCCATCGAGGGGCTCCATGTGGTGCTTTGTGTGGACCGGGCCGGACTGGTGGGGGAGGACGGCGAAACCCATCAGGGGATTTTTGGCCTGTCCCTTTTGTCCACCGTGCCGGGCATGACGGTGTTCGCCCCCTCCAGCTTTGCGGAGCTGCGGGCCATGCTGCGCCAGGCGGTGCTGGAGGTGTCCGGCCCGGTGGCGGTGCGCTACCCCCGGGGCGGGGAGCTGGTGTTCCACGGGGACACCAGCGGCGAGACGGTGACGGTGCTGGAGGAGGGCGGCGATGTGACGCTGGTGTCCTACGGCATCATGATCGGCGAGGTGCTGCAGGCGGCGGAGCTGCTCCGGGAGGCGGGCTTTGCGCCGGAGGTCATCAAGGTCAACCGGGTGGTTCCTCTGGACAGCACAAAGATTCGCGCCTCCGCGGCGAAAACCGGCTGCGTCCTCATCTGCGAGGAGGAGACGGAGCCGAATTCCGTGGGCCAGTTTGTGGCCTCCGAGCTGGCCACCGGAGAGAGAAACTGTAAGGTGAAACTACTAAACACCGGTTCCGGCTTTGTGACCCACGGCACGGTGGCGGAGCTGCGGGATATGCTGGGCATCGACGCCGCCCATATTGCGGCGGCGGCCAGGGAGGCGATGGGGCGTGGCTAAGAAGCGTCTGGATGTGCGTATGACCGAGCTCGGCCTGGCGGAGAGCCGCCAAAAGGCCCAGGCCATCATTATGAGCGGTCAGGTCTTTGTGGACGGCAAACGTCTGGATAAGTGCGGCGCGCCGGTGGCGGAGGACGCCGCCATCGAGGTACATGGCAAGACATTGCCCTACGTCAGCCGGGGCGGGTTGAAGCTGGAAAAGGCCATGAAACTCTTCCCCATTGACCTCCGGGGCGTGACGGCCATGGACTGCGGCGCCTCCACCGGCGGCTTTACCGACTGTATGCTGCAAAATGGGGCGGCGAAGGTCTACGCCGTGGACGTGGGATACGGTCAGCTGGACTGGAAGCTCCGCAACGACAGCCGGGTGGTGAACCTGGAGCGGACCAACGCCCGGTACCTGACCAGGGCAGAGATTCCGGAGCCGCTGGAGTTTGTGTCGGTGGACGTTTCCTTCATCTCCCTGGGGCTGATTTTGCCCGCCCTCCGTCCGCTGCTGGCGGAAGAGGCCCAAATGGTCTGCCTGGTGAAGCCCCAGTTTGAAGCGGGCCGGGAAAAGGTGGGCAAGAAGAGGGTCGTCCGGGACCCGAAGGTACACGTCGAGGTGCTGGAGCAGTTCCTGCGCCACGCGGAGCAGAGCAATCTGACCGTAAAGGGCCTTACCTTTTCACCTGTCAGGGGTCCGGAGGGGAATATCGAGTACCTGGGCTGGCTGTCCGCCGCAGGCGGAGCAGCCAGCGTCCCCGATCTGGAAGCGCTGGTCAGAGAATCTCATACGGAATTGGAGAAATAAACGGAAATGAAAGTTGTGCTCAGCCCCAACCCCTACCGGGACAAGGGATTGCATGCGGTGCAGACCGCCGACAAAATTTTGAGGGAGTCCGGCGTGGAGACCAGCATCTGCCTGCCCTTCCGCCCGGACGAGACCCTTGCCCTGCCGTCCAATGTGACCGTCAGGGACATTCATACCGAACTCCGAAAGGCGGATCTCCTGATTTGCTTCGGCGGGGATGGCACAATTTTACATGCGGCCCGGCTGGCCCGGCCTTACAACATTCCGATTCTCGGTGTCAATCTGGGCAGCGTGGGCTTTATGGCGGAGCTGGAGTGCAGCGAGCTGGCCATGCTCTCCAGGCTGGCGGAGCGGAACTATACCTGTGAAAAGCGGATGATGCTGGATCTGCGGGTGCTTCGGGGTGGCCGCAGCATTTTCCGGGATACGGCGCTGAACGATGTGGTGGTGACCAAGGGAACCGTTGCCCGGGAAATCGACGTCACCGTCACGGCGGACCATGTGAGGATGATGGGCTTTTCCGGGGACGGGGTCATCGTCGCCACCCCCACCGGCTCCACGGCCTACTCCATGTCGGCAGGGGGGCCCATTGTGGAGCCCACGGCGGAGAACATTATTGTGACCCCCATCTGCGCCCACGATTTGAAGGCCCACTGCTGCGTGTTGGGGAGAGAGCGCATCATCGGCGTGACGGTGAGCCACCTGGCCCGGAAAAACGCCTACCTCTCCGCCGACGGCGGCCGCGCCTTCCGGCTCAGCAGCGACGATACGGTGGAGATGCGGATGTCCAACCAGGCGGTGCGGCTGGTACGCCTCACCGACCGGAGCTTCTATGAAATTTTGGACCAGAAACTGGGTAAAGTGTAAGGGGTGACGGTATGAAGGAGGAACGCCAGCGGATTCTGCTGGAACTCATCGCCCAGGAGGAGATGGAAACCCAGGAGCAGCTGCTCCAGGCCCTGCTCCGCCGGGGCATCCGCTGCACCCAGGCCACCGTCTCCCGGGACATTCGGGAGCTGCATCTGGTGAAGGGCCAGTCCGCCTCGGGCCGGTACTGCTACGTCCTCCCCACGGCGGAGGAGGCAGGCAATCAGGACGTGCGGCTGAAGAATATCTTTCGGGAGTGCGTCATCTCCTTTGATGTGGCCCAGAACATTGTGGTGCTGAAATCCATGCCCGGCCTGGCCAACGCCGCCGCCGCTGCCCTGGACGGTATGAAAATCGAGGGCATGGTGGGCACCCTGGCGGGGGACGACACCGCTATCATGATTATGCGAACCAATCAGGCCGCGGAGCGCTTTTGCAGCGAGCTGCGTCTGATGCTGAAATGATGAGGTAGCGCTATGCTGTCGATGCTGCACATTGAGAATATAGCGGTCATTGAGCAGGCCGAGATTCAGTTTGACGGCGGGTTCAACGTCCTGACCGGCGAGACCGGCGCGGGCAAATCCATCGTGGTGGACGCCATCGGCGCGGTGCTGGGGGGCCGCACCTCCCGGGACCTGATCCGCACCGGGGCACAGTCGGCGCTGGTCAGCGCGGAGTTCGTCGCCCTGCCCGACCTGGACTGGTTCCGGGAAAACGGCATGGGGCCGGACGAGAACGGCAGCCTCCTGCTGACCCGGGAGATTCGGGGGGACGGCAGGAATAGCTGCCGCCTGAACGGTCGGCCCCTGACCCTGGCCCAGCTCCGGGAGCTGGGGCGGCAGCTGCTGAACATCCACGGGCAGCACGACGGGCAGCAGCTGCTGGACCCCGCTTGCCACCTGGACTATCTGGACAGCTTTGGGGAGACGCAGCCCCTGTTGGAGGCGTTCCAGACCTCCTATCGCAAGGTCTCCGAGCTGAAACGGCAGATCGTCTCTTTGAAAATGGACGACGCCGAAAAGGCCCGTCGGATCGACACCCTGACTTATCAGATTGACGAGCTGGAGCGGGCCAACCTGCAGCCCGGGGAGGAGGAAGCCCTGACGGAGCGGCGGGACATCCTGCGCAACGCAGGAAAGATGATGGAGGCCATCGGGGCCGCCTACCGCGCCCTCTATGGCACCGACGACACGGACGGGGCCATTTCCCTGGTGATGACGGCGGAAAACCATCTGCGGAGCATTGGCCGCTACAGTGAGCAGTTCAATACCCTGGCGGAGCGGCTGGACGAGGTGCGCTACACCCTGGACGATGTGACGGAGCAGGTGCAGCGGCAGCGGGAGGGGCTGGACTTCTCCGGCAGCGAGCTGGACGAAATCGAGTCCCGGCTGGACCTCATCTTCCGCCTGCGGAAGAAGTACGGCGCCACGGTGGAGGATATGCTGGCCTACCTGAACCGGTGCAAAAAGGAGCTGGATGACATTGAGTACTCCAGCGACCGCATGGAGAAGCTGAAAAAGCAGCTGGTGGTGCAGGTGCAGGAGGCCAGGGAGCGGGCGCTGGCCCTGTCCAAAGCCCGGAAAACGGCTGCCGCCGCCCTCCAGCAGCGGATTCAGAAGGAGCTGTCCGACCTGGATATGCCCAAGGTGCGGTTCCAGGTGGCCTTTTCCCCGAAGCAGGCCGACTTTCACATGGACCAGACGGGGATGGATGAGGTGCAGTTCCTAATGTCCGCCAACGTGGGGGAGGATTTGAAGCCCATCCAGAAGATCGCCTCCGGCGGCGAGCTGGCCCGCATCATGCTGGCGCTGAAAAACGTGCTGGCGGAGAACGAGTCTATCACCACCCTGGTCTTTGACGAGGTGGACACGGGAGTGTCCGGCCGGGCGGCCTCCAAGGTGGCCCAGAAGATGGCGGACGTGGCCCGGCACAAGCAGGTGCTGACCGTGACCCATCTGCCCCAGATCGCCGCCATGGCGGATGTCCACTTTTCTGTGGAGAAGGGAGAGCGGAACGGGCGCACCTACACCCGGCTGGAGCGGCTGAACCGGGAGCAGCGGAAGCAGGAGATCGCCCGCCTCACCGGCGGCAGCATGGTCACGGCGGCCACGCTGAAAAGCGCGGAGGAGCTGCTGGACGAGTGCGAGCGGTACCGGGCCAAACGGGCGGCGCCATAACGCCGGGTACCACTGGACTTTCCGGCGGCGCTGTGTTATACTTGCCCATAGAAAGCCTGACCGGAAAAGGGCACTTGCCCTACAGGGAGCGCTCATCGGATTGGAGGGGACGGACGGCAGCGGGAGGTCCACCCGGTTTGCCGCGCAGTGTCGGCATCCGGAGGAACAGATTCCCTGCCGCCATGTGGGGTTCCCCCGCTGCAGCGAGCCCTTCGCCGCCCGGAACGGGCAGCGTCAGCGCAATGAAAGGAAGGAGCATACACTATGGTTTACATTTTACTGGCAGACGGATTTGAAACGGCGGAGGCCCTGTGCCCCTGCGATATGCTGCGCCGGGCCAACGTGCCGGTGCAGCTGGTGGGGGTCAACGGACCTACTGCCCGCTCCGGCCAGGGCGTCACCGTCCGGACGGACATCACCCTGGAGGAGGTCTCCTTTGACGATCTGGAGCTGCTGATGCTCCCCGGCGGTCTGGTGGGGGTGGACAACATCCTGGCCAGCGACAAAGCCATGGCGCTGATTCGCAGGACCGCGGCGGCGGGGAAGTATGTGGCCGCCATTTGCGCCGCACCCACCATCCTGGGCAGGCTGGGCCTGCTGGAAGGGAAGCGGGCGGTGTGCTATCCCGGCATGGAGGACGGTCTGACCGGGGCACAGCCCTGCGTGGGGGAGAGCGTGGTCGTTGACGGCAACATCGTCACCGGCGAGGCGGCCGGTTCCTCCATCGCCTTCGGCCTGAAGCTGGTGGAGCTGCTCTGCGGCCCCGAGGCGGAGCGGAAGGTACATCAGGGCATCCACTATCACGGCTAACGAAAAACACCGCGCCGCGCCGCGCAGATTGAAGGAGTACGCATACTATGGCAGATGATGAGCTGCGGAACAATCAGGACCCGGAGACGGAACAGAATACCGAACCGGAACAGCGCCCGGAGACGGAAGAGGAGTGGCCTACCTTTGACTGGAAGGACGGCATCTTCTCCGCTCAGCAGGAGGGCGGGGATGAGGCGGACGCCACAAGGGTGGTAAGGCAGGATGAGGCGCCTCAGCCGGAACCGGAACCGCCAGCCAGGGAACCGAAAAAGAAGAAAAAGCATATGAGCGTGCAGGCCACCATCCTGACTGCGCTGGTGTATCTGTTGGGGGTGCTGCTGGTCAGCTATGCCATTGCCACCGTGAGCTGGGACTTTGCCAACGACCTCCTGGCCCTGAACAAGGAGGAGCTGACCGCCACCATCACCATTGAGGAAGGGGAGACCGTCGACGAGATCGCCGCGAACCTGAAAGAGGCCGGGCTCATCGAGTATCCCCTCCTGTTCAAGATATTCGCGGCCTTCACCGGGAAGGCGGAGGACGGCAAAATCGTCTCCGGCACCTATGAGCTGACCACGGATATGGACTATAGCGCCCTGCTGACCAGCATCGGCCCCCAGTCCCCGGTGCGCTCTGTGGTGACGGTCACCATCCCCGAAGGCTACACCATTGCGGAGATTTTTGAACTGCTGGAGGAGAACGAGGTCTGCTCGGCGGAGGACCTGATGGAGGCCGCCGAGACGGAGGACTTTGATTACGACTTCCTGGACGGCGTCTCCGCCACAGGGGCCAACCGGCTGGAGGGCTACCTGTTCCCGGACACCTATGAGTTCTACATGCAGGCGTCGGCCACCAGCGTCATCAACAAGCTGCTGTCCAATTTCGAGACCCGTTTCGATGAGGATATGCAGGCCCGGCTGGAGGAGATGGATTTGACGATGGAGGATGTCATGATCGTGGCCTCCATCATCGAGAAGGAGACGGACGGCCAGGACCAGAAGGACATCGCCTCCGTCATCTATAACCGCCTCTCCGAGAGCAATACGGAGACCAACGGCTACCTCCAGATGGACTCCACCATTCAGTATCTGCTGGATGAGCGGAAGGAGAGCCTGACGGCGGAGGATCTGGCCATCGACAGCCCCTATAACACCTATCTCTACCCCGGTCTGCCGGTGGGCTGCATCTGCTGCCCCGGTCTGGACGCCATTGAGGCGGCGCTGAACCCCAACGAGACGGATTACTACTACTTCTATCTGGGCAACGACGGCAGCACCTATTTCTTCAGCGACTATGATTCATTCCTGGCCTTCCGGCAGGAGCAGATGGCCGCGGCGGGAACCGACAGCGAGGAGGATGACACCGCTACCGGTGAGGAGGACGACGCGGCATGAGGCACGGGGTCGAGCTGTTGGCCCCCGCCGGAGACATGGAACGGCTCCACATGGCGGTGGCCTACGGCGCGGACGCCGTCTACCTGGCGGGTACCGGCTTCGGGATGCGGGCCTTTACCGGAAACTTCCGGCAGGACGAGCTGTATGAGGCGGTGCGTTACTGTAAAGCCCACGGGGTTGCCACCCATGTGACCATCAACACCATGCCCCGCAATGGGGAGATCGCCCAGCTCCCCGCCTGGCTGGAGACGCTGGAGGACGCCGGGGTGACGGCGGTGATCGTGGCCGACCTGGGGGCCTTCCGGCTGGCGGAGCGCTACGCCCCCCATGTCCAGAGGCACATCTCCACCCAGGCCAGCGTGTCCAACGATGTGACCGCCAGGGCCTGGTATGACCTGGGGGCCAGCCGGGTGATTCTGGCCCGGGAGCTTTCCCTGGCGGAGATTCGGGAGATACGGGCCCGTGTCCCCAAAGAGCTGGAGCTGGAGGCCTTTGTCCACGGGGCCATGTGCGTCAGCTACTCCGGACGGTGCCTGCTGTCCAACTACATGACCAACGACGCCCGGCGGGATTCCAGCCGGGGGGCCTGCGCCCAGCCCTGCCGCTACTCCTACGCCCTGATGGAGGAGAAACGGCCGGGGGAGTATTTCCCCATCGAGGAGGACGGGAAGGGCAGCTACATCCTGTCCTCCCGGGATATGTGCATGATCGACCATGTGGGGGAGCTGATGGACGCCGGCCTGAACAGCCTGAAAATCGAGGGCCGGGCGAAAAGCGCCTACTATGCCGCCCTGGTCACAGGGGCCTACCGCCACGCCATCGATGCGGCGGCGGCAGGGGAGCCGCTGGACCCGGTCTGGCGGGACGAGGTGGAGAAGGTCAGCCATCGGCACTATTCCACCGGCTTTTACTACGGCGACCCGGGGCAGTACTATCAGGATGACCGCTATATGCGCAATTTTCAGGTGGTGGCCATCTGCCAGTCCTGCGACGAGGACGGCAACGCTGTATTCAGCCTGCGGAACAAGTACCACACCGGGGAGCGGGTGGAGCTGATCGGCCCGGACATCCTGCCCCTGGCCTTTACCGCCCCCGTGATGGAGACCATGGAGGGGGAGATGCTGGAGGAGCCCCGCACCCCCCAGATGCTTTACCGGATGAGGCTGCCCCGGCAGGTGCCGCCCCTCTCCATTCTGCGGCGGGAAAAGTGAATGAAAAGCGTAACAAAAGGCCCTTTGGCGTACTGCCAAAGGGCCTTATTGACGGTTATGGGGCGGGTTCCTGCTCCTCCTCTGCCAGCTCCGCCAGCAGCTTCCTGTCCTCTTTGGAGCTGAGGTCCAGCCTGGCGTACAGGTCGGGCCGCCGGTCTCTGGTGCGGCGGAGGGACTCCTTCCGCCGCCAGCGCTCCACCCTCCCGTGGTCGCCGGACAGCAGAATCGGGGGCACCTCCCGGCCGTGCCACACCGCCGGGCGGGAATACTGGGGATACTCCAGCAGATTGTCCCAGTGGCTCTCGTTTTCGTAGCACGACGGGTCGGACAGCACCCCCGGCACCATCCGGCACACCGCGTCGGCAATGGCCATGGCGGCGTACTCCCCGCCGGTGAGGACGAAATCCCCCAGGCTCAGCTCCTCGTCCACGCACTCGTCCAGAAAGCGCTGGTCCACCCCCTCGTAGTGGCCGCAGACCAGAATCAGCCGGTCATAGTTGTTCACCAGCCGTTTGGCCTCCTGCTGGGTGAAGGTGACACCGCAGGGGGACATGAAGATGGTGTGGACCCGCCGCCCGGCCTCCTGGCAGATGTGCTTCCAGCAGCGGTAAAGGGGGTCGGCCTGGAGGATGGCCCCGTGGCCGCCGCCGTAGGGATAGTCGTCCACCTGGTTTTGGCGGTTAGTGGTGTAGTCCCGAATCTGGTGGGACTGGATTTTGATGATATCCCGCTCCTGGGCCCGGCCCAGAATGGACTCGTTCATCATATCGTCCACGCTGAGGGGAAAGAGGGTCATGATGTCGATTTGCATGGCGCAGCCCATCTCACTGCCCCAGCCCTTCCAGCACGGTCATCACAATGGCGCCGCGCTCATCATCGATTGCGTGGATGAAGGCGGGCACGTCGGGAATCAGGTATTCCTTCCCGTCCAGCCCGGCCACCTGGTACACATCCTGAGCGGGATACTCCAGCACGTCCGTCACCCTGCCGAACACTGTGCCGGTCTCGGCGTTGACGGCGTCCATGCCGATCAAATCGGCCACAAAATGCTCCCCCTCATCGATGGGCAGGTCGGCACGCCGGGCCTGAACCACCCGGTTCTTCAGGGGAAGGGCGTCGTCAATGGAGGAGACGCCCTCCAGCGTCAGCAGGGCGTGGACGCCCTGCACCCGGGCGGAGCGAACGGCATACGCTTTTTCACCCACGAAAATCGTGTCCAGCACGCCGAAGTCCGCCGGGTCGTTCAGCCAGCTCTCCACCTTCAGTTCCCCACGGACCCCGTGGGTGTTGATGATTTTGCCGATTTCCAGCGTTTCTGTTTTCATCTTGCACAACTCCTTAGGAAAAAAGCAGAGCCACCGGCCGGAGGCTCTGCTTTGTGTCATTCCATGATCTCCACCGAGACCCTGGTGTTGTTCCGCTGGGCGAGCGAACGCACGACCGTGCGAATCTCCTTGGCGATGCGGCCCTGACGCCCGATCACCTTGCCCATGTCCTCAGGGGCGACCCGAAGCTCCAGAACAACCTCACCGTCGCAATCGATCTCGTTGACAGAAACCGCATCGGGATTATCCACCAGATTTTTTGCGATATAGATCAAGAGCTCTTTCATGCTGATCGATCCCTCCAGGATTACAGTACGCCAGCCTGCTTGAGCAGACGCTTCACGGTGTCAGTGGGCTGTGCGCCGGTCTTGATCCAGGCCTGGGTGCGCTCTGCATCGACCTTGATCTCTGCGGGCTCGGTCAGGGGATTGTAAGTGCCCAGCTGCTCAATGAAGCGGCCGTCACGGGGATAGCGGGAGTCAGCCACCACGATACGATAGAAAGGGGCCTTCTTCGCGCCCATGCGGCGCAGTCTGATTTTCACCATTTATCATTCACCTCCAAAGATTACTCACAATTTATGATTAACACATTGCTGTGCAAATCAGCAGGGAAGGGGGTTAGCGCTTCTTCTTGCGCTTGTTGCTCTTGCGCTGACGGCCTGCGCTGTGTCCGCCGCCGCCGAAGCGGCCGCTGAGCAGGCCCTCCATGCCGCTCTGGCCGCCCACAATGCCGGAGACGTCGCCGCCGCTCATGGCCTGGCGCATGGCCTTGGGCATTTTGCCCCGGGTGAAGCGCTTGGTCAGCTGCTGCATCATCTCAAACTGCTTGAGCAGCTTGTTGACCTCCTGAACGGAGGTGCCGCTGCCGGCGGCGATACGCCGCTTGCGGGAGGCGTTCAGGATGGAGGGGTCGTTCCGCTCCTTTTTGGTCATGGAGAGGATGATGGCCTCGGTCCGGTCGATGGCCTTTTCATCGATCTGGCTCTCATCCACTTTGCCGCTGAGGCCGGGCATCCGGTTCAGGATGTCGCTCATGGAGCCCATTTTCTTGGTCTCCTGAATCTGATCGTAGAAGTCCTGAAGGGTGAAGCGGTTCTTGCGAATCTTCCGCTCCATCTCCTCGGCCTTTTCCTGATCCAGCTGGTCCTGAGCCTTTTCAATCAGGGTCAGCATATCGCCCATGCCCAGGATACGGCTGGCCATACGGTCCGGGTGGAATACCTCGATGGCGTCCAGCTTCTCGCCCACGCCCACAAACTTGATGGGCTTGCCGGTGGTGGCCCGGATGGACAGGGCCGCGCCGCCTCTGGCGTCGCCATCCAGCTTGGTCAGCATGACGCCGGTGATGTCCAGGGCGGCGTCGAAGGCCTCCGCGGCCCGGACGGCGTCCTGGCCGATCATGGCGTCCACCACCAGCATGATCTCATCCGGGGAGACGGCTTCCTTCATCCGCTTCAGCTCGTCCATCAGCGCGTCGTCCACATGGAGGCGGCCTGCGGTGTCCAGGAACACAATGTCGTTGCCATGCTCCCTGGCGTGCTGTACGGCGGCTCTGGCGATTTCCACCGGGTCGCCCTGGCCCTGCTCAAAGACAGGGATGTTCAGCTGCTGCCCAACCACCTGCAGCTGCTGAATGGCGGCGGGACGGTACACGTCGCAGGCGGCCAGCAGGGGACGCATCCCCTTTTTGGAGCGCATATAGGCGGCCAGCTTGGCGGAGTTGGTGGTCTTGCCCGCGCCCTGAAGGCCCACCATCATCACAACGGTGGGGGACTTGGGGGCGATGTTCAGCCGGGCGGCCTCCCCGCCCATGAGGGCGATCAGCTCTTCATTGACGATTTTCACCACCATCTGGGCGGGGGTCAGGGAGGAGATGACGTCCTGCCCCACGGCCCGCTCGGTGACGCGGTTGATAAAATCCTTCACCACGGAATAGCTGACGTCGGCCTCCAGAAGGGCCAGGCGAATCTCCCGCATGGCGTCCCTGACGTCGGATTCCGTCAGGCGGCCCTTGCTGCGGAGCTTGCTGAATACGCTGTTCAGTTTTTCTGTCAAACCTTCAAAAGCCATGAGGTTACTCCTTTAGTGCCTCTACCTTGGATTGGAGGGAGGAGATGAGGTCTGCCAGGGGCTGACTCCCGATGCGGGTGTCGTTCAGCTCGGCAATCTGGTCGGCCAGTGCACTGACCTCCTGCAGGCTGCGCTGCACCTCCAGGAACCGGGCGATGATGCCGGTTTTCTCTTCCATCTCCGTTAGAATCGCGTCCGCCCGGACAATGACGTCCCGCACACCCTGCCGGGTGATGTTGGCATTCTCCGCGATTTCCGCCAGAGACAGATCCTCATTATAGTAGAGGTCATAAAACTCTTTCTGGCGATCGGTCAACAAGTCACCGTAAAAGTCAAAAAGCATGGTTTTCTGGAATGCCTGTTCCATGGTGTCCGCCGCCCTTCACGCCGATTTGTAAAGCTGCCGTGCTTTACAACGTGCTTATTATACCCTGAATCCGGGTGCTTGTCAAGGGGTTTTCCTTTCAAATTTCGCAAAAAAGAAGGACACGGCGCATAACGGCGGGAAAACCGGAAAGACTTGTGGCAGGTGTTTTCGCGGATTTGGCCGCCTGTCCGGGCGCTGCCGGGCGGGACCTATGGAACCGGAGGAATGACAGATGACAAGAGAGGATGCCTTTCGCGCAGGCAGGGTGGCCTGCGCCCGGTACCTGGCGGACGAGACCTGCCCGGCCCGGGAGACGGCCCGCGCCCGGCGGGGAGCGCTGCTGGCGCTGCGCAGGCGGATAGAGGGGCTGGAACGCATGATCGCCTCCCGGCGGCAGGTTCCCTCCGCTGCGGAATGGCTGCTGGACAATTTTTCCGTCTACCAGAGCCGGGCGCTGCTGGCGATGGAGGACTTTCAGCAGGGGACGCGGCTGCCCGCCTGCTCTGACCGGGGGGACCGGCCCCGGGTCCTCCTGCTGGCGGAGCAGGCGGTGGAAACGTCCTCGGACAGCGACGGATGCCTCGCCTTTTTTGAGGGGGTGCAGGAGGCCGCGCCGCTGTCGGAGGCGGAGTGCGCCCTGCTGGGCAGCGCATTGCTGCTGGGATTGCTGCCGGTGCTGGAGCGGCTGTGTACCCAGGTGCAGGAGGCGGACTGGCGGCAGGGGGAGACCCTTGCGGCCCTGGCGGAGGAGCTGCGCCAGACCTTCGCCCTGTTTCACGGGCTGGCCGCGCCGGAGTTCGACCGAAAACTGGCAAAGCTGAGCGCTGCGGAGCGGATACTCCGGCAGGACCCGGCGGGGCTGTACCCGACCCTGGCGGAGGAGAGCCGCAGCGCCTGCCGCGCCGCCCTGGCCCGGGCGGCGAAGCGGAAGCGGGTGCGGGAGCGGGACTTTGCGGAGGAACTGCTGGCCCGGGCCAGGGGGGAGGGCCGCTCCGTGGCGGAGCTGCTGTTTCCGCCTCCCGGAACCGGGGCGTGGTATCCGCTGACGGTTGCCGGCGGCTCCGTGGTGCTGGCGCTGCTGGGGCAGATTCTGCTGGGCCGGTGGTGGATCGGGCTGCTGCTGGTGCTGCCCCTTTCGGAGCTGGTGAAGCAGGGGCTGGACTTCCTGCTGCTCCGGTGGGTGCCGGTGCGCCCGCTGCTGCGGCTGGCGCTGGAGGACGGCGTCCCGCCGGAGGGGCGCACCCTGTGCGTCATCCCCGCCCTCCTCATCGGCGGGGAGGCGGGGGAGAAGCTGGCCCAAAAGCTGGAATATCATGCGCTGGTGTCAAAACGGGCGGGAAAGGAGATCCGCTACGGTATCCTGGCGGACCTGCCGGACGCCCCGTTTGGGGAGGACGCGCTGCGGCGGGGCTGGGTCGAAAATGCGAAACAGACCGTCGCCGCCTTGAACAGCAGGTACGGCGGCGGCTTCTATCTGTTCTACCGTGAACCGACCTACGCCCGGCGGGACAACTGCTGGCGTGGCTGGGAGCGGAAGCGGGGCGCCCTTCTGGAGCTGGCCCGCTTCCTGCGGAAGCTGCCCTCCGGCATCCGTGTGCTGGAGGGGGAGGAGGGCGACCTGACCGGTACCCGGTTCCTGCTGACCCTGGATGAGGACACCCGGCTGCTGCCGGACACGGCGGAACGGCTGATCGCCACGATGCTTTGCCCCCTGAACCGGCCCAGACTGGACGAAGCCAGGCGGGTGGTGCGCTCCGGCTACGGGATTTTGCAGCCCGCCGTTGGGATGGCGCTGGAGGAGGAGGGAACCACGGCCTTTGCCCGGCTGCACAGCGGACAGGGAGGGGCGGAGCCCTACGCCTTCGCCTCCAGCGAGCTGTACCGGGACGTCTTTGACCGGGGCAGCTACACGGGGAAGGGGCTGATTGATATTGACGCCTTCCTGACCTGCCTCGACCACCGGTTCCCGGAGGGGTGTGTCCTGTCCCACGACCTGTTGGAAGGGGAATACCTTCACACCGGCCTGGCAGGGGACTGCCCCGTGCTGGACAGCGCCCCCCAAACCGCCCTGGTCTGGTACCGGCGTCTGCACCGCTGGACGAGAGGGGACTGGCAGACCCTCCCCTGGCTTAGGAAAACGGTGCGGAATGAATTTGCACAGCGTGTGGAAAATCCTTTCAACGCCCTCTCAAAGTGGAAGATTTTGGACAATTTGCGGCGCAGTCTGGTACCGGTGGCCCTGGTTTTGGCGCTGACCCTGGGGGCCTGCGGAAAGGAACCGGTGTTCTGGCCCGGCACCGTGCTTGCCCTGTTGGTCAGCGTGGAGGGGGTGCTGCTCCACGGGCTGGCCCGCCTTCTGGGCCGGGGGAAGGGGGGAATTCCCCGCTTTCGGACGAAGGCGGTCTCCGGCCTGACGGGCGCGATCAGGGTTGCGGCGGCCCGGTTCCTCCTGCTGCCCTGCGAGGCGTGGGTGCAGCTCTGGGCGGCGGTGACTGCCCTGATTCGGATGGGCATCACCCGGCGGGGCCTGCTGGACTGGACAGTCAGCGCATCCACGGAGGACACCGCCGGCGTGTGGGCGGTTTGGCACAGGCTGCTGCCCGCCTCCGGGCTGGGGCTGGCGGTGCTGGCGCTGGGGCAAAATGCGGCGGGAAAGCTGCTGGGGGTGCTGTGGCTTTTGTCCCCGCTGCTGGCCTGGTATCTGAGCCGCCCGGAGGAGGCCGTCAAACTGTCGGAAGGGGACCGGGCCTTTCTGCGGGAGGAGGCCGGGGCCCTCTGGCGCTACTTTGACACCTTCCTGACCCCGGCGGACCACTTCCTGCCGCCGGACAACGTCCAGGAGCGCCCGGCGGCGGGGGTCGCCCACCGCACGTCCCCCACCAACATGGGGCTGTCGCTGACGGCCTGCCTGGCCGCGATAGACCTGGAGCTGACGGAGCGGGGCCGGGCGCTGTTTCTCATTGAGCGGCAGCTGACCGCCATGGAGGGACTGGAGCGGTGCCATGGCCACTTTTACAACTGGTATGATACCCGTAAAGCGGAGCCACTTTACCCCCGCTACCTCTCCACCGTGGACAGCGGCAACCTGTGCGCCGCCCTCATCGCCCTGGCCCAGGGGCTGCAGGAGCTGGAGGAGCCGGAGCTGGCCCGGCGGGCCCGGCGTCTGGCGGAGGAGATGGACTTTTCCCTCCTGTACGACGAGGGGCAGCACCTCTTTTTGATCGGCTACGACGCGGAGGGCGGCGGCTACACGAACAGCTGGTACGACCTGATGTGTTCCGAGGCCCGCACCGCCAGCTATATCGCAATCGCCCGGGGGGAGGTGGAGGGGCGGCACTGGCGGTACCTGTCCCGGGCGCTGCTGCGCTCCGGCCGGTACGCCGGCATGGCCTCCTGGTCGGGGACGGCCTTTGAGTATCTGATGCCCCAGCTCTTCCTGTCCGCGCCGAAGGGGTCCCTGCTCCGGGAGACGCTGGCCTTCTGCGTGGCGGAGCAGTACCGGGCCCGGGGAAGGCAAAAAGGAGTCTGGGGGGTCTCCGAGTCCGCCTTTTTTGCCCTGAACGGGGACGGCAGCTATTGCTATCAGGCCAACGGCACCCCCTCCCTGGCCCTGAAGCGGGAGACGGGCAGGCGGGTGGTGGCCCCCTACGCCTCCGCCCTGGCGCTGACGGTGACGCCCCGGCTGGCGGCGCAGAACCTCCGCAGGCTGGACGAGCTGGGGATGAACGGGCAATACGGCTTCTACGATGCGCTGGATTTGACCGTTCCCGGCGGGGCCGTCGTCCCCACCTGGATGGTGCATCATCAGGGGATGAGCCTGCTGGCCATTGACAACGTGCTGCATCAGAACATTTTTGTGCGCCGCTTTTTGCGGGAACCGGCCATGGCGGCCTTTGCCCCTCTGCTGGGGGAGCGACTGCCCGCCGGCCCCGCCATGAGGCGCAGGGAGGAACCCATGAGGAAAACGAAAGAGCTGCCTGTGGCCCCCTTCGCCCGGGGCGGCACCGGCTTCGACCCGGCGCGGCCCGCCGCCCATCTCTACTCCGAGGGCAGCTTCCACAGCCTGCTGACGGCGGAGGGCGGGGGCTGGTGCGCCTTTGCCGGAAAGCGTGTGACGGGGGATGCCGGCGTGCTGAACGTCACCGTCCGGCTGGACGGGAAGGAATACGCCGTCTTTCCCTGCGGTCAGGCGGATAATCGCCTGGAATGGCGCTTTGAGGAGGAGCGGGCCACGCTGTCCCTGACGGGGGAGCAGTTCAGCGTCCGGCAGGAGGCGGCGCTGCGGAGCGGCCTGAACGGGGCCCGTCACACCCTTTGGATGGAGAACCGCAGCGCATCCCCCATGACCCTGCGCTGCACCCTGCAACCAATCCTGCTGGAGGAGGACGCCTACGCCGCCCACCCGGCCTTCGCCCGGCTGTCGGTGGAGAGCGAACCCCGCCCCCAGGGCGTCCTGTTCCGCCGCCGCCCCAGGGAGGGCCGGGAGGCCCTCTGCCTGGCGGCGCTGTGGGACGGACCGGTGGCGCGCTGGGACACCGCCCGCATCCACGCAGACCGGCCTGCAGGGCACACAGGGGCGGTCTGCGACCCCCAGCTGACGCTGGAGCTGGAGATTCCGGGGAAGGGGACCGGGCGGCTCGTCCTGGCCCTTTCCGTGGGGGAGGAGGGGCAGGCCCTGCGGAACGCGGAAGGGATTCTGGGCGGCCTGAAAGCCCCGCAGCCGTCCTTTGCCCTCCAGCTCGCGGAGCACTGCGGCCTCTCCCCCCGGGAGCGGCAGGAGGCGGATCGGCTCCTCTCCCACCTGCTGCACTGGCGGACAAAGCGGGCAGGGGAGGGGATACAGGGCCCTCAGGACCTGTGGCCCTTCGGCATCTCCGGCGACCTGCCCATTGCGGTGACCGAGGCGGGCGGGAACGATGCCCGGCGGCTGGCCCGGTTCGCCGCCGAGCATGAACTGCTGGTGCGCTGCGGCTACCCCTTTGACCTGGTCATTCTGGACAGAAACGGCACCCTGGAGGAATCGCTCTGCGGGGAGCTGCGGCGGCGCCACATCCCCGCCACCTTTGGGGGCAGCGGCGGTCTGCACCTGATTTCTGCCGCCCCGGAGCAGTGGGCACCCCTCTATGCCGGGGCCGCTGTGGTGCTGCAAAACGAAGCGCCGGAGCTGCCGACAGAGGTTGCCCTGCCTCTGGCGGAGGGGGCTCCCCTCCCGCTCCCGGAGGGGGACTGTCGGTGGGAATGGCTGGAGGACGGATTCCGGCTCTCCCTGAACAACGCGCTGCCGCCCCGGCGCTGGAGCCATATCCTTGCCAATGAAAACTTCGGCTGGCTGACAGACGAGTGCGGCACAGGGCACCTGTGGTACGGCAACGCAAGGGAGAATCAGCTTCTCCCCTGGGAGAACGATCCCCTGGCCCGGCAGGGGCTGGAGGATTTGCTGCTCCTGGCGGAGGGGGAGGAGGTCTCCTGCTTCGCCCGCCGGGACGGCTGGGAGACGGTGGTGTGCTATCGCGCCGCCACCGCCTCCTGGCAAAAGCGGAAGGGCGGCAAGGAGATTTCCCTGACGGCGGAGCTTCCCCTGCGTGAGAATTGCAGAACCTTCCGTCTGACCGTCTCCGGCTTTCAAACCCAGGTGCGGCTTCGCTGGAAGCTGTGGCCCCAGCTGGCAGAGCGGCGCAGAGACGCCCGCTTTGTACGAATGCGGCAAAAGGACGGCGGGATCGCCCTGACGAACGGGGCAAATCAGGATTTCCCCGGCGTGGAGCTGCTGCTCCGGGCGGAGGGCTGCCCGCTGGAGCCGGAACTGCTGCCGGACGGGGGACTCTGCCTGTCCTGCCCGGTCAGGGGCAGCCTGTTTTTAACGACAAGCATTATCACTTTACAGGAAAACGGGGGAATGCCGCCCCTCCTGCGACCGGACTATGACTGGCCGCAGCTGGCCTCCCCGCTGAGGCTGGAGACGCCGGATGGGGCGCTGAACCATTCTCTCAGCTTCTGGTGCCTCTATCAGGTGGTGGCCTGCCGGCTGTTCGGGCGCACCAGCCTGTACCAGTGCGGCGGGGCCTTCGGATTCCGGGATCAGCTTCAGGATGTCTGCGCCCTGATTCCCACCGCGCCGGAGCTGGCCCGGCAGCAGATTTTGCGGGCGGCGGCCCACCAGTTCCGGGAGGGGGACGTGCAGCACTGGTGGCACCCCAGAGGGACGGCGGAGCCGGAGCGGGGCGTCCGTACCCGCATCAGCGACGACCTGCTGTGGCTGCCCTACGCGCTGTCCTGTTGGGTGGAGACGACAGGGGATACCGCCCTCCTGAACGAGCGGGTGGGCTGGCTCACCAGCGAACCCCTCCGGCCCCAGGAGCAGGAGCGCTACGAGACCCCCGCCAGGGACGGGGAGACATCCACCCTGTACGAACACGGCTGTGCCGCCATTCACTGTGTCGTCACCCGGGGCACCGGCGGCCACGGCCTGCTGCTGATGGGCGGCGGGGACTGGAACGACGGCCTGAACCGCATCGGCGCGGAAGGGAAGGGGGAGAGCGTCTGGCTGACCTGGTTTGCCGCCCTGGTCCTGGAGCGGTGGGCGGCGGTGGCGGAGGGGCAGCATGACACCGCCCGATCAGTTCGCTGCGCCCGGCGGGCGCAGGAGCTGGCCCAGGCCGCCAACCGGGCCTGGGACGGACACTGGTATCTCCGGGGCTACGACGATGAGGGCAGGCCCTTCGGCGGCGCGGGCCATCCCTTCTGCCGGATGGATTCCATCGCCCAGAGCTTTTCCGTCTTTGCGCCGAACCCCCAGCCGGAGCGGGGCAGGGAGGCGGTGCTGCGGGCGGTGTCCGCCCTCCACGACGCCGACCGGGGCACAGTGGCCCTCCTGCAGGGCGGCTTCCAGCCCGGCAGCGGAGCGGGTTATATTCAGAGCTATCCCCCAGGCGTCCGGGAGAACGGCGGGCAGTACACCCACGGGGCGGTGTGGCTGGCCGGGGCCTGCTACCGGCTGGGGGAGCGGGAGCTGGGCTGGCGCCTCCTGCGGGACCTTTTGCCGGAGCGCCGCGACAGCGGCGTTTACGAGGGAGAACCCTATGTGCTGGCCGGGGACGTGTCCACCGCGCCGGAACGGGCGGGGCGCTGCGGCTGGAGCTGGTACACCGGCGCGGCGGCGTGGTATTACCGCACGGCCACGGAGGAACTGCTGGGGATTCGGCTGCGGGGCGGCAGGCTGTATCTGAACCCCCGGCTGCCGGAGGACTGGGACGGCTATCGGGCCGCCCTGCGCCTCGCCGGAAAGACGCTGCACATCCGCGTCCATTGCGCCGGGCCCTGTCAGATTCTGGTGGACGGCGTGCCGAAGGAGAACGGTATTCCTCTGGACAGCCTGGGGCGGCGGGCGGAGGTGACTGTGTTTTGCGGGAAAAACACAGAACACGGAAACGGCCAGGGAAAACCTGCAACGTAAAAAGAAAGAGGAGGAGGGCAGCAATGCCCTCCTCCTTGCTGATTTCACACGCAGGATATCATCCATGCTGCTGGCATACCGTCATAACATTTTGACTGTTGCCCATCCTATTGGCACCAACCGGTATATAGCGACTTTTGTCAAGAGGCAATTTGCCTGCAACAGGGTCCGGTTCGAAGGCATTTACAATTTGCTTTTCAGCAGCCCCAGCACATCCGCGATTTTCTCCACCGGCTCCGGGTTTTCGCTGTTCAGCCAGTCATAGAGGACGGAAAAGGTGCCCTGAAAAACAAACTGGCGGATATATTTCACTTCCGTCTCCGAGTAGCTGCTCTCATCTAGCATATTCTGAAAAATAATGCCGATGCTGGGGATGGCGAACAGATGCGCCGAGAACTCCTGCGTGGGAGCGGACCGGACCAGGAGGCAGAACAGCTCCCGCTGGTCGTACAAATGCTGCAAAATCAGCAGCAGGGCGTTGTCGCTCTGGGTGATGACCTGCTTTAAGTCCTCGTCCAGCTGATGGAGGAAGTCCGACTCGATTTCGCAGAGCAGCTCCTCCTGACTGCCGTAGTATTTATAAAATGTGGTGCGGTTGATTTCCGATACCTTGCAGAGCTCATAGACTGTGATTTGGCTCAGCGGCTTTTCCCGCAGCAGCCTGAGCAGCCCCGTTTTCAGCATGGCCTTGCTGATGCGTACCCTCTGGTTTTCCATCTTTTTGATTCACCTCAACAAATTTTGGACAACTGTTGACTTTAAAACAAAGAAACGGACCGGCGTTGTCTACAAAACATTTTAGCGTCAACAGTCTGTTGACTTTGCTTGTTTGCGTCTATTATAATGAAATCACAGAGATTTGTCAACATTAAGCTCTGTAGGAGGTTCATCAAATGAAGTTTTGGAGACGAAACTGGTATTACATCGGCGGCGTCCTTTTCGTGCTGCTGGCCTTTGTCATGGGGCTGTGGGGCTGCTACCACCTGGACAGGCTCCGGGTCATTCTGATCTTCAGCTGGATGGGGATGCTGATGCATCAGTTTGAGGAATACGCGTTTCCGGGAG
>JAJQCJ010000106.1 GCA_021202775.1 Clostridiales bacterium | reverse complement strand
GTCCAGACCTCCGCCCCGTCCGCCCCGGCCTCCGCCGCGGAACCGACTGTGGAGGCGGAACCCGCCCCGCCGGAACCCACGGTGGAGGAGCTTTTGGCTCAGCTGGACGAGCTGTGCGGCCTGGAAAAGGTGAAGAAGGACGTGCGGAGCCTGATCAACCTGATCAAAATCCGCAAGCTCCGGCAGGAGAATGACCTCCCCGTGCCGGAGATGAGCCTCCACCTGGTCTTTATGGGCAACCCCGGCACCGGCAAGACCACCGTGGCCCGTCTCCTGGCCCAGCTCTACAAGGCCATCGGCGTCCTGCCCCAGGGCCAGCTGGTGGAGGTGGACCGCTCCGGTCTGGTGGCCGGCTTCGTGGGCCAGACCGCCCTGAAAACCCAGGAGGTCATTCAGAAGGCCCTGGGCGGCGTCCTGTTCATCGACGAAGCCTATTCCCTGGCTTCCAGCGACAGCGGCAACGACTTCGGCCAGGAGGCCATTGACACAATTTTGAAGGCCATGGAGGACCACCGCAGCGAGCTGGTGGTCATCGTGGCGGGCTATCAGGGGCCCATGACCCGGTTCCTGACCTCCAACCCCGGCCTGGAGAGCCGCTTCAACAAGTATTTCTACTTTGAGGACTACACCGGCCCCCAGCTGGACAGCATTTTTAACGGCCTGTGCGCCAAAAACGGCTACACGCCGGAGGCTGCGCTGAAGGACTACACCCCCGGTTTCTTCCAGACCCTGTATGAGGAGCGGGATTATAACTGCGGCAACGCCCGGGACGTGCGCAACCTGTTTGAAACCCTGGTCAGCGTCCAGTCCGACCGGGTGGCCTCTCTGGAGAATCCCTCACGGGAGGACCTGATGCTGCTGACCCTGGCGGACTTCCGGCAGGCCGCCGGTGAGACGGAGCCGCCGGAGGGCGATGTCAACGCCGGCCTCGCCGATGTGCCCGCCCCGGCCCTGACCCTGGAAGGGGAGGAGAAGTAATATGCCCCTCTTTGACACCCATTGCCACTATGACGACAGCTGGTTTGACGCCGACCGGGACGCCCTGCTGTCCTCCCTCCCCGCCAATGGGGTGGAGCTGGCCCTGAACCCCGGCTGCAACCTGGCCTCCTCCCGGAAGGCGGTGTCCTACGCCGAAACCTATCCCCACATCTACGCGGCGGTGGGCTTCCACCCCTCCGACGCGGCGGATTACGACGACGAGGCGGAGGAGGCCCTGCGCCTTCTGGCCCGCCATGACAAGGTGAAGGCCATCGGGGAGATCGGCCTGGACTACTACTGGGCGGACTACCCCTCCCATGAGGTGCAAAAGGCGGTGTTCCGCCGTCAGCTCCGGCTTGCGGAGGAGCTGGGCCTGCCCGTCATCGTCCACGACCGGGAGGCCCACGGCGACTGCCTGGCGGTGGTACGGGAGTTCCCCAACGTCCGGGGGGTTTACCACTGCTACTCCGGCTCCCTGGAGGACGCGAAAACCCTCATCGCCCTGGGCTGGAACCTGTCCTTCACCGGCTCCATTACCTACAAGAACGCCAAAAAGGCCCCGGAGGTCGTCGCCTGGCTGCCGGAGGACCGGTTCATGATTGAGACGGACGCCCCCTATATGCTGCCCTACCCCAGGGAGAAGGGGGAGAAGCGGAACGACTCCACCAAAGTTCTCCGGGTGGCCCGCCGCATTGCCCAGATTCGGGGCATGGAGGTGGAGGAGGTCGTCCGCCTCACCACGGAGAACGGCAGGCGGTTCTTTGGGATTCCGTGAGATGCCTGTGACGTTGCGATGATAACAACCCTCTGCCTCCCCTGCAGGGGCATGCGCACAGGGACAGCGCTATAGTTCAAAAGAAAGGTGAAGCAGAAATGAAATTCAAAACAATTGATTCAGTGGAATACTTTAAGGGAAAAAGCATCCAGGACGTTCAGTCGAAAATCAGGGAAGTGGAGTATTCCGATGAGGAAGCGGCCATGATCCTGGAGGAGGCGAAGAATCGCAGGGTTCATACCTGGTGTATCCTGCATAATGTGACCGGTTACACGACGCACAGGGATGGGGATGTCATCGGTGATTATGTCAGCCCCTTCCGGCCGGATAATATCATTGTCTGTGATGGGCACTTCTGCGGAGTGGATGGCGCACAGGGGGCGGTTGTTTCCATGTATGAGCTGTTGCTCCTTGAGGATGGAATTAAGGTGGTTGGTCATTATTCTGCCGGCAATGACGAATGGGATGCGGACGGAGTCAGGTATGGGAAGATCGTGTGATGAGGTGTTATGACCGGGCCGATCTGTCCGGCAGCCGGGGCAAGTTGTCCGCTGCGCGCCCTGCCCTTTCAGGGGAGCCGATGACGTGGTGGTTACAACACCCCCTGTCTCCCCTGAACGGGGAGGTGTCTCCGAAGGAGACGGAGGGGTCTGCGCCCCTCCGCAATCGGTCATAACTGCTCCGTCCCCCGCCCCCGCCCTGTGGCGGGGGCGTTTTTTGTCTCAAAGTTTCCCCAAAAGAAAGAGATTACCATTGACAAAATAGGCGGGGGGTACAATATAGAAAATAGCCGTCTCATGCCCTTCTCCCTGAGGCAGGACTGGGTGGCTGTCGGGAGTGATGCTTATTGAGGTATTGGAACCGGTAACTGCGGCGCGGGCACAGGCGCCCTGATTGCCCCGCGCCCCGGGGAGGCACACCCCAAATTTCAAAACAGGAAACGCAGGAATCAAACACATGGTAAAAACGAAAGCAAAACGCCTGTTGAGCCTGCTTTTGGCCTTTGCGATGGTGATGTCGCTGACCGTGACGCCGGTTTACGCCGCGGACGATGACGACACATCAGACGGGTCGGGAACAAGCGAAACAGGGGGAACGAGTTCCACTTCGGCGGGAACGTTCTCGGAACCCGAGGCGGCTGAGGCTGAGGCGGTTGCGGCAGTTGAGGACGAAGCCGAAGCTGAGGATGAAGAACTGGTTATCGTCGACGAGGAGGAAGAGGCAAACTACGGGATTGCAGCCATCGCTGAGGAAGCCGCGGTTGCTACTGTGAGCGGCACCAGTTATACGGACTTGACCACAGCAATCTCGGAGGCCAGTGAAAACAACAGCACCGTCACTATGGCGGCGGACGTGGTTCTGACTGCGGGCATCACCATCAGCAGCGGCAGCGTGATTCTGGATTTGAACGGCTGCTCCATCATCCGTGCTGAGACTTACAACGAGACTTATCTGATCAATGTAGCCTCTGGCGCATCTCTGACGTTGAATGACACTGCTGGCGGCGGCAAACTCAGCTCGACCTATGTGAGCAGTGAAGACGGCTATACATGTAGGGCAAACGCTGCCATTATGGCCGCCGGAAATGTTACTGTAAGTGCAGGTACTGTCAACGGCTATTATGGCATCTATATTAATGGTTCGAATGCTGTTGTGGCTGTCAGCGGCGGCACCGTTACTGGCTATCGGGCCATTTATGGCAATGCCGGTACGCTGAATGTCAGCGGCGGCACCGTCAGCGGCTATTATGATGGCGTGTACGCAACCGGGACATCCTCCAGCGTGACCATCAGCGGCAGGGATACTGTAGTAAAGAGCACAGCAACATCGGAAGAGGCTACAAGCACGGCTGTAATCGCCATCTGGTATGGTGCAACTGTGACCGTAAAAAGTGGTACTGTCACCGGCGGTTATTGCGGCGTTGGAATATACAAGCATTCGTCGGATAGTACGGATACAACCACCAGAAACACCCTGAATGTAGAGGGTGGTTCCATCAGTGGGCTTGTGTTTGGCATCTCTACCAATGGCTCAAACTATAACACGGACATCAGCATTTCCGGCGGTGAAATTACCGGCAAGACGGCTATGTACCTTCCGGCAATGAACAGCACCACCACCATTAACGGCGGCACCATCACCGGCGAGAACACCGGCATTGAGATTCGCGCCGGTTCCCTGACCGTCTCCGGCGGCACCATCATTGCCAAGGGCACTCCCGGCTCCACTACTAGGGAACCTCTGATTTAATCTCACCTAACCGCATCGGCCACAGATATGCTATA